>CALMYC010000359.1 GCA_937873385.1 uncultured Flavobacteriales bacterium | reverse complement strand
TTGGCCATAATGCTGCCGTCGGCGGCACCATGGCAACTGATTGAGCTGCCACCAGGGAAGATGGCGGCATTGAGGTCCACGGTGATCGCCGGAGGCGGCACCACGGTTATGAATTGGGAGTAGGTGCAGCCGTTGGCATCGGTCACTGTGATGGAATAATCACCCGCAGCAAGGTTTTGGATGCTGTCCTCCGCGGCCATGAACCCGTTCGGGCCGGTCCAACTGTAGGTATAACCCGGCATTCCGCCGTGGGCGGCCAGGTTGATCACGCCGTCGGTGGATCCCACGCAGCTGGTACCGGAGCCATTGTGGTCGGGAATGGTGTATGATGCTCCCACTGCACTGGCCGGCTCAGTAAGGGTGACCTGCACGGAGTTGACGCACTGGTTGGCGTCCGTGACCACAAGTTCATAGTTGCCGGCGGCCACGTTGGCCAGGTCTTCGGTGCCGTACATGGTGCTGTCCGGGCCGCGCCAACTGAACACGTATGGGCCAGCACCACCTGTAACGGTTGCGTCTATGGCCCCGGAGGCTGCCCCGGTGCAATTGATGTTCACGGGTGTGAGCAACGTTTGCAAGGCAATGTCCGGTTCGATCAGCGTGATGGAGGTGTCACGAACGCAGCCATGGTTGTCCGTGACGGTTACGGCATAGGTGCCTGCCACCAGCCCGCTCAGCACGGTGCTGTCCGCAAGGAATCCCGCGGGCCCGGTCCAGGCGATGGAGAGCGGGGCAAATCCTCCGTTTACATCAAGCACTATTGCGCCACCGCTGTCTCCATGGCACGGAATGTTCACGGTTCCATAGTTGGAGGCATACACTTCCAGGTGCATGGGCGCTGCGGCAACCACCGTGGCATTCGCCGTCGTGGTGCAGCCCATGCTGCTGGTCACGGCGACGGAGTAGTCGCCACTGGCAAGCCCGCTGGTGTCTTCGGTGGGGGCGGTGTACCCGCCTGGCCCGGTCCAGGCATACGTGAAGGGCGCTGTTCCCCCGGTCACGGCGAGGTCGATGCTGCCATCGCTCGCCAGGTCGCATTCATTGCTGGTAACGAGCAAGGTTGCGGCAAGGGCGTCCGGTGCAGTGAGCGTGATGCTTCGGGTTGTGATGCACCCATTGGCATCGGTGATGGACAGGTTGTACGTGCCGGCGCCCAGTGCGGTGAGGTCTTCTGAAGTGGATGCGAATCCGTCAGGCCGGGACCAGTCGAATTGGTAAGGCGCGAGACCGCCGGAGGTGGAAAGATCGATCGTGCC
>CALMYC010000358.1 GCA_937873385.1 uncultured Flavobacteriales bacterium | reverse complement strand
CCGGCCTGCTGGGCGCGGAGGAGGGGTCGAAGGTCAGCCTCGACATGCGCCTCTCGTCCATCACCAGCGATGGCTACGTGGACCGCGCCACCGCCGACCTGAAGAGCTATTTCCTGCAAGGCGCCTATGTGGGCAAAACGCGCTCGCTCCGCTTCATCACCTTCCGCGGGCTGGAGAAAACCTACCAGGCCTGGGACGGTGTGCCCCGCGACACCCTGCCGGTTCACCGCACCTACAACGGCTTCATCTACGACAACCAAGTGGACCACTACGACCAGGCGCACTACCAAGTGCTCTTCGACCAGCAGATGGGGAGCAACGCCGTGCTCAACCTCACGTTGTTCCGCGTGAATGGAGCGGGCTATTACGAGCAATGGAGGCCCAACGACAAACTTGCCACATACGGCATCGCACCGGCGGTGATCAACGGCGACAGCATCACCACCACGGACATCATCCGCCGCAAATGGCTGGACAACACGCTCACCGGCGCGAACCTCAGCGCGGACATCAAATTGGGCGCGCATAAGGTGGTGCTCGGCGGCAGCTACAGCGATTACTGCGGAGAGCACTTCGGCGAAGTGATCTGGGCGCGCTATGCAGGCAGCACCGACATCCGCCAGCGCTACTACGACAATGATGCGCACAAGACCGATGCAAACGCCTTCGCCAAGCTCACCTACGCACTGAACCCGAAGATCGATCTCTACGGGGATCTGCAAGTACGCAATGTCACGTACAGCTTCCTGGGCTTCAACAACAAACTGGACAACGTGACGCAGGAACTCGCATGGAACTTCTTCAACCCCAAGGCCGGGGTGCTGTGGCGCGTGCAGGAAGGTGGGAAGGCTTATGCATCCTTCGCAGTGGCCAACCGCGAGCCCAACCGCGACGACCTGGAGGAAACCACGCCTGCCAGCCGCCCCACGAGCGAGCGGCTGTTGGATTACGAGGCAGGCTACGAATACCGCACCGGGCGCTGGAATGCGGGCATCAACGGCTACTACATGAACTACACCGACCAATTGGTGCTCACCGGCGAATTGAATGATGTGGGCGCCGCATTGCGCACCAACGTGCCCCGGAGCTACCGCGCCGGCGTGGAACTGATGTTCGCCGCGCAGCTCACCAAACGGTTGCAGTGGAAGGCCAACGCCACCTTCAGCCGCAACAAGGTGATCGACTTCACCGAATACGTGGACGACTGGGACAACGGCGGTCAAGTGGCGTTTTCCCACGGTACCAGCGACCTCGCCTTCTCACCGGGCATCATCGCGGCAAGCCAACTCAGCTTCCGTGTATGGGACAAGCCGAAGAAAGCCCAAGCGGAACTCACCTTCATCACCAAGTACGTGGGCAAGCAGTACCTGGACAACAGCAGTAGCACCGACCGCATGCTGGGTGCATACGTGGTGAATGACCTGCGCGCCAACGTTTCCCTGTTCAACCTGAAAGGCACGAAGAGCGTGGACTTCAACCTTACGGTGCGCAACCTCTTCAGTGAATTGTACGAGAGCAACGGCTGGTCGTACAGCTACATGAGCGAGGGGAGGAGGCAGGAACAAGTGGGGCTCTTTCCGCAAGCACCGGTCAATGTGCTTGGCGGGGTGAGCGTGCGGTTTTGAAGTGTGGCAAGATGAACTCCTGGACAAGATTAACAGGATGAATGCAAGGAAACCTGCCGAAGAGGTATGGCGTTCATCCTGTTCATCCTGCCCATCCTGTCAAGAAAAGAAAGCGATCACGTCTCACAACTTCACTGCCGCAGCCAAATACTTGTGCACCTTGCCCACACGCTCCACTTGTCCTTTTGCGGCGAAGCGCTCGTAGAAGCCCTCATCGCGGAACTCGCGTGTTAGTTGGCCCCAAGGCGCCAACCGCTGCGTCCATCGACGTTCGCGGCCTTCGGGCTCGGGGTCCTTCGCGTTGAGGTCGGCACACACGCGGATCATCGCCTTCAGGGTCACGGGCTTGGTCACGTTGTACTTCGGGTCTCCCCACGCATCGCCCCATGCACTGCGTGCGGCCCGTAAAAATTCTTGCAGCACGCGGTAGCGGCGCTCCACGGCGGCATCCGTGATGCGCTCCGGGTCCTTGGTGTTCCAGCTTTTCAGGATCCAGCGGTGCACCTCGTTGAACAGCTCAGCCTGCATGATCCATTTGTCCTGTTTGCTGCGGTTGCCCAACCGGTTGATGCGATAGCGCAGCGGGCTGTCCGGCTCGTTGTACAGGCGTTCCAGCACTTTCGCCGCGAGGCGCTTGTCCGGCTTTTCCCAGCTCACGCGCTCGTACAGGTCGATCAGGTGGCTCTTGTTGATGCGCGTGGGCGTGCTGTTGATGATCACGAACATCTCCGCCGCGAAATCCTCGCTCTGCCCGTCGAAGATGATGCACGGCACGTGGATGCTCTTCGCCTCCTCCGGGTGCGAGCGCAGGTAGAATTCCAATGCGGCCAGGCGGTGCTGCCCGTCGATGATCAGGTATTTCTCGCGCGGTTCCTTCAGGTCGCCCACGTTCTGCAACTGGCCCATGGGGGAGAAGTCCAGCGTTTCAGAGGTGAACAGCAGCACCGTGCCGGGGATGGGCGGCTGCGTCACCGCTGTCTCATAGAAGTTCCGGATGGCCTTGATCTTCGCTTGCGACATGGACCGCTGGAAGGCGTCGTCCTTGCGTTCGATCTGCTGGATGAAACCCGCCACCTCATCCTGCTTGTCCACGTGGGCGGCATCAATGGGCGCTTCGCCCTCGGCATAGAAGCGGCTGATGAAGCGGACGCGCCGCAGCACGTCCTCGCACGGGTAGCTCACGAAGTAGAACCGGGCGTCCTTTTGGGGTATGCGGGTGGCGATCATGGTCCGAAGGTATAGGGAGAATTGCGGGGTTGTAAAGGATTTGCAGGAACTGAAGGAAAATGGCCTGGAGGAGCACCCTGCCACTTCGTCCGTACTGTTCGAGCTGCATGCTTCTTGATGGCTGCAAGGCATGATCCCCTTCTCCATCCTCGATCTCGCTCCCGTTCCCGCCGGCCACACGGTGGCCGACGCGCTGCGGAATACGCTCGACCTCGCGCAGCACGCCGAGCGCTGGGGCTATCGCCGGTTCTGGCTCGCCGAGCATCACGGCATGCCCGGCATCGCGAGCGCGGCGACGGCGGTGGTGATCGGCCATGTCGGCGCGGGGACGTCGACGATCCGGATCGGCGCGGGCGGCATCATGCTGCCGAACCATGCGCCGCTCGTGATCGCCGAGCAGTTCGGCACGCTCGAATCGCTGTTTCCCGGCCGCATCGACCTGGGCCTGGGTCGCGCGCCGGGCAGCGACCAGCGCGTCGCCCGCGCGCTGCGCCGCAATCTGGAGACGAGCAGCGATGCCTTTCCGCAGGACGTGCTGGAGCTGCAGAGCCATTTCGCGGATGATGGCCAAACTGGCATCGCCGCCATTCCCGGCAACGGCGCGCGGCCGGCGCTGTGGATCTTGGGTTCGAGCCTGTTCGGC
>CALMYC010000357.1 GCA_937873385.1 uncultured Flavobacteriales bacterium | reverse complement strand
TGGGCAGGCTTGGTGAAGGCATAGCCGTGATGGAGACGGCCCCGGAATGGCGCCGGGAAGGAGCAGCGCTCCTGGCCTCATTGATCGGTGATCCCGGGCCCCTTGGACCCATGGCTTTGGCGACGTGGGTGCGCACCACCCCAAAGGAGCGGTATGTAGCCCAGGTAAACAGGCTATTGGCCCACATCAGGGCAGGAGACATTTATGAGGTGAACTATTGCACCCAACGCACGGCGCATCTCCCCGAACTGGATCCCTACAACGCCTTTGCACGGCTGCTGCGCCATTCGGCAGCGCCCTTTGCGGCCTTCCTGCGGCATGGGCAGCAGCACGCGCTCTGTGCCAGTCCGGAGCGCTTTCTGCGCATTGAAGGCGATCGCATCCGCACCGAGCCGATGAAAGGCACAAGGCCGCGTGGCAGCACCATGGAGGTGGATGCCGCACTGGCTGCGGAACTCGCCATGGACCCCAAGGAACGCAGCGAGAACATCATGGCCTTGGACGTGGCCAGGAACGACCTTGGGCGCATTGCACTGCCTGGTACCGTCCGGGTGGATGAACTTTGCGCGGTCAAGAGCTATCCCAATGTGCACCAAATGGTGAGCACCGCCAGTGCCCTCCTTTGCCCGGGCACTGCACCCATGGACATTCTCAGGGCCACCTTCCCCATGGCCAGCATGACCGGTGCGCCCAAAGTGCGCGCCATGGAGCTCATTGATGACGCGGAGGATATGGGGCGCGGATTGTTCAGCGGCACCATGGGCTATTTTCTGCCGGATGGCACCGCCGACCTGAACGTGGTGATCCGCACCGTGACCTGGAACGCGGCCACAGGGCGGGCATCGCTCATCTCGGGGGGGGCGATCACCGCCGGCAGCACCCCGGAACAGGAATTTGCCGAGTGCGAGCACAAGGCACGCTCGGTGCTCAATGCCTTTGGCCATGCTTGCTGAGGTGCGCAGGACCATCCTCCGCCATACCATGCTCGCTCCGGGTGAACCCGTGTGGGTGGCCGTGAGCGGAGGCATCGACAGCATGGTGCTGGCACATGTGCTGCGCGAACTGGGCCATCCCTGCATGATCGCCCATGTGGACCATGGGTTGCGCGGCACTGTGAGCGATGGTGACCGGGCCTTCGTGGAACAATACGCCAAACAGGCAGGCCTGCCGTTCCGCACCGTACGAGTGGACGTGAAAAGCGCGACGGACGGGATCTCCGTGCAAATGGCCGCCCGTGAACTGCGCTATGCCTGGTTCAAGGAGCTGCTGGGTGAAGGCCCGCCGGTTATGGCATTGGGCCACCACCGCGATGATGTCATGGAAACCCTGTTGATCAACCTGCTGCGCGGCATGGGTGCGCACGGCGCAACCGGCATTCCCCCGGTGACGATCTTGGGAGAAGGCCGGATCTGCAGGCCGTTGCTGGGGGTGGGAAGGGACCAGGTCGCAACGTACGCGCGTGAAAGGGACATTGCCTTCCGGGAGGATGCCAGCAACGCAAACCCCAAGTACCTGCGAAACCGCATTCGCCACGAACTGCTGCCCTTGCTGGAGGACCTGCGTCCCGGGGCCCGCACCGTGCTTGCCAGGGATGCGGGACTACTGGCGGAACTGGCGGTCTCTGCCTCGGAACGGGTGGCGCAATTGGCGGCAGGACTTGGGCCGGACAGGGACGGCATCCTCCGCATCCCGTTGGAGCGCCTGCAGAAGTGCACTACACCTCGCTTGTTGCTGATGCACTTGTTGAAGGGAACGGGCATCCATCCGGATGTGATCGGGCAATTGACCGATGCCATCCATGGCGGCGGCACCGGGGCCCGGTTCAGTGCCGGTGACCATGTGATCACCCTTGCCAACAACCACCTGGCGATCCATCCTGCCGCACCGTCCCCGAACGGCTTCACCATTTCCAGGGAAGAGGCTGCGCAAGGCCACCAGGGGCCGTTCAGTTGGCGAACCTGTCTTCCCTCTGAAGTGGAATTCCCACTGGGCATGGGAACGGCGTGGTTGGACATGGCCAAGCTACAGTTCCCGTTGGCAGTGCGGCCTTGGCTGCCGGGGGACCGCATGCGGCCCGTTGGGCTGAACGGTTCCAAGCTGATCAGCGATATGCTCATTGATGCCGGGGTGCCGCGCTATGCCAAGCCTTCCGCCTTTGTAGTGCTCAGCGGTGAGCAACCGGTGTGGCTTGCAGGCCTACGGTTGGCACAAGGTTATTCGCCGGACAGCCGCACGGAAAAAGTCCTGCGCTTGGATTTCCGCGTGGATGTCGATCACCTTCTTTAATGCCCTTGCGCGATGCCGTGCGCGCAGGATGGGGTAAATTTGGAGCTTCCAGCATGCTCCGGGTTACACGTGCCTTCCTGCTCCCCTGGTTCATCTCGGCAAGCCTCGTTGTCGTTGCCGGCGGCCCCGTGAACTGGGTTTTTTCCACCACGGCCCTGCAAGCGGATTCGGTGCAATTGCAATTGCGCTCCACCTGTGAGGCGGGTTGGCACATCTATGCCCTCCACCTGCCCAGTGATGAAGGCCCACTGCCAACCGCGGTGAAACTTGATGCTGCTCCGGCGTTCAGCCTTGCCGGGCCCGTGGTGGAACCGGTTCCGCTCGAAAAAGAAGATCCCGCATTCGGAATGCGGGTGCGCTATCACGAAGGGGAGACCACCTTCACGCAGAACCTCATTCGCGGCGGCCGCACCGCATTCACCGTTCATGGCTCCGTGGAGTACATGGCCTGCAATGACAAGACCTGCCTGCCGCCCACCCAGGTGGAATTTACCGTGGACATCCCGCCAGCACGATCAAAATGAGATCCTTCCTCCTTGTATTGACCGCCCTGATAGCGACGCTTATCCAAGCACAAAACCCGGCTCCGGCACCCAAGGAACCGGTGAAATGGACGATCAACGCGGTGCAGCAGCAGGATGCTTGGGACATCGTATTCACCGCCAAGGCGGAAAATGGGTGGTATGTCTACTCACAGCAGAGCTTCGGCGATGCGGGGCCGATGCCCACCAAGATCGCGTTCGACACGGTGCCGTACTTCACCCTTGCGGGCACCACTTCCGAAACCGGCCCGCACATCAAGGAAGGGATGGACCCGGTTTTCGGGATGAAGGTGAAGAAGTATGCGGATCAGGTGGTCTTCACCCAACGCATCCGAACAGAGGCCCCTGACAAACCCGTCACCGGCCGCTTCGACTTCATGACCTGCAACGACGAGGCCTGCATCTTCCCGGACCCCGTTTACTTCACCATTACGCCAACCACCGGCGCGACGAGCATGGCCGGCGTGCCGTTCCCGGAAGGAGGCGCCCAAGTCCAGGCAGAAGCCCAAGCCAGTGGGATTTTGGAGCCGGTGAAATGGACCGTTGCGGTGGTGTCCCAGGAGCATGGGAATTGGCGCTTGGATTTCACTGCGAACGTGGATAACGGTTGGGCCATCTACTCACAGGAATCCTTTGGCGACGGACCCATCCCCACGAGCATTGTGTTGGACAGCGCGGGCAATGCGACTGCCGTGGGAAAGCCTACGGAGACCGGCCCGGACGTGCACGAGGGCATGGACGACATGTTCGGTGTGAACGTGCGGAAATACAAAGGCGTGGCCATATTCAGCCAAGTGGTGACCGTTGCCGATCCTTACAAGCCCGTTACAGGTGCCATCAACTTCATGGCCTGCGATGACAGTAAGTGCATTTTCCCGGACCCCTTGGTGTTCAGCATCATTCCGGCAACGGGTGCAGCCACCTTGGGCAACACGCCTGCCAGGGCATCCGCCGCGGGCAGCGGTTGCGACCTGAAACTGGAAAAAGTGGACCTGGATGCACCCGTGTTGCGCAGTGATGCGGAAACCGTGGACAGCCAAGTGCGCAAGGGCGGATCGCTGTGGAACATTTTTTTCCTGGGATTCATCGGCGGCCTGTTGGCATTGCTTACACCCTGCGTGTTCCCCATGATCCCGCTTACCGTGAGCTTCTTCACCAAAGGCAGTGAAGACAAGGGGAAGGGCCTGCGCAACGCGCTCACCTATGGCGGATTCATCCTGCTGATCTACCTGCTCTTCAGCGTGCCGTTCCACCTGCTGGGTTCCGTCGATCCGGAGATCTTCAACGAGATCAGCACCAATCCATGGCTCAACGTATTCTTCTTCGTCATCTTCCTGGTGTTCGCCGTCTCCTTTTTCGGCTACTTCGAGATCACCTTGCCCAGCAGCTGGGTGAACAAAATGGACAGCAATGCCAGCCGTTTCGGCGGAAGCATCGGCATCTTCTTCATGGCACTCACCTTGGCGCTGGTCTCCTTTTCCTGCACCGGCCCCATCCTCGGCTCCCTATTGGCGGGTGCCCTTACGGCCGATGGTGGCGCTTGGCAGCTTACCGTGGGCATGGGTGCCTTCGGTCTTGCCTTGGCCTTGCCCTTTGCTTTGTTCGCGCTCTTCCCAGGATGGCTCAATTCATTGCCGCGCTCCGGCAGCTGGCTGAACAGCGTCAAGGTGGTGCTTGGCTTTGCCGAAGTGGCCCTGGCTTTCAAGTTCCTCAGCAATGCGGACCTGGTGAAACACTGGGGAATAGTGCGCTACGAACTCTTCATGGCCGTGTGGATCCTTTGTGCGCTGGGCGTCACGCTCTATTTGTTGGGCAAGATCCGTTTCCCGCACGATAGCCCGTTGCGTTCGGTCTCACCACTCCGTTGGGGTTTTGCCGCCGTCTTTGGCGCGCTCACCATTTACCTGGCCTCGGGCTTCCGCGTGGACAAGGCCAACAACACCTTCACCACCCTGAAGTTGATGAGCGGACTGGCCCCGCCCGTGGGCTACAGTTGGATCCTGCCCAAGGAATGCCCCAGCGGTTTTGATTGCTACCACGACCTTGCCGCCGGAATGGCACAGGCCAAGACCACGGGAAAGCCCATCCTGCTGGACTTCACCGGCTATGCCTGCGTGAACTGCCGGAAGATGGAAGAGCATGTGTGGCCCGTCAAGGGCGTGCACGAACAGATCAACAAGGACTATGTGCTCGTTTCCCTTTATGTGGACGACAAGACCGAGCTGCCCGCCGCGGAACAACGCGTGTACACCACCTGCGATGGCAGGCAGAAGCAGCTGGCCACCAAGGGCAACAAGTGGAGCACCCTGCAAACCGAGACGTTCGTGAACAACAGCCAACCCTACTACGCGCTACTGAGCCCTGATGGCGTGCTGCTGACAGATCCCGTGGGCTACACGCCTGATGCCAGTGAATACGGCTCATTCCTGCAGCGCGGTTTGAAGGCGATGAAGCAGTTGGAGAAGCAGGCGAGCAGGTAGGCTTCGATCGCCGTTGATTGTCAGTTGATCGATGGCAGGCTTCAGTTGTCAGGCAAAGCCGCGGCAAGTCCGGTCCAACCGCTGCTCAGATCCGTGCCCATCCTCACGATCCGCGTTCCCGGCTCCGATGGGTAGGTCCTAACTACTGGCCATCTGATCAATCCTCCCCATCTTCGCGGACATTCGATCATGGCGAACGAACGCATTGCAGGTCATTTTTCCGAGGCGGCAGCCGTGCTGGAACGGTTCCGATCGGACAGCGGGAATATGGAGGCGGTCCAGCGTGCAGGCGAACTGATGGTGGCCGCGTTGAAGGCGGGAGGCAAGCTGATCAGTTGCGGCAATGGCGGCAGCATGTGCGATGCCATGCACTTCGCCGAGGAGCTCACCGGCAAGTTCCGCGACGACCGCGCCCCCATCGCTGCGCTGAGCATCAGCGACCCATCGCACCTCACTTGCGTGGGAAACGACCATGGTTTCGATCAGGTCTTCGCACGCTTCATACTGGCGCACGGCAAACAAGGCGATCTACTGCTCGCCATCAGCACCAGTGGCAACAGCCCGAACGTGTTGCGCGCCGCTGAAGCCGCCCGGCAACGCGGCATGCGCGTGGTGGGACTTACCGGCAAGGATGGCGGCCAACTGGCCCCCTTGTGCGATGTGGAAGTGCGTGTGCCGCACCAGGGCTACGCCGACCGTGTGCAGGAAGTGCACATCAAGGTGATCCATGCGCTGATCGACCACATTGAGCAAAGCCTGCGCTGATGGACTTTCCGCCCATTCACCACGGCGCATGATCGTCAAGAACTTCGGTTGCGCGGTGTTCGGCGTGGAGGCCACCATCATCACGGTGGAAACGAACATCGTGGGCGGCAATACCTTCTTCATGGTGGGCCTGCCGGACAATGCCGTGAAGGAGAGCCACCAACGTGTGAGCGCCGCTGTGAAGAACATCGGCTTCCACATGCCGCGCGGTCGGGAGATCACCATCAACCTCGCCCCCGCGGACATCCGCAAGGAAGGCACGGCCTATGACCTGCCCATCGCCTTGGGCATCCTGGGCGCCAGCGAACAGATGGACACGTCCCGCTTTGCCGACTTCGTGGTGATGGGGGAGCTGAGCCTGGACGGCGAAGTGCGGCCCATCAAAGGCGTGCTGCCCATTGCGGTGGAAGCGCGGAAACAGGGCTTCAAGGGCGTGGTGGTGCCTGCGGCGAACGCGCGTGAAGCGGCGATCGTGGAAGGTTTGGAAGTGTTCGGCGTGACCCAATTGCAGCACGTGGTTGACTTTCTGGAAGGGCGCGTGCCCATTGAACCAACCGTGGTGGACATCCGTGCGGAATTTGATGCCGGCACCGGCAACTACGGCGTGGACCTCAGTGATGTGAAAGGCCAGGAGAACATTAAGCGCGCGTTCGAGATCGCGGCGGCAGGCGGGCACAACGTCATCCTCATCGGTCCGCCGGGCGCGGGAAAAACAATGATCGCCAAGCGCCTGCCCACCATTCTCCCGCCGTTGAGCATGGATGAAGCATTGGAGACCACCAAGATCCACAGCGTGGCAGGTCAACTGCAGCAGGAAGATGCGCTGGTCAGCAAGCGTCCGTTCCGGTCGCCGCACCACACCATCAGCGATGTGGCCCTTGTGGGCGGCGGTTCCTACCCACAGCCCGGCGAGATCAGCATGGCGCACAACGGCGTGCTTTTCCTGGATGAACTACCGGAGTTCAAGCGCACCGTGCTGGAAGTGATGCGCCAACCCCTGGAGGAGCGCGTGGTGACCATCAGCCGCGCCAAGTTCACCGTGGAATATCCCGCCAGCTTCATGCTGGTGGCTGCGATGAACCCGTGCCCCTGCGGCTACCACAACCACCCCGAACGCGAGTGCGTATGCCCGCCTGGCGTGGTGCAGAAATACCTGAACAAGATCAGCGGACCGCTCCTGGACCGCATCGACATCCATGTGGAGGTGACGCCCGTGGCCTTCACCGAGCTGGCCAGCGAAAGGGAGACCGAGAAAAGCACGGACGTGCGCAAGCGCGTGGTGCGGGCGCGGCAGGTGCAGGAGCAGCGCTACAGGGGGAAGGGCATCCACGCCAATGCACAGATCAGCACCCAGCAACTGAGGAAGTATTGCCGCATAGGCGTTGATGGGCAGGCCCTGTTGCAGAAGGCCATGGAACGGCTCGGCCTAAGCGCACGGGCCTACGACCGCATCCTGAAAGTGGCCCGCACCATCGCCGACCTGGCCGCAAGCACGGACATCCGGACCGAACACTTGGCGGAGGCCATCCAGTACCGCAGCTTGGACCGCGATGGTTGGGCGGGATAGTGCCCGGTCATCCCGGAACGGAAAATTGAAACCCCGCCACTTCCTGCTCCGTATAATGGCCCGAATAAGTGAATCCTTGAACAGCACCATGCCGACCTTGCTTGCCACGCTTCTGCTCGTCTGCCTGTCCTTGGGGCCGGTGTGCGCACAGCGGTCCTACCTGGATGGCGGGCTGGAGCCCACATCAAAGGGAAAGGCCGCGTTCTATCTGGAGCCGGGTGCCGGCGATGCAAGCGGCTGGTCCGCGCAGATCTTTACCATGGCCGGTGTGCTGAAGGCCAAAGGCCACTATGCCGATGCCGAATGCAAGGTGCCCGACGGCCGCTTCGTATTCTTCTTCCCCGATGGGAAGGTGGAAAGCGAGGGCAACTACGCGAACGGCTACAAACAGGGCATATGGGCCCGCAATGACAAGTGGGGAAGGGAACTTGCCGAGAAGGTCTATGACCTGGCCCCGTTGGAAAACCTTGTGTACACCATTGCCGAGACCATGCCGCAGTACCCAGGCGGTGAAAAGGCCATGGTGCGCTACGTGCGGGAGAAGGTGGGCAAGTCCCGCGGCGATGTGATGGCCAGCTTCATCGTGGAGAAGGACGGGCACTTGAGCGATGTGCAGGTGGTGGGTGCGAACGATCCCCGGATCGCCGACCAGATCGCCTCGGCCATCAGCGGAGCTCCCCACTGGGAAGCCGGCAAGCAGGATGGCCAACCGGTGCGCGTACAAATGCGCGTGCCCCTGAAATAAGAACCAACCGACATACACCGATAGCATGAACGCCCTGGGAAACCGGGGCGTTCGGGCCTTCGGCTCCGCTCAGGCCAGTTTGGTGGAAAACAAACGTCGAAACGAAAGTCTGGCCTGAGCGGAGCCGAAGGCCCGATCATCGATCAGCGTAAACCTACATGGAGGCCACAAGTGCCTCCATGTAGATGCACACCACACACTTGGGCCGGGGTCGAAGGTCCCCCTGCGTCACACCTACGCCCCTGCCCCGTGGCAGTTCTTGTACTTCTTCCCGCTTCCGCAGGGGCAGGGGTCGTTGCGCCCCACCTTCTTCTCCACGCGGACAGGCTGCGTGGGCTGCGGACGTGCCGGGCCTGGTGGCGGCGGCATTTGCTGCGTGCCGGCAGGTGCGGCCCGTTGCGCGCGTTGCGGAGTTCCGGCTGAAGTTCCTGCATATTCGGGCACTTCGGTGCGGCTCGTGCGCATTTGCTTTTCCTCGCGCGTGGCCCGTTGCTCCGGCGCTTGCTGCACGGCAGGTTCGGCGGCGGGCAGGCCGGCGCGTACCAGGAACTCCACCACTTCATTGCTGATGCGGTCAATCATCGCGTCAAACAGCTTGAAGGACTCCAGCTTGTAGATCAGCAGCGGGTCCTTTTGCTCGATGCTGGCGTTCTGCACGTCGCGGCGCAGGTCGTCCATTTCGCGCAGGTGCTCCTTCCACTCGTTGTCGATAATGGCCAGCGTGATGTACTTCTCGATGCTGTCCACCAGGTCGCGCGCCTCGGACTTGTACGCCTTCTCCAGGTTGGTCACCACCTGCATGGTCTTCACGCCATTGGTGATGGGCACCACGATGTTCTCGTACTGCTTGCCCTGGTTGAGAAATACGTCGCCGATCACCGGCAGGGCCTGCGCGGCCAGTTGCTTTCCGCGGCGGTCGTAGTTCTCCAATGCCGCGGCGTAGACTTTGTCGCTGATCTCATCGGGCTTGCCGTTCTTGAAGGCATCGGCTTCCACCGGGGAGGAGATGAAGAGCTTGCGGAATAGAGCCGTTTGGAAGCCTTCGAAGTCGCCTTCGGGCTGGTATTCACCGGTGATGGAGGTGGCCACGTCGTGGAACATGTTCAGCACGTCCAGCTTCAGGCGGTCGCCGAACAAGGCGTTGCGGCGGCGCTTGTAGATCACCTGCCGCTGCTTGTTCATCACGTCATCGTACTCCAACAGCCGTTTGCGGATGCCGAAGTTGTTCTCCTCCACCTTCTTCTGGGCGCGCTCAATGCTGGCGGTGACCATGCTGTGCTGGATCACTTCGCCCTCCTTGAGGCCCATGCGGTCCATCAGCTTGGCGATGCGCTCGCTGCCGAACATGCGCATCAGGTCGTCTTCCAGCGAGATGTAGAACTGCGAGGAACCGGGATCGCCCTGGCGGCCGGAACGCCCGCGCAACTGGCGGTCCACGCGGCGGCTCTCATGCTTCTCGGTGCCTACGATCGCCAAGCCCCCGGCTTCCTTTACGCCTTCGCCCAACTTGATGTCCGTGCCGCGTCCCGCCATGTTGGTGGCGATGGTCACACTCCCCGCTTTGCCTGCGTGCGCCACGATGTCCGCCTCACGGGCGTGCTGTTTGGCGTTCAGCACTTCGTGCTTGATGGTGCGCAACTTCAGCATCTTGGACATCAGTTCGCTCACCTCCACGTTGGTGGTGCCCACCAGCACGGGCCGCCCGGCCTCCTGCAGCTTCACGATCTCATCGATCACGGCGGTGTACTTCTCGCGCTTGGTCTTGAAGACCATGTCCTCATTGTCCTTCCGCACGATGGGGCGGTTGGTGGGGATGGTCATCACGTCCAACTTGTAAATGTCCCAGAATTCCTGCGCCTCGGTGATGGCCGTTCCGGTCATGCCCGCCAGCTTGTGGTACATGCGGAAGTAGTTCTGCAGGGTCACCGTGGCGTAGGTCTGCGTGGCGGCCTCCACCTTCACGCGCTCCTTGCTTTCGATGGCCTGGTGCAGCCCGTCGCTGTAGCGCCGCCCGTCCATGATGCGTCCGGTCTGTTCATCCACGATCATCACCTTGCCGTCCATCACCACGTACTCCACGTCCTTCTCATACAAGGCGTATGCGCGGATCAGCTGGTTTACGGTGTGCACGCGCTCGCTCTTGATGCCGAAATCACGCAGCACGTCGTCCTTGCGCTTGGCTTTGTCCTCGGCAGTGGCACCGCTCTTCTCAATGTCGGCCAGGTCACCGCCCACATCCGTGAGGATGAAGAACTTCGGGTCGTCCACATCGCCGCTGATCAGGTCCAGGCCCTTCTCGGTCAGTTGGATGCTGTTCTGTTTTTCGTCGATGGTGAAGTACAGCTCCTGGTCCACGAAGGGCATTTCCTTCTCCTGGTCCTGCAGGTAGCGGCTTTCCGTTTTTTGCAGCAGCGCCCGCACCCCTGATTCGCTCAGGTACTTGATCAAGGCGGTGTTCTTCGGCAGGCCGCGGTGGGCCCGCAGCAAGGCAAGCCCCGCCTTTTCAGATTGGTCTTTGGAAGCACCTTCCCTGAGCAGTTCCTTGGCTTCGGCCAGCAACTTGGTCACCAACTGGCGCTGTGCATTGTAGAGCTTTTCCACCCGGGGCTTGAATTCGTCGAACTGGTGGATCTCGCCCTTGGGCGTGGGGCCGCTGATGATCAACGGTGTCCGCGCATCATCGATCAGCACGCTGTCCACTTCATCCACGATGGCGTAGTGGTGCTTGCGCTGCACCAGTGCGGTGGTGTTGTGCGACATGTTGTCGCGCAGGTAGTCGAAGCCGAATTCATTGTTCGTTCCGAAGGTGATGTCCGCCAGGTAGGCTTGCCGGCGCGCCGGGCTGTTGGGTTCGTGCTTGTCGATGCAGTCCACGCGCAGTCCGTGGAATTCGTAGAGCGGGCCCATCCATTCGCTGTCGCGCTTGGCGAGGTAGTCATTCACGGTAACGATGTGCACCCCACGGCCCGCGAGGCCGTTGAGGTAGGTGGGCAGCGTGGCCACCAAGGTCTTCCCTTCGCCGGTGCTCATCTCGGCGATCTTGCCCTTGTGCAGTGCGGCACCGCCGATCAGCTGCACATCATAGTGGACCATGTCCCACGTGATGGGCGTGCCGGCGGCATCCCAACTATTGCTCCAGATCGCCTGGTCGCCCTCGATCCTGACACTGTTGCGCTTTGCCGCGATCTCCCTGTCCAGGGCGGTCGCTGTCACCCTTACTTCCTTGTTCTCCGTGAAACGCCGGGCTGTTTCCTTCATCACGGCAAAGGCCTCGGGCAGAAGCTCCAGCAGCACTTCCTCGATCTGCACCTGGGACTTTTCGCCCAATTTGTCGATCTCCTGGTATCGCTTTTCGCGCTCGCCGATGTCCATCCGTGGATCATCATCGATTTCCTTGCGGAGCTGGTCCATGCGGGCCTGCTCGTCGGCGATCTTGGCAGCAATGCGCTCCTTGAACGCAGTGGACTTCGCCCTGAGTTCATCGTTGCTGAGGTTGCTGAGCTTCGGGTATTCCGCCTGGACCTGCTCGACCAAGGGCTGCATTTCCTTCAGGTCGCGGGAGGTCTTGTCGCCGAATACTTTCTTGATGATGGAACCGATCATGGAAAGGGAGTGTCGAAATTATTGCCGCAGGACCTGTTGTTTCGGGCCGTGCCGCCGTGCAAAGGGTGCAAAGGTACGGGCTCGGGCCCTCAAGCCGCGTGCCGTTCCAGGGCTATCGCGTCTTAATGACCGGTCAGGCGTGGGATTTTGTGCGACACCCTTCGGGGTCGAACTCCAATTATCGTGTTCATGCTACGCTTTGTGACCCCGTTGGGGTCATCTGAGGAGATACAAATGGTGACCCCGAAGTGGGTCATACAACGTAGAAACCCCATCCTCCCCGTTTTCGACCCCGAAGGGCGTCGCACAGTACAGGTCTTTGAACATGGATGTTAAGACGCGATAGCCCTGCGTGCTGTTCAGAAGGCTGGTGCCGCGTTGGCAGTTTGGGGGGGGCAAACAAGAAGCCCTGCCGTCCGGGCAGGGCTTCTGCTTGTATTTGCGACGGGTGTCAGTATTCGTCCTCATTGAAGAAGAAGTCCTCCTTGCTCGGATAATCCGGCCAGATGTCCTCGATGGTTTCGAAGACCTCCTCGTCATCCTCAATGGCTTGCAGGTTCTCCACTACCTCCAGCGGGGCACCGGTGCGCATGGCAAAATCAATGAGTTCGTCCTTGGTGGCGGGCCATGGCGCATCTTCCAGGTAGGAGGCAAGTTCAAGGGTCCAGTACATGTCGAACGCTTAGGGGCGTTTTTTGAAATTGGCCGCAAATATAGACGCGATCCGGATCGCCGGGGACATACGCCGCAAAGGTCTTGCCTGTGGCCGGGAAACCGTTGATGGGCGCGGACCCCGGCTGTTCAGCCCCGGGGTTTCCATGGAATTTCCGCCACGTGGAGCCGCCAGCCCGTCCAACGCGCAAGCATGAAGAGCAGGTCGCTGAGGCGGTTGAGGTAGCGCACGGTGATCTCCGGTACGGCTTCCTCAGCCGCAAGCCGGATGGCCAGCCGCTCCGCGCGCCGGCAGACAGTGCGGCATATATGGGCCTGGGAAATGGCCGGATGGCCCCCTGGGAGAATGAAATTGCGCATGGGCGGCAGGTCCTTGTCAAATGCATCCATTGCGGTTTCCAGCGCCTCCACGTCGGCATTAACCACCACGGGAACCTTGAAACGCTGCACCGTGGCCTCGTCACCGGCCGATAAAGTGGAGCCGATGTCGAAGAGGTGGACCTGGACCGAGGTGAGCAGTTCCGCGTTATGCCCCGCCAGCAGGTCGCGCAGCATGCCGATGTGGCTGTTCAGTTCGTCAATTGTGCCATAGGTTTCAATGCGCAAGCTGTCCTTCGCCACGCGCTTGCCGTTGAGCAGCGAGGTCTGGCCCTTGTCGCCCGTGCGGGTGTAGATCTTCATTGCCGCGAAGGTAGCCGCTGCCTCCGTGCATTAGCGGTGCGGCACTGCATGCAAGACGAAGGGCTGCCCACTTCAATACCTCAACACAAAGTGCTCCCGTTGTTGCTCCTTCCGCAGGAAAACCAATCCGAACTTGAAGAGGTCAACCGTCACCGTGACGCGCGGATGTGCTTGCACGGCACGCCACGCCTCTTCCATGCCGGGGCTCCAGTGGATGTCGTCCAGGACCAGTACAGTATCATCGTGTGCCTTGGTGAGGCATTGTTCGAAATAAGCGAGCGTGGGTTCCTGGGCGTGGTGCCCGTCGATGAACACAAAGTCCAATTGATCGATGGAAGCAAGCACCTTGGGCAATTGGTCCCTGAAATTGCCAAGGAGCGGCGTGATGTTCGCTTGGCCAATCTGTGCGAAGTTGTGTTTGGCGATGGCGTGGATCTCCGGTGAACCCTCGATAGTGACCACGTGCGCAGATGCAGGGCCGCGCGCCAAATACAACGTGGTGAGCCCCAGGCTGGTGCCCAGTTCAAGCAGTGTTTTTGGCCCGGCCCACCGGACAATGCGGTGGAGCATTTCCGCCTGCCGCCGCGGTTTCACTGCCGTTCGCGCTATATCCGCCACGCGGCGCCCGGTTCCATTGAAGCGGTGCGATCCGGCACCATGGTCCTCCACGGAGATTGTCCGTGGGTCCCGTTGAAGTGCTTTGCGGAGTGCCTCAACATCCGGGAAGGATGGCGGGTCCGCGGTACGGCGGAGCGCCCTTTCAACCAGGTCATAAACGAACGGGGAATGGACGGAGTGCCGCGTACCCGCATGACGCAGGTGGGCCACATAGGCACGAAGTTGATGCACCGGGACCGCCATGGCTGGCGAAGGTATCCGAAGACAGCGGCCTATTGACGGCCCGATCCACCGGGAGGGCCCGTGCTGGCCCAATAGGGAGCGGTTGCCCCCCAATTATCCGATCACCACTGCGTTCGGATAGCGCTGCTTCCACATCTCCAAGGCTTTCTTGCTGGCAATGGTGATGACGGTTCGCGCATCCAAGCGCACCTTGATGGCTTTTACACCTTCACGGACGGGTTGGCTCAGGATCAGTTGACGCTTCTTGCGTGGCATGGTGACGGATTCGTTGGTTATTGGAGCTATTCTTTGCACTGGCCGCTTTCCTTCATGGCTTTGCCGGGCAGTGGCGATGGTGGAACGGCAAACCAGCCTTCATAGTTTACGGTTGCCTTGCTGCTTAACATTCGTTAACCGCTTGGCATTGTGATCCGTGCATCGCTGGAGCGCCATGGTCACGGACTTGGGCGGCTCACGCCAACTTGTCCTCCAACATGCCCATCAGGCGCTGGCGGGCCTGGTGGATGCGGCTCTTCACCGTTCCCACCGGGATGGAGAGCCGGTCCGCGATCTCGTTGTACTTGTAGCCGTCGTTGTGCAATTGGAACGGTTTCCGGAATATTTCATCCAACCGGCCCAGGGCACATTGGATTTCATCCATTCTGATCCGGGCTTCGGGTGTTGCGGGTGTTTCCACCAAACTCGCACGCTCCCGCACACGCTCCACATGGTCCATCACGCGGTCGGTGCGTTTGTTGCGCCGGTGTGCATTGATGAACGTGTTCTTCATGATGGTGTATACCCAAGCCTTGAAATTGGTGTTGTCGCGGAACTTGTCACTGTAGGTGAGTGCGCGCAACATGCTTTCCTGCATCAGGTCATGTGCATTGTCACGGTCGTGGGTAAGGCTCAGGGCAAAGTAGAAAAGTGGCTGGCGGAGGTCCAGCAGGTGTTGGTTGAACTCAAGCGTTGACATGGGGCATCGGATTGTGGCATGGGTTGCACAAAAGCCGTTCCCCGCGGCGGTGATGCGCACCACGCCGGAGCCAATAAAGCCTAAACGCTTGCGGGGCGGGCCTTGCCGGGTCGGGTGCGGCTGTGCAGCCATGCCAGGCCCGCAACGGCCATCAGGAGAATATTCCCCGATCCGAGCACGCCCCACCCCACAAGCATGTTCTCCACTCGGCTGCCCCACAGGTCCGTGCTGCGCGTGGCATGGAGCAGCATGGCCAACAAAAAGCCGAACAATACCGTGCGGTCCCGGCGGGTGAAGAGTTGCGCAAGGACGAACAGGACCAACGGCAGGGCGAACATGAAGTGCTGCTGGTCGGTGATGACCAGGTTGGGCACGGCGGCCATCGCCAGCCACAGCTCAAAGGCGCCATCCATGGAGGTTTCCGCTGGCGCTGTTTCCCGTTGGGTGTTCCGGAAGGAGAACCACGCCAGCGCAAGACCGGCAATTGCAATGAAAACAGCATCCACCATGGTGCTTGTGGCCAAGCCGAAGGGTTTGCCAAGGATGGCCCCGATCCGGTCCGGGCTGTCCATCACTTCGGTGTGGTAAAGCATGGAATGCCCCCATTCGCGCAGCAGTTCCCACCACATCCGGGGGCCTTCCAACGGCAAGGGAAGAAGCAGCCCGATGAGCATCGTTGCGCCGGCGGTGCGCAGCACCCTCCATTCCCGGCGCACCACCAATGGCACGATCATCAACAGCAGGTATGGCTTGATGAGCCAAACGATGCCCCAGGTGATGCCCGCCTGAACGGGCCTACCGGCCAACAAGCGCTCCACGCCAAGCGTCGCCAACAGGATCAAGCCCATGTTGATGTTGCCCATGTGAAGTTCCCGTGCGAGCAGAACCGCAATGCAGAGCAGTCCCAGCACGGCGCGCAGCGCGGGCCGTGGCAGGCCCGGCATGAACCGTCCAAGTGAACGTTCGATCACCGTGAAACACGCCATCAGCAGCAGGCCGATCACCAGCACGTGCAACGTGGCAGCAACCTGGAAGGGCAGGAACGTGTACGGCTGGAAGAAATACAGCACAACGGGAGCGTATTTGTACAGACCGGTGTCCTCCCCGAAAACCTCGCCATAGACAGGCAGGCCGTGCCGCATGTTGTCCGCTGCCATGTAATAAACGCGGAAGTCGTTCACCCAGAAACGGCCATTGATCTGCTCCAGCACCAAGCTGGCCAGTACCATCCCACCGGCGAGGAGGTAAAAAGGGAGGAGGCGTCGGTACATCGGGCCAAAGGTCAGGGCGATCGCCGGGTGCCGCAGGTGCGGAATTTCCAACCATCGGCCGGGCTCGGGATCCACCGTCAGGAAAGTAAAAAGCCCCGTGCCGGGGCTTTTCCGTGGGAGCAGCCGGATTCGAACCAGCGACCCTCTGCTTGTAAGGCAGATGCTCTAAACCAGCTGAGCTATGCTCCCATGGTGGGACGTACTGGATTCGAACCAGTGACCTCATGCGTGTGAAGCATGCGCTCTAAACCAGCTGAGCTAACATCCCGGATTTCAAACTTGCGAAACGAAGTACCCCTCGCAAACGGGCTGCGAATATAAAACTTCACCTCATACCGTTAGAGAGGGAAGGACAAAATGGTGGTTTTGGCAAGTCCGTGCCACCCCAGGTCCCTCAAAACGCCGCCCGCACCTGCACCATGAAGTTCCTGCCCGGCGCGCTCACCCCGCTGCCGAAGGTGCGGTAGTTCACGTCCAGGATGTTCTCCAAGGCGAGTTGCAAATGGAGGTGTGCGTTCAATGCATAGGAACCACGCACGTTCAGCGTGTACCACGCCGGGGAGCCTTGGGCTGTGGCGGCCTCTAAATTGTCCTCGCTCCCGGCCGTGGTGTTGTAATCACGCAGGCGTTTCCAGCCGTTGTAAACCACCGATGCTTCCATCCGGAGGTTCTTCGCCTGGTATTCCAAACTGGTACGCCCGAAGACCGGCGGAATGTGGTCCAGGGGATAGTCCGTGCTGTCGGTGCGGATGCGCGCGTAGGTGTAGGTGAAGCCGCTGCGCAAGGTGAAGTGCGCGTTGAAATGCCCCGTGAATTGGGCGCTTGCGCCGTACAAATAGGCTTCCGAGGTGTTCTGTAAGGCCGCCACCCGGCTCATCACGCCGTCGTAGTCGATGCTGTCTTCGCCATTCACGGTGTAGGGCCCCACGGTGATGGCATTGGTGTAGAGCGTATAGAAACCGTTGGCTTCGAACGTGACCTGTTGGTTGATGGTCTTGCTGATGGAACCCTCGATGTTGGTGGTGTATTCCGGCTCCAGCCCGGGGTTCGGGACGATCACATCGCCTTGGGCACTGTCGAAGACCTTGCCGATGTCGTCCACGTTGGGTGCGCGGAAACCGGAACTGCCCAGCAGGCTGAAGCGCCAATCGCTGCCCGGCATCCACACCACGCCAGCCCGCCAGGTCAGCGCGGAATTGTTCTGCACGTAGGTGCCGGTGAGGAAGCGGAAGTCTTCATCATCATTGAAGGTGGTGCTGAGGCCCACGTGGGTGAAGCGCAGCCCTTCGGTGATGATGAGCTTGGGCGAGATCTCCATGCTGTGGTTCACGTACGCCGCAAGGGTGTTCATCGTGGAACCGCCATTGGGGTAGCGCGTGGTGCGGTAGCTCCGTTCACCGGTCTCGATGTTCTCGGTATTGGCCGAGCTCGCCACGTTTTCGTTGCCCAGGTCCACGCCATAGCGCAGTTCGTGCTTGCCGATGTGCTTCTCCAGGTCGGCATTGAAACCGAACACGTCCACTTGCTCCATGTTGTGGCCCAATTTGCTGGAACCGAAGCGCCGGTTGTGCCGCGATTGTTCCTGGTGCTGCCACGAAGGGGTGAAGCGTGCGGTCTGGAAAAGGCCAATGTCCTTCTTCACCTCCAGGGTGTAGGCGGCCAGCATGCGTTGCTGCGGACCGTAGTACCATTTGGCATATTTCGGGACGATGTTGCCTTCACCGTCCAACGCGTAGGCGGTGAGCCGGTCGTAGCGCGGGATGTCCGAGGAGGTACTCAGTTGCAGGTTCAGTTGGTGGACAATGTGCTCGCCGGACCGGAAGCGCAATTTCTCCAACAGGTCCAATTGCTTGTAGCCGGTGCCGAGTTGCACGTTGCTGTCGTCGTTGCGCTTCACCACGTCCATGCCGTTCTCGTGCACCACCTCAAAAGGCATGCGGCCGAGGTCTTCGTAGAACGGATTGCGCGTGCTGCCCTGCCGCAGGTCGCCGAAGTCGCTGGCGGTGATGCTGGTGAAGCTGGCCAGCTTCTTCCCGTGCAGCTCGATGCCGGCGTGGGCGGTCTTCTCGTGTGCTGCGGTGGCGTAGCGCACAAAGGCATCGCCGGTGGTGCGGATGCTGTCGGCACCCATGAACTGCGGGCCGCGCGTGATCAGGTGGATGGTGCCGCCGAGCGCATCGCTGCCGTAAGCCACTGAGTTGGGGCCGCTCACCACCTCGATGCGGTCCAGCGCATACTGGTCCACGGTGATCAGGTCCTGGGTGTGGCCGCTGCGGGTGATGGCGTTGTTCATGCGCACGCCGTCCACCACCAGCAAAATGCGGTTGGCCTGAAAGCCGCGGATGGTGGGGCTTCCGCCGCCGAGCTGGCTTTTCTGTACGAAAACGGTTCCGGTGTTCTGCAGCAGCTCCGCCGCCGTGGGCTGCGCCATGAAGTTGATCTCGCGCCGGCCCAGCACGTCGATCTGCTCGGGCACGTCCCGCTTGGGTTCGGTGAAGCGGCTGCCGCTGGTGACCACTTCACGCAGCATGTTCACACGGTAGCCTAAGTCCACTTCGGGGGTAGCCGCCAACGCAGCCCAAGCCATGGTGACCGGCATGTAGGAAAGGTGGTCGATGCGGATGCTGTCGCAGTCTTTCAGCGGCGCGATGTCCGCACGGCCATCAGCCTTGGAGACCACCGCCCCGCCCTTGTCCACGCAGGTGAGCGTTACCTCCGGAACGGGCGCACGCGTGGCCTGGTCCAGGAAGGTGATGGTTTGCGCTTGGAGGCAAAGGCCGGTAAAGAAAGTGGCCGACCAAATGGCAATGGGTTTTTTGCACATGTGGAAAGGGGGCAATGGGTTCGTTGCAATTTTACCGCACCACCACCAAGCGTTGCAC
>CALMYC010000356.1 GCA_937873385.1 uncultured Flavobacteriales bacterium | reverse complement strand
TGTCGCGCAGTTTCTTCACGCCGGGCAACGTAACCTTCACCGCCGCGGTGTAGGCCGCAATGTGCATGGCCGTGGGGAAGGTGTCGTTGCTGCTCTGGCTCTTGTTCACGTCGTCGTTGGCGCCGAGCACTTTCTCCTTGTCGGTGAGCTGGCCGCCTTGCAGCACGTGGGCGCGGTTCGCCACCACCTCGTTCACGTTCATGTTGCTCTGCGTGCCGCTGCCGGTTTGCCAGATCACCAACGGAAACTGGTCATCCAACTGGTGGGCCAGGATCTCATCGCACACCTTGCCGATGAGGTCGCACTTCCCCTGCGGCAGTTTGCCCAGCTCGGTGTTGGCCAAGGCCGCGGCCTTCTTCAGGTAGGCGAAGGCATGGATGATCTCCTTGGGCATGCTCGCCGGCGGCCCGATCTTGAAGTTGTTCCGGCTGCGCTCGGTTTGCGCGCCCCAGTATTTGTCGGCGGGTACTTTCACCTCGCCCATCGTGTCTTTTTCTATGCGGTAGTCCATGGTCGTTCGGATTGGGTGATTAGTGAACGGTGATTGGTGAAATGGGTGTTCCTGTTCACAATTCACCTATCACTTGCATTTATCTATCAGCTCTTGTACATTTTCGATGGGCCGGCCGATCACGGCGGTGTGGCCCTTCACCACGATGGGCCGCTCGATCAGTTGCGGGTTCTCGTGCATAACGCGTATCCATTCGTGCTCGTTCAGCTTAAGTCCCTTGTACTTGGCCTTGAACAGCGTTTCGTTCTTTCGCACCAACTGTTCCGCCGGGATGCCCAGCATCATTACGAGCTTCCCCAGTTCTTCCTCGGAAGGCACCTCATGGAGGTAGTTCACCACCTTCGGCTCGATGCTGTTCTCTTTTAACAGGTCCAAGGCACAGCGGCTCTTGCTGCAGCGGGTGTTGTGGTAGATGGTGTAGGTGGGCATGGTTTCCATTTGCAAATATCGCGTCGACCCAATGGGTCGACTGTACAGGAGAAGGAGAAGGTGCTATGTTTTCTGGCTCTGCCCATGCTGCATCAGCCACGCCTTCAGGAACTCATCGATCTCGCCGTTGAGCACATCATCCACGCTGCTGGTCTCATGCTCGGTGCGCACGTCCTTCACCAGTTTGTAGGGCTGCAGCACGTAGTTGCGGATCTGGCTGCCCCATTCGATCTTTTTCTTGCCGGCCTCGATCTCGCTGCGCTTGCTGCGCCTACGCTCAAGTTCGGCCTCGTAAAGCTGGCTCTTCAGCAGTTGCAGCGCCTTGTTCTTGTTGTCCAGCTGGCTGCGCGTTTCGGTATTCTCGATGATGATGCCCGTGGGTGCGTGGCGCAGGCGCACGCCGGTCTCCACCTTGTTCACGTTTTGTCCGCCCGCGCCGCCGCTGCGGAAAGTGTCCCAGGTGATGTCCGCCGGGTTGATGTCGATCTCAATGCTTTCATCCACCAAGGGGAACACGTAGACGCTGACGAAGCTGGTGTGGCGGCGTGCGTTGCTGTCGAACGGGCTGATGCGCACCAGCCGGTGCACGCCGTTCTCCCCTTTCAGCATGCCGAAGGCGAACTCGCCGCCCACTTCCATGGTGGCCTGCTTGATGCCCGCTGCATCGCCGTCCTGGTAGTCGAGGATCTTCACCTGGTAGCCTTCCTTCTCGGCCCACATGCGGTACATGCGCAGCAGCATCAGCGCCCAGTCGTTGCTTTCGGTGCCGCCCGCGCCGCTGGTGATCTGCACCACCGCGCTCAGCGGGTCCTCCTCGGCGCTGAGCATGTTCTTGAACTCGAGCTCCTCCAGGACATGCGCCGCTTTGTTGAACTGCGCCTCCAGCTCCTCCTCGCTCACGTCCTTGGCCTTGAAGAACTCGTAGGTCACTTCCGTGTCGTCCACTTCGCGTTTCACGCCTTCGTACAGTTCCACCCAGCGCTTCAGCTCGCGGATCTTGTGCATCACGCCCTGGGCCTTTTTCTGGTCGTTCCAGAAGTCGGGGTCCAGTGTGTACTTTTCCTCTTCCAAGATGCGCCCCCGCTTCTCCTCGATGTCCAAGTAGCCTTTCAGGGCTTCTAAGCGCTCTTGGAGGTCGTTGACCTTGTCGATGGTGATCATGGGCGAAGAGACAGTGCTTTTTCGGGCCGCGAAGGTACGGACCAGAGGTGGTGGGCAAGAACCGATGCAGGGCTATCGCGTCTTAACATCCATGTTCAAAGACCTGTACTGTGCGACGCCCTTCGGGGTCGAAAACGGGGAGGATGGGGTTTCTACGTTGTATGACCCACTTCGGGGTCACCATTTGTATCTCCTCAGATGACCCCAACGGGGTCACAAAGCGTAGCATGAACACGATAAATGGAGTTCGACCCCGAAGGGTGTCGCACAAAATCCCACGCCTGACCGGTCATTAAGACGCGATAGCCCTGGAACCGATGCTCCCGGTACGGGATGACACCGTGCAAAACGCGATCAAGCCAAGCGGGCCGTGACTACAAATTGCTGCCCATAAATCGCCGAATACGGATAACTTTGGTAAGGATTGCCGGGCAACCAATAGATCCGTGATCCGTCATTCTCCCAAGCAGGTAATTCCGTTGTTCCCAAGCCGAATTGATCCAGCGTTTCCACCCCATGTGCCGGATAGCGCGCTTGTTGTACCTATTGCTGCTGTTCCAGTGCGTTCCGGGCACCGCAACAGCCCAGAACTTCAACTTCACCAGCGGCCCCATTCCGCAGTGCGATACCAGCTACTTCACGGCCACGGTGAGCGGCATTGGCGCGCTGGTCTATCCGGGCAGTATGAGTGACGGGTACTATTTGCAGGATGTTTGGTTAAACATCACCACCAATCACCCGCAAACCCTGCAGATATTCCTGACCTC
>CALMYC010000355.1 GCA_937873385.1 uncultured Flavobacteriales bacterium | reverse complement strand
TCCATCATTCTTGTCACCGGCGGTGCGGGCTTCATCGGTTCGCACGTCTGTGATGCATTGCTGGATGGCGGGGCGCAAGTGCGCTGCTTGGACAATCTGGCCACGGGCAATGTGCGCAACATTGCACACCTGCAGTCCCGACCTGATTTCCGGTTCATCCAGGCGGACATCTGCAACGGTGCCGGGTTGCATGATGCCATGACGGGTGTAAATGCCGTGGTGCACCTGGCCGCCTTGGGCAGTGTGCCGCGCTCCATCGAGCATCCGTTGGAAAGTGAGCAGGCCAACTTGGCCGGCTTTCTGCGCGTGCTGGAAACCATGCGTGCCTCGCGGGTGAAGCGGCTTGTTTATGCCAGCAGCAGCAGCGTTTACGGTGACAGCACCCATATGCCCAAACGTGAAGGCACGGAAGGCGCACCGTTGTCGCCCTATGCGGTGACCAAGTACATGGATGAAGCTTACGCCGGGCTCTACGTAAGGCTCTTCGGCCTCGAAGCCATCGGCTTGCGGTTCTTCAACATCTTTGGTGAACGGCAGGACCCGGAAGGGGCTTACGCGGCAGCCATACCGAAGTTCATCAGGGCGTTGATCAAAGGCCAGGCGCCCGTGTTGAACGGCGACGGCCTGCAGACCCGGGACTTCACGTACGTGGCCAATGCCGTCCAAGCCGTACGGCTTGCATTGGGCGCACCGGCCGCAAGGGCCGGCGAAGTGTACAACATCGCCTGCGGGGATTCCTGCGACCTGCTTGGCCTGCTGGGCAAATTGCAGGAGCGTCTTGCACGGATCATGCCGCATGTAGCGGGCATCAGGCCTGTGCACGGACCGGACCGCCCCGGCGATGTGCGTTGTTCCCTAGCGGATATCACCAAAGTACGCGAACACTTGGACTATGCTCCCTGTTGCACCTTGGACCAAGGGTTGGACCGCGCTGTGCCATGGTACGCGGAACATTGGCGGTAACCGAATGAGCATGGACCCGGAAAAGAAGACATTGGTGCTGGGCGCAAGCCTGAAGGAGGAACGCTACTCCAACATGGCCATCCGGAATTTGCGCAGGCATAACCAGCCCGTGGTGGCCGTGGGCCTGCGCGAGGGCAAGGTGGGGGATGTACACATTGGAACGGACCTTCCTCCCGGGGTGAAGGTGGATACGGTGACCATCTACCTCAATGCCGGTAACCAGGCAGCTTGGGAACAACGGGTCCTGGCCCTGAGACCCCGGCGGATCATTTTCAACCCCGGTGCGGAGAACCCGTCCTTCGAACGAGCTGCGGAGGAAGCCGGTATTGAGACCTTGGAGGCTTGCACCTTGGTGATGTTGAACACGGGGCAGTACTAGTGCCGGGCCCATTGTGCAAATCGGGTTTTACGCATGGCTTCCTGCTGCAACCAATTGCATGCAGGGGATCCGGTCTTGAAGCGGGGTTCATCGGCAACACGGCCCTGTCAGTATGAACCATGCACCGCTTGCGGCTTATCGAAGGAACGATGGCTGGATGGCACAAGTGGCAACCATGCTCCACCGTGCATAGTTTCGCGCCCTTCATCAACAAAAAACAAATGGAATTACGGGGGGGGGCCTACCACATTGGTGGTGTGCAAACAAGCCGCATCGCCGAACTGGCCGGTACACCGGTGTATGTCTATGATGCCGCAGTGGTCAGCCGCCAGGCCAAACGGCTCATGGAGGCATTCATGGGCACACCCACCCGGTTCATGTACGCATGCAAGGCACTTACAAACGTCGCCGTGCTGAAGTACATGCGCAGCCTGGGCCTGGGCTTGGACACGGTGAGCATCGAGGAGGTGCTGATCGGGCTCAAAGCGGGGTTCGGGCCCGGGGAAATTCTGTTCACCCCGAACATGGTGCCCTTCAGCGAGTATGAGCGGGCTGTGGA
>CALMYC010000354.1 GCA_937873385.1 uncultured Flavobacteriales bacterium | reverse complement strand
GATCACGTTCGCGTACAGGTCCAGCTGTTCCCGCCCGGCCTTCAATTCCGCGAGGAGCTGGTGCGCCCTGCCCGTCAATTCGTTGCGCTTCATTTCCTTCTCCGCGCCCAAGGCCTGTTCGCGCAGTTCGAAGCCTTTCATCCGTGCATGCGCCGTCCGCGTGGCCCAGGGCAGGGGCAGGCTGGCCATCGCCATCAGGTTGAACATGTACGGGGAGCCGCCGAAGCCGAACATGTGGTCATAGCGCAGACCGAATTCCGGTCGCAGGTCCGTGCGCGCCAACTTCGCCTGGGCGGCGGCGATGCCGATGCGGTCGTCGATCGCGCGGAGATCGCTGCGGTTGGCGTTGAACACCGCGGTATCCATCGGCACGGCAGAATAGTCCTTGATCACATACGTGGTATCGATGGTGAACATCCGGTCCGGGTCGCGCGCCATCAGGGTGTTCAAGGCGATGCGTTGTTGGTCGATCCCGGCGGTGACAACGGCGATCATCCGGTCGGTCTCGCCCACGGCGGCGGTGGCCTTGTAGTAGGCGCCGAGCGCACCGTTCCCGTCGCGGTAGCGTTGTTCGGCGTTCTCCGTCATGGCGGTCAGCAGCGCCCGGTCCTTGTGCAGCACCTCGAGTTTCTTCAGGCCCACCAGCCAGGCGTTGTAGCTGATGGCCGCCTGTGCCCGCAGGTCCGCCACGGTGCTCACGCTGTCCTTCCGGCCCACGGCCGAGAGGCGTTCCATGTAGTCGGCGGTGGCGTTGAGCATGCCGGCCTTGGGGAACATCTGCTGGATGGAGAACATGTACTGGCCCATGCCCGTGGTGCCATCGGGCATCTCCTTCCACAGCGAGGCATCGTAGGGCGTCATGGAAAAGCCGGTGCCGACCTGCGTGGGCATCCAGTTGCGTGCGCCTTGCGCTTCGGCGTCCAGGGCCTGGATCTGCGCATCGGCCATCAGCAGGGCCGGGTGGTGCGCGGTGATGCTGTCCAGCACCATGTTCAGGCTCATCGTCTGCGCGCTGCCGGACAATGCGAGCAGGCACGGCCAAGCGAGAAGGAAGGTCCGGTGTCGTTGCATGGTCATCGGGCTTGAATGATGTCGATCTTTCCCTTGTGCTTCAGTTCGTGCTCCTTGGTGATCTCGTAGACCACGGGCGTGATCAGCAGCACGTAGATGGAGGAGGTGAGGGTGCCCCCGATCAGCGGAACCACGATCGGCAGCATCACGTCGGAACCCGCGCCGGTGGCCCACAGGATGGGGATGAGGCCGAAGAGCGCCACCGAAACGGTCATCAGTTTCGGCCGCAGGCGCTGGGCCGCTCCCTTGATCACATACTGCCGGATGTCCGCGTTGGTGATGGTCTCTCTGCTGTTGCCCTGCTTTTTCACCAGTTCGATCATCGCCTCGTTGAGGTAGATCGTCATGATCATCGCCGTTTCCACCGCCATGCCGAAGAGCGCGATGAAGCCCACGGCCACCGCCACCGACAGGTTGATGCCGTAGAAGTAGACCATGAAGACGCCGCCGATCAGCGCGAAGGGCACGGTGATCAAGGTGATCAACGCCTCCTTCACCGAGCGGTAGGTGAAGTAGAGCACGAGCAGGATGATGATCACCACGATGGGGAGCACGAGCATCAACGTGCGGTTCGCGTGGATCTGGTTCTGCCATTGGCCGCTCCATTCGATGTAGTAGCCCTTGGGCAGCGCATGGGGCAGTGCCGCGATCCGTTGTTCGGCCTCCTCCACGGTGCTGCCCATGTCGCGGCCGCGCACGTTGAAGAGCACCATGCCGCGCAGCATGGCGTTCTCGGAGTTGATCATCGAAGGGCCGTCGCTGATGCGGATGTCCGCCACGGCCTCCAGCGGAATGGCGCCGAAGCTCTTGGTCTGCACGGGCAGCCGCCGCAGGGCGGGCAGGTCGTCCCGGAAGTCCTGGCCGAAGCGCGCGCTGACTTCGAATCGTTGCCGCCCCTCGATGGTGGTGGTGATGGGCAGCCCTCCGATGGCGGTCTCCACCATGGCGTTCACGTCATCCACCGTCAGGCCGTAGCGGCCCAGCTCATCGCGCTTGATCGACATATCGAGGTACTTGCCGCCGGTGATCGGTTCCACGTAGAGGTCCTTCACGCCGTCGATGCCTTCCAGCGCCTTCTTCATTTTCTGCGCCACCGCATAGATGGTGTCCAACTGCTGTCCGTAGATCTTCAGGCCCACATCGGTGCGCACGCCGGTGGAAAGCATGTTGATGCGGTTGATGATGGGCTGTGTCCATCCGTTGGTGACGCCCGGCAACTGCAGCTTCGCATTGAGTTCCGCGACGATGTCCGCCTTGCGCATCCCCGGTCGCCATTGGTCGCGGGGCTTCAGGATGATCAACGTTTCGATCATGCTGATCGGTGAGTTGTCCGTGGCCGTGTTGGCACGCCCGGCCTTGCCCAGCACATGGTCCACCTCGGGCACGGAGGTGATCAGCTTGTCCTGCACCTGCAGGATCCGCTTGATCTCCGAGTTGGAAACGTCCGGCAGCGTAACGGGCATGAAGAGGATGGAACCCTCGTCCAGCGGCGGCATGAACTCGGTGCCCAAGCGCGTAAGCATGAAGCCGCCGATGGCCAGTGCCGCCACGTTGATCGCGATGGTGGTGCGGCGCCAATGCAGGCACCACTTCAGCACCGGCGTGTAGAGGCGTTCCAGGAAGCGGTTGATGGGGTTCGCCGACTCGGGGCGCATCCGGCCATGCAGCATCAGCGTCACCAGCACCGGGGTGAGGGTGATCGCGAGGAAGGCGTCCACCAGCAGGATGAAGGTCTTCGTCCAAGCGAGCGGATGGAAGAGCTTGCCCTCCATGCCCGTGAGCAGGAAGACGGGCAGGAAGGAGGCGATCACCACGATGGTGGAGTAGAACACGCCGGGCCCTACTTGCAGTGCGGCGCGCTCGATCAAGCTGGCCCGTTCCCCGGCTTCCAACGGGTCCGGTCTTCGCGTGAACCACGATCGCCAACCCAGCGCCACTTTTTGCGGCAGCGGCATCTTGGCTAATTGGGCCTCCGAAAGATGCCGATAGGCGTTCTCCACCATCACGATGCCATCGTCCACCACCACGCCGATGGCCAAGGCGATACCGGTGAGCGACATGATGTTGGACGAGATGCCGAAGGCCTCCAGCAGGATGAAGCTCACCGCCACCGAGATCGGCAGTTGGATGAGGATGATCAACGCGCTGCGCCAATGGAAGAGGAAGAGCAGCACCACGATGGACACCGCGATCATCTCTTCGATCAGCGTGCCCTTCACGGACCGGATCGCCTCGTCGATCAACGTGCTGCGATCGTAGGAGGTCCGGAAGCTCACCCCTGCGGGCAGCCCCTTTTGCACCTCCTTCATCTTGGCCTTCACGTCCTGGATCACCTGGTCGGCGTTGGCCCCGTAGCGCATCACCACGATGCCGCCGACCACCTCCCCGTCGCCGTTCTCATCGAAGATCCCCAAGCGCGGCCCTCCGCCCATCTGCACCGTGCCCACATCGCTCACCCGCACCGCGATGCCGTTGCGCTCGGTGAGGGCGATGCGCTCGATGTCCTTCTTGCTCTTGATGTAGCCCAGCCCGCGGATGATGTAGGCCATGTCGGACATCTCGAATTTGCGCCCTCCCACCTCGTTGTTGTTGGCCTTCACCTTGTCCATCACCTCCTTCATGGACAGGCCGTAGTACTGCAGTTTCAGCGGGTCGATCACCAACTGGTACTGCTTCTCGAATCCGCCGAAGGACGCGACCTCCGCCACGCCCGGCACCGTTTGCAAGGCGAACTTGATGTACCAGTCCTGCAGCGCGCGCTGATCGCCGAGGTCCATGCCCGGCGCGTTCAGGTGGTACCAGAAGATGTGGCCCACGCCGGTGCCATCGGGACCCAGGCTCGGCGTTACACCGGGAGGTAATGCCCGTTGCGCATAGTTCAGTTTTTCCAACACCCGCGTACGCGCCCAGTAGATGTCCGCATCATCGTTGAACACCACGTACACGAAGCTCATCCCGAACATCGAGGTGGCCCGGATGTCCTTTACACCCGGGATCCCCTGCAGGTTGCTCACCAAGGGATAGGTCACCTGGTCTTCCACCACCTGCGGGCTGCGGCCCATCCACTCCGTGAACACGATCACTTGGTTCTCGGAGAGGTCCGGGATGGCATCCACGGGGTTGCGCTGCACCGAGTACAGGCCCCAGCCGAACAGGACGGCGGCCGTCAACAGCACAAAGTAGCGGTTGCGGAGGGCGAAGCGGATCAGGGAGTGTACCATGGGTCGTGCCTATTCAGCGGTCAGTGTTGATGGCCTTCGTCGTGTGCGTCATCGTCGTAGCCCCCATCATGATGGTCGCCGTCATGATGGTCGTCCATGTCCCCGCCGTGATGATGGTGATGCCCTTCGCGCACCTCGTTGGAAAGGATCGCGGGATTCACCCCGGCACCGCCGCGATAGACGATCCAAGCGCCGAGGTAGGAGCCGATGATCAACAGCACGGCCGCTGACACGCTCAACAGCAAGGCGCTAGGCGCGACGAGGCTTTTTCTCCGCTTCCACCGCAGCAGGCACATCAGCCCGAACACCGCGATGGCACCGCACTGGATCCAGAGGTGCCAGGTCATGCGTTCGTGCGCGGCCTCCGTGTGGGCGGGCACGGTGTAGTAGGCCAGCACTCCGGTAATGATCGTCAAAAGGCCCGTGAGCACCCCCGCCACCAGCAAGCCGAAGGCGACCCGCGAAAGGTCTTCCCGCTTCTTTCGCCAACCGTAGAGGTCGAGTATCACGCCGCTCAGCAGCAAGGCGATCGGAAAGTGGACGAGTGCCGGATGGAGTTCCCAGGTGTTCATGGTCGTTGTATTTAAGTTGTTGCGGTCAGTCTATGGGTTCGAGGTACATCCCGCACTTCGAGCATTTGTCCCCATCCTTGCCCGTTACCTCCGGGTGCATCGGGCAGGCGTATGCCATCTCCTCCGAGGAGTGGGTGGCGGTGCTGCCGCTCATCCTGTGCGTGCTGTCGTTCATCATGTGGTCGTGTTTTTGCTCGTTGGTCGAGGTGGTGCCGCAGGCGGTCCAAGTGGTCACTGCAAAGGCGAGGATGATCAGGCTGTACTTGTTCATGGTCGTGTTGTATTGGTCCGTTGAGGGGCACCATATGTGCCTTCTGCGGTTCCCGCAGGGAAGTCGCTCAATCGTCGTAAGTGAATGGAAAGGGCACGGGAAAGCGCGATGGGCCATGCCATCATGCGCAACGGACCATGGGGCCCGCAGATTCGATCCTTAGACGCGGAAAACCTGAAGGTCCGCCAAACGGGCGCTCATGGAGCGAGGAGGGCGGTACTGTGGCCTTGCTGAAAAGGTGTGCCCGGAACGAGGTGCGACGGTCACTGTTCCCCAAGCGACCACTATGGCCTGCACTGGAGCAGGTGCTACGACCTTATCGAAGATGAATGTTGGAATCTCAGCTTGCACGCTGAAGAACTCACAGCAGTTAAAGCTCAGATGTGGATCCGTACTCTCAGGGGTCGGACAGCAATCACGGGCATCGCCAATCTGAACCGAACTGCGCCCGCTGGAAGTGCAGGTCATCCGTGAAAGCTTTGGAGCCACCGTTGCCAGCAATAGCAACAGCACCAAGGGCCACAGGGCCGATCGCCGCTTTCTGATGGATGACATCTTCCACATACGGTAGCCAAGGTATTGCGAAATGGACAGAAGGAGTTCCTTTTTGCTGCGAGGCTTGGAATTGCAGCGGCACCGGAAACGTGTTCCAAATACCCGCATCCCCGGATGTGGGCAGAAGGCGAAGGACGAAAGCTTCACCTTCGGGGCCGCATTCGAACCAGCTGGACAATTAGAACAATTTAACGTACTTCGCCGCATGAGAATGAACGGACGCAACCCGGTGCTTCTGCTCTGCGCAGGCTTGTTCACGCTGTACGCTTGCCAACGTGATGCGGAACAGGCGCAACCTGCCGGTGAGGAATGGAACGGCCCCACGCCCTATCAGTTGTCCTTTCCCGAATGGGCCACGGACGCCTCACATGTGTTGATGATGCCCGCGGACAACCCCTTGACGGAGGAAGGGGTCGCGCTGGGCCGGAAGTTGTTTTATGAGAAAGCACTATCCAACGATTACTCGATGTCCTGCGCCACCTGCCACCAGCAGGATCATGCATTCACGGATCCGAGGGTCGTTTCCCTGGGCACGGACGGCTCCCCCGGACGGCGGAATTCCATGGCCATCGTGAACCCCGCATGGGACCAATTCTTTTTCTGGGACGGCCGCGCGCCCAGCCTGGAGATGCAGGCCTTCGGTCCCGTGGCCAATCCGGTGGAAATGCACAACACCTGGCCCGAAGTGGTGGATCGCTTGGCCGCGGATCCCGTGTATCCCTTGCTGTTCGAACACGCCTTCGGATCGCCCGGCGTGGACAGCATGCGCGTGGTGAAAGCGATCGCACAGTTCGAACGGACGTTCATCTCCTTCAACTCCCGCTTCGACCGATTCGAGTACGGCGGGGACAGCACCGCGTTGACCGCGCAGGAACAGGCCGGAAGGAACTTGTTCTTCGATGGCGCCCATTGCAACATCTGCCATGTGGCCCCCTTCTTCTCGGACAACCGCATGTTCAACATCGGTTCAACGGTGGGCTTCGGGGACCTGGGCCAGGAGGAAGCGACGGGGCAGCACTCCGATTTCGGCAAGTTCAAGAACACCACCCTCCGCAACATAGAGGTCACGGCGCCTTACATGCACGATGGCCGTTTTGCGACCTTGGAAGAGGTGGTGGATTTCTACGCGGACTCCATCGTCTCCTCGCCCGGCCTGGACAACCACATGTTCCCCTTCCTCAATGGAGGGACCCCGCTCGACGCCGCGGACCGCGCGGCCTTGGTGGCGTTCATGAAGACGCTTACGGACACGGAGTTCCTGAACAACCCGGCGTACTCGGATCCCAATTGAGGGGTGAGCGATAACGCTCACTTCAACTTCTTCCCCCGCGATCATGAACGCGCTCGGCTATTTGCCGAGCGCATGATCGCTTAGGGCCTCCGGCCTGTCCCATCCTCGCAATGCACGCGCTCGGCTATTTGCCGATCGCGTGATCGCTTAGGGCCTCCGGCCTGTCCCATCCTCTTCGGATATGCACATGAGCAAGGCGGGCCGGAGGCCCTAGCAGCCTACTCACTCGGCAAAATAGCCGAGCGAGTGTGGGGAGTGCGGAGGGGATTCAGTCGTCGAACCGCTTTCCCCGCAGGCGCAAGGAATTCGAGATCACGCTCACGCTACTGAAGCTCATGGCCGCAGCGGCGATGATGGGCGAGAGCAGCCAGCCGAACACCGGGTACAGCAGTCCGGCGGCGATGGGGATGCCCAAGGCGTTGTAGCCGAAGGCGAAGAACAGGTTCTGCTTGATGTTGCGCATCACGGCCTGCGAGAGGCGGCGTGCGCGCAGGATGCCGGTGAGGTCGCCCTTCACCAGGGTGATGCCCGCGCTTTCCATGGCCACATCGGTGCCGTGGCCCATGGCGATGCCCACGTCGGCGGCGGCCAGTGCGGGCGCATCGTTCACGCCGTCGCCGGCCATGGCCACGATGCGGCCTTCCTGCTGGAGGCGTTGCACCACGGCGCTCTTCCGCTCGGGCAGCACACCGGCCTCCACTTCCGTGATGCCGAGGCGCTTGGCAACTGCATCGGCGGTTCCCTGTGCATCGCCGGTCAGCATCACGATGTGCAGCCCTTGCTTCCGCAGGCCGTCCAACGCTTTTGCGGTGGTGGGCTTGATCGCATCGGCGATGGCCAGCATGCCCGCGACCTTGTCATCGATGCCGACGAAGATCACCGTGGCGCCTTCACGCCTGCGGTCCGCCGCCAGTTTGGAATGCCGCTCCGTATCGATCGCATGCTCCTTCAGGAAATCCGCGCTGCCGAGGAGCACGCGCTTGCCTTCCACCGTGCCCATCACGCCTTTGCCTGTGGGCGAATCGAAATCCGTGACGGCCGGCACTTGTACCTCCTTCTCGCGCGCCACACTGACGATGGCCTTGGCATACGGATGCTCGGAAAGCCGCTCCACCGCTGCGGAGAAGCGCAATACTTCCTCTTCCGTAAACCCTTCTTCCGGAAAGACATGCGTGAGGCTCGGCTTGCCTTCGGTGAGCGTGCCGGTCTTGTCCACCACCAGCGTATCCACCTTCTCCATGCGTTCCAGCGCTTCCGCATCGTGGATCAGCACGCCCATGCCGGCGCCTTTCCCCACGCCCACCATGATGCTCATCGGCGTGGCCAGGCCCAATGCGCACGGGCATGCGATGATGAGCACGGACACCGCGGCAACCAGCGCGTAAGTGAAGCGCGGCTCAGGTCCCACGAACATCCAGACGATGAAGGTGAGCACGGCCACGCCGATCACGATCGGCACGAACCAGCCGGAAACCTTGTCGGCCATGCGCTGGATCGGTGCGCGGGAACGCTGGGCGGAGGCCACGAGATGCACGATGCGCGAGAGCACCGTATCGGCGCCCACTTTTCCCGCCTTCACCACCAAGGCGCCGGAGCTGTTCATGGTGCCACCGATCACGGCATCGCCCACGGTGCGGGTCACCGGCATGGATTCGCCGGTGATCATGCTCTCGTCGATGGAGGAACGTCCTTCCAGCACTTCGCCGTCCACCGGCACTTTTTCCCCGGGCCGCACACGGAGACGATCGCCCACCGTGATGCTGTCCAGGGCCACTTCCTCGTCCGTGCCATCCGCATTGATGCGCATCGCGGTGGTGGGTGCCAGGTCCAGCAAGGCCTTGATGGCGCCGGACGTGCTTTCGCGTGCACGCAGCTCCAGCACTTGGCCCAGCAGCACCAGCACGGTGATCACGGCCGCGGCCTCGAAGTAGACGCCCACCACGCCCGGCGCGACATGGAATGCCTCCGGGAAGAGGCCCGGTGCGAACAGCGCGACCACGCTGTAGAGCCACGCTACGCCCACGCCCATGGCGATCAGCGTGAACATGTTGAGGTTGCGGTTGACCACGGAAGCCCAACCGCGTTGCAGCAAGGGCCAACCCGCCCAGAGCACCACGGGCGTGGCCAGGATGAACTGGATCCACGCGGAGAGTTGCGGCGAAACGATGTGATGCAACGCCGGGAAGATGTGCGATCCCATCTCCAGCACGAACACCGGGATGGAGAGCGCCACGCCGATCCAGAACCGACGCGTCATGTCGATCAGCTCCTCGTTGGGACCGGTGTCCGCGCTGTACACTTCCGGCTCCAGCGCCATGCCGCAGATGGGGCAGCTGCCCGGGCCCACCTGCCGGATCTCCGGATGCATGGGGCAGGTGTAGATGGCCTCCTTGTTCACTGGCACCGCCGTGGCCGCATGCTGTTCAGGATGCAGGTAGCGCTCGGGATCGGCCTCGAATTTCGTTTTGCATCCGGCGGAACAGAAGTAATGGGAATGGCCGGCGTGTTCCGTGGAATACTTCGCCGTCTTCGGGTCCACGTCCATGCCGCAGACGAGGTCCTTCACCTTGTTTCCTGTGGAAGAAGATGGTCCCGTGAGGTAGTGTTCCGGATCGGCCTCGAACTTCGTTTTGCAACCGGCGGAACAGAAGTAGTAGGTATGGCCCGCATGCGTAGTGGAATGCTTGGCGGTCTTCGGGTCCACGTCCATGCCGCAGACGGGGTCTCTCACCAAGAGCTTGCCGATGGCGGGCATGGGGGGCAGCGCCGGTTCCATTCCTGTTCCGCAGCAACTGCCGCCGGACTTCGCTTCGTGGGTGTGGCTTTCGCCGTGTTTCTTCTCCATGTTATCCTGGATCGCAGCACAAAGCACGGTACTGCGGGGGTATTTGGGGTTACAGGATTTTGGGGAAGGGTTATATCGGCTCCAGGTTTCCACATCACTTGAGAACTGCTCGTACTGGAAATTCCCGAGCCTGTGCAGAGGCCTCCGTATTGTCAAGGGACCTCCTCACTAAAAAAGCCTCGGTTGCGGGTCGTCCGGGCCTTTGGTGTAGCGGAAGCCGCCATCGGCTCCGGGGTCGGCCAGCCCGCCGTACCGGTTGATGGTGTCGTGTACCATGCCCAAGGCGTTGTCCAGCTCGTCCCGCAACACAGTGGCGGTGAAGCGCAGCACGTTCCACCCTTCGGCCGCCAACAGGTTGCTTCGCCGTTTGTCCTTTTCCACTTCATCGGCGGAGCGTTGGTGGGCTTCCCCGTCACACTCGATGTCGAGGTTCGCGGTTTTGCAGAACACCGCAAAGTCCAGCTTGTACCAGCGGTTCTCCACCCGGATATCGAATTGCCGTTCCGCCGGGATGTCGGCCTTCAGCAGCGCGTGCCACAGCAGGTTCTCCAAAGGGCTGTCATTGAACAGCTGGTTGATGTCCGTGGCGGTGAACAGCCTTTTCAGGGTGGTGGGAAAGAAGATGTTCCGCCGGGGGATCCTGCTTGGGATGGGCGCGGGCAACTGTTGCAGGGTACCACAGCCTACCATGTAGTAGTCCTTCTGTGCATCGGGATGCAGGGCTTCATCGGGCAGCAACTCGATGCGTTTGCGTACCACCAAGCTGGTGATGGGCGAATACCAGCGCACCATGTACCTATCGTCGCCAAAGGACTTGGGTTGGTAAAAGGCGATGTGCGTGGCCTTGCCCGCTGTGAGAATGGGCGGCGCATGGACCATGGGGATCCGGTACCAGCCATGCTCCAACGCAAGGGCCAGGTCCTTCGGCGATGGCAGGTAGGCCACCAGCACGTTGTTCTTTTCCGTATCGAGGATGATCTCGTGCATGGTGGGGGCTATGTGTTTCACAAAAAGGGGATATGTATCACATCGGGCTACCCCCCACTGAACTCGCTCGCCAGCATCTCCGCCTGCCGCAACACCAGCTCCGTCGCCAACTTCTGCATGTCCGGCGGATAGCCGAAGTGCCGCAGCGTCCGCTTCACGATCACCTTCAGCTTCGCCTTCACGCTTTCCTTGATCGTCCAGTCGATGCTGGCGTTCTGGCGCACGCGCTCGGTGAGCACCCCCGCCAGCTCGCGCAGTTTATCCTGCTGCATCAGCTCCTTGGCGCTGTCGTTGTTGGCCACGGCCGTGTAGAAGGCGTACTCGTATTCGCTCAGGCCCATGTCGGCCGCCTGCTTGTCGCTGTTGGCGATCTCCTTGCTCACCTTGATCAGCTCTTCGATCACCTCGGCGGCACTGAGGATCTTGTTGTGGTACCGCTTGATGCTGTCCTCCAGCATGTCCATCAGCGAACGTGCCTGCACGATGTTGGTGCGGGCGCGGGCCTTGATCTCGTCGTTGAGCAACTTCTTGAGCACTTCAATGGCCACGTTCTTGTGCGCCATGCCCTTCAGCTCCAACAGGAATTCCTCGCTGAGCACGGAGATGTCCGGCTTCTTGATGCCCGCCGCGTCGTACACGTCGATCACCTTGTCACTCACCAACGCCTGGTCGATCACCTGCCGGATGGTGGTCTCCAACTCCTCATCGGTACGACCGCCTCCGGTACCGTCGAACTTCACGAGACGGGCCTTCACGGCTTGGAAGAAGCCGACCTCGTCCTTCACGTCCATCGCCTGGTCGTGCGGGATGGCGATGGCGAAGGCCTTGCTGAGCGCCGTGACCTCGTTTATGTACCGCCGCTTGCCGTCCTCCAGGCCGAGGATGTGTTCTTCAGCGGCAAGGATCAGCGACAACTTCTTCGCCGTATCCGCTTGGAAGTAGTCCTCGTAGGGGAAACCGTGGTACATGCTCGCCACCACTTCCAACTTCTCCAGCATCAGGGCCACGGCCTGCTCCTGTGCGATAGTGGGGTCACCCTTGCCACCGGCATCGGAATAGAACGAGAGCGCCTTCTTCAGGTCGGCGGCGATGCCGAGGTAGTCCACCACCAGGCCGCCGGGCTTGTCATGGAACACGCGGTTCACGCGGGCGATGGCCTGCATCAGGCTGTGGCCCTTCATCGGCTTGTCGATGTAGAGCGTGTGCAGGCTGGGCGCGTCGAAACCCGTGAGCCACATGTCACGCACGATCACCAGTTGCAGCGGATCGTCGGGGTCCTTCATGCGATCGGCCAACGCGCGGCGCTGCTCCTTGGTGCTGTGGTGCCGGGCCATGGCCGGACCATCCGATGAAGCGGCCGTCATCACCACTTTGATCTTGCCCTTGCCCAGATCGTCGCTGTGCCAATCGGGGCGCAGGGCCACGATGGCGGCGTAGAGTTCGGCGGCGATGCGGCGGCTCATGGCCACGATCATGCCCTTGCCTTCAAAGACCTCCTGCCGCTGCTCGAAGTGCGCCACGATGTCGCGCGCCACGTTCTTGATCCGGTTCTCGCTGCCGATCAGCGCCTCCAATTGGGTCCACTTGGCCTTGGCCTTCTGCGTGTCGGTGAGCTCCTCTTTGCCCAGTTCATCGTCTAGGTCCTTGATCAGCTGCCTGCCTTCCTCGCTCAGGTTCACCTTGGCCAGGCGGCTCTCGTAGTAGATGCGCACCGTGGCGCCGTCCTCCACGGCCTGTGCGATGTCGTACACGTCCACGTAGTTGCCGAAAACGGCCGGGGTGTTCACATCGGTGCTTTCGATGGGCGTGCCGGTGAAGCCCAGGTAGGTGGCGTTGGGCAGGGCATCGCGCAGGTACTTCGCGAAGCCATACACGATCTTGCTGCCCACCACTTCACCCGCTTCGTCCTTCACGTCCACATTGCGGGCCTTGAAGCCGTATTGCGTGCGGTGCGCTTCGTCGGCGATCACCACGATGTTCTCGCGGGCGCTCAATTGGTCGTACACGTTGCCTTCCTCGGGCTGGAACTTCTGGATGGTGGTGAACACCACACCGCCGCTGGCCACCTTCAGCAATTCCTTCAGCTGGTCGCGGTTTTCGGCCTGCACGGGTTCCTGCCGCAGCAGTTGCACGCTTGCCGCGAAGGTGTCGAAGAGCTGGTCGTCCAGGTCGTTGCGATCGGTGATCACCACGATCGTGGGGTTGTTCAAGGCCAGCACGATCTTGCCGGTGTAGAACACCATGCTCAGGCTCTTGCCGCTGCCTTGCGTGTGCCACACCACGCCGCCCTTGCGGTCGCCTGCGGCCTGCTTGTTCACGCCCGGCAGGCCGTAGCTCTCGGGTGATTCGGCCACTACCGAGGTGCTGCCCGTTGTTGCGGTCACTGCGGTGTGGCCCGTCGCCCTTAGGGTGCTCGCCACCGCCCGGTTCACCGCGTAGTACTGGTGGTAGGCGGCGATCTTCTTTACCGTGGTGATGGTGTTGACGCCCGTCTTCGGGTCTTCCTTCTTGCTGCGCTCGAACACGATGAAGTGGCGCACCAGATCGAGCAGCGTCTCCTTGTTGAGCATGCCCGTGATCAACGTTTCCAGCTGGCCGATCAGCGGAGAAGCCTCCACCTGGCCGTCACTGGTCTTCCAGCTCATGTACCGGCTGAAGCCGCTGCTCACCGTGCCGGCCCTGGCCTCCAGGCCGTCGCTGATCACCACCACGCAGTTGTAGGTGAACAGGCCGGGGATGGTCTCCTTGTAGGTCTCTATCTGCCTGAAGGCGCTGCGTATGCTCGCCTTCTCATCGGCGGCGTTCTTCAGTTCCATCAGCACCAGCGGCAGGCCGTTCACGAACAGCAGCACATCGGGCCGCTTGTTCTTGCCGTTCTCCACCACGGTGTACTGGTTCACCACCAGCAGGTCGTTGTTGGCGGGATTGGCGAAATCCACCAGCCACACCAGGTCGCCGCGGGTGTTGCCGTCCTGCTGGTGCTCCACCTTCACGCCTTCGGTGAGCATGCGGTGGAAGACCTCGTTGTTCACCAGCAGTTCCGGGCTGGCGATGCGCGCCACCTGCTTCACGGCTTCCTCCTGCGCCGCCGCCGGTATGCGCGGGTTGATGCGCCGCACGGCCACGCGCAGGCACTCCAGCAGCAATACTTGCCCGTAGCTGTCGCGCTCGGGGTGCTCGCCATCGGGCGCTATGCCGGGACCGTGCTGGTAGGCATAGCCCAGCTCGCGCAAGCGCTCAATGGCGAACTGTTCGATCTGGTCTTCGGTCATGCCGGGTCAGACAAGCTGTGGCTGATGCTTATCCCTCACCTCTGAAAGATCAACATTCAAAAGCGTCCCGACCTCATCGAAGAACCACGTCCATCTGGCTTCAAGAGCATTCTGGTTCCATTGGCCACCATAGGTGCCAAGCTCAAAGTCCTTCACGATCTGTTGCGTGATCAGGAAAGCCGTTATGCCATCTTCCTTCTTCTTGTATTTGCCCCATCCCCGGTACACTTCCATCTTGACATCAAAGGGATTGTTGCTTGCCTCGATGTTCTTGGTGCCACTCAGAAGTGTGAGATTCCCAATGCTGTTCAACCACTTCCGACCGGTGTCTTTGTCGATATGGTCCCACTCCCTGTACTTCTCGTACTTCACAGGGAGTATGTGCTCCAAATGCAACTGCTTGCCAAGTTCAATGAAGGCAAGCTTGCTTTCATCAGTGACCTCGTATTCCAACAACAGTAGGACCGGTTTGCACCAAGCCTCCGAGGAGAACTGCTCCGAAATCAAGTTGCTCGTGACAAGTTCCAGTATCCGGTCCTGTGTCAGCTTGTCGTCAAGGTCTTTTGCAATATCCACCATGCTCCGGCCCTCTTTGATCCACTTGATCAGGTTGAACGAAGTCTGTTTGATCTGAGAAAGTGTCTTCCCCGCGACCCAGTAGAGATAGTAGAACCTGCGTAGGCTGACCGCAAGCTCATCGAACTGCTTGTAATCCGTGTGTAGCGCGGTGAGCAGGATGCTCTTCCAGTACATGGTCCAGCGGATGTACCAGAACGAGTAGAGCACCCGGTCCTGAGCACCGTGGATCTTGGCCATGTACGTGCTTGCGAACTTCTTGATGTCGCCGATCATCTTGTTCGGGTCCTTGCTCTTGAAGGCATCCTGCAACTCGTCGTACAAGGACTTCTTCGGGTTCTGGGCAAGGATGTAGTATTCGTACAGAATGAAAAGCTCGTTCAGGTTGATGTCGGAGTCCTTTATGGACTGCTCCATCTCGCGCCAATCCGAAATGAATTGATCCTCCTTCAGTTTGGCGGTTGTTTCGTCGCCCTTGTGCGTCTCATACAGCTTCTCCAGAAGGAAGCTCTTGATCAGGTCAGCCGCCGTCAGGTCCATCCCACGGTCGTTAAGGACCTGGAACAGCTTGATTGCGAACTCCCGGTTCTTACAGTCGATCCGAATGATCTTCACTTGGTTGAAAAGGAAGTTCACGAACTCCGCTGAACGCGCTTCACCAAGGGCCTCCAGCTTATCCCTGAACATGCAAGCCGTGTTCATGAACTTGTACTTCGGCTCCTCATCCGTGCGCACGAGGTACTTGTAGGGCTTCCTAAGCTTGCTCGTGTCGCCTTCCAGTATCAGTTCGTCGAAGTCGGACTGGTGCTGACGATGTGTCACCAACTTTAATCGTTTGGACTTGCCGAACAGGGAGATCGAGGATTGGATCGTGTCGAGATCCACTGCGAAAGGGTTCTCATCATTCTGCCCTTTGTTCAGATCAGGATACAGATCGCGGATCACGCAGAAGAGGATCATCATTGTGGTCAACCGTTGCTGACCATCCACCACATCAACGTAGGCCGACTTCTCATCATCGCGGGGCTTTGCAGTGATGATCGAACCGAGGAAGTAGTTCTGTTCTTCGCTTTCGAACGCTTCGATTAAGTCGTCCCAGAGCTTGTCTACCTGCTCATCCTCCCATTTATAGGGGCGTTGGTATACCGGGATCTTGTACAGCGAGTCGGCGTTCCCGAACAACTCACGAATACTGAGGCTTAAAGGTTTGAATGGCTCTTCCATGGTACTATCTGAGTTTGGCCCGTGCTTCATCTACCTTCTCCTGGGCTGCTTCATCCATTCCCACTTCATGGTCCTTGCGCACCAGTAGATAGAAGCTGTCGAAAACAAGAGGGTTCTTCAAACGACCATCATAGAGCAGGTCTTGGATGCTCCGTGACACGCGTTGAGCATCATATGCATCGCCGTTCGTGCTTAGAAGCCGCTGCCATTCGGCGTCAATGGCCTTTCGCGTGCGATCATGCAGGTCTGCAGCCTTCCAATGTTTAGGGGCCTCCCGAAGCAACCACATGAAAGCAGGTGACAGCGGAACGTACAGTTCCATGATCATTTTCGCGACGGTCAATTCCCGTGTGATCGAACAGACGACCACACCAAGTGCGATAATGCCAAAGACACTGTATAGGACCAGCCCATACTTCGTCCGAAGCGAACTATCGTACCAGCAGTTGGTCCGCTGACAGATCAATCGAGCCAGCGGCAGTGGTATCGCGTCGATTGCTTTGGGGTACCAGCCACGCAATCGTTCCAATGCCTTGCCTCGCCTTGACCTGAACCGTCTATTTGCAAGCGCGTAGTCGGCCTTTGAATATGCCGTACCACAACGCCAGCCGTTCCAAGGAAGATCTAGTAATGATGTATCCAGCAATTCCTTCATATCCGCTCCCTTCTTCTTGTAAAAGGACTGGATGCGTTCAAGAATGAGTGTGTCGATGAGCGTGATGGTTACGGCAGCGAACGCAGTCCAGTGCTTTAGTTCGGGGTGCTTGCTGGCGACCCAAGTAAGAACTCCGGCTCCACAGATTGTCAACAGCATCTGAAGCCCCATGCACGTCTTTGCGCACCCATAGTACCATGCGATGGCTGCGTGCATGTCCATGAAGCGATCTTCGTTCTGCTGCTGTGGTATACTGTTCGGCATGGCTCAGGCTGGGAAACTCCCGTTGAAGACGATGTTCCATTGCCGTTTGGCTTCCCCTTCGTTCAATCCTTCATAGGGCCGTGCGCTTGCTGCATGGTCGCGCGAAGCCTTGACTGAGCGCGTTGCCGATTCCTGCTGTGCTTCCGTCTTCACACACTTGACGATACCTGAGATTCGCAAAGGGTCCTGAATGCCTCGGCACTCCCGATTGGCCATGGACTGAAGAAGTTCGCGCAAACATTGAGCGTAGGTCTTCACGCCATTGCAGATGCCTTCATTGGCAAGCACCAACTCGATGTGGAAAGAAGATAGAGGCACACGTGGTGATCGACATGTGCACCAGTACTTCATCAAGCGTGCAACATTCTTGAGTTTGCCCCCGCTCGCAGCATCTGCATCGCTCAGGTACTTGTTGTGCGCCTCTGGACTGGTTTCCATCCATTCTCCATTGCCATTCGGCATCCAATACAGAGGTCGTGGCCCATCGAAGCGCGAGAAGAAGGCGGGCACAATGTCCACATTGGCATCGGAGAACCCAATGACAACTGCGGGGCCGTCCTTGTAGACCGGGGTATTCTTGAACCTGGCTCCCATCTCGTCCTTGACCTTGTTCAATACCGTGTTGGATGACTTCGTGTTCGCACCCCACTTCACGTCATCACGCGACACGACACAGAAAAGGTCAACATCGCTCTTGCCAGTGATCGATGTCCCGCGTTTGAAGCTGCCCACCTCTATGAACTTCCTGACAGTGAAGGCATCCGACATCCGGGTCTTCACCGAATCGAAATGAGAGGCTTCTTTGCGCAGGTCTGTTGCGGTTGGCTTGATTCGTTCGATGAGCTTGAGAAAGGACGCTGATGTGCTCATGGCTCTGTGGGGTTAATACGCGGGGAAATAGTCACCAAAAATCTTGCGCCATTCTTCAAAGGCGGCGGCTGTCCATCCGGCACTTCCATATCTCTCGGCACTCTGCGCCTGCGAATGAGCCGTTGCGCAGGCAGTTGAGATTCGCGACCTATCGGCCTGGGTCAGATAGCCGCTCACGTCCCCGCCCAGCCCGGCAGGATCGTCCTGTGATTGCATCACCCTTGCTCGAAGCTCGCCAAGGACAAACCGAACCGTTTCAGGATACGAGCCGATACTCGTTGGCTGTAGAGCGCTACGGACCATGCACTCCAGATGGAAGGAGCTTAGGAGCTTTCCGTGCGCTTTGTTCCAGCCCTTGATCATCTTGACCACCGGGACGAACTCTCCCTTGTGCGCCTTGTTTGATTCGGCCCATAGTTCGATGTGCTTCTTGGGATCTGTCTCAATCCAGCGATTGCGATTTGCGTCCGGAATGAGATAACCGCCGCCTCTTCGATAGAAGCCAGGCACAACATCTACCTTGAAATCATGGAAAATCAGTGTGACCGCTTGACCATCAGGATTGATATTCCATGTTCTTGTGTAGTGCTTGTCCAGGATCAGCTTCACCTGTGCGAGCAATCTCCTTTGTCCATCTGTGGCGTAGTACTTCGGATCAAGAACAAAAAAGATGTCGACATCTGCGTCCCTCAGCGGGGCGATCATTGTACTACGTCGATACGATCCCATCAAGAAGGAATCTAACACATCCATTTCGGCCGAAATGGCCTTTCGGATCGCCAATTGGCGATCCGAAACAGTCTGCTCCTGGAGGTCGGTGATCTCCAAGTTCTGCTTCAGCAAGTTGAAGCCTTCTGCGATTGTTTTGGCCATTGTGCTTCTAGTTTTCCACCCTCACCTCCCCGCTCATCAGCTTCGGCAGCAGCGTGTCGCGGAGCTTCGTGAGGCTCTGGGTTTGTATTTGATTCGACTTAACCTTATCGAACAACGACTCAACGACCTGATCAAACTCCTCGACCCGCTCCTTGGGGGGAATGATGATCTCGATAGTCTTAAAGTCCGACTTACTGATCTCTTGGAACGTGGAACCGTTCGCATGGCCCTTTACCGTTTCCATGTTGGCTTTGAGCCAGAGGTAGATGAAGCGGTTGGAGTAGCCCTCGTTCCCGGTGATGGCGATGTAGCCCTGATTGATCGCCACAGGAACCGAAGCGAAGGCCATGTAACCGACAGGCGCCCGAGAGGACAATAGCAACGTTCCAACTGCCAACAACCCTGAACCGATCTGCTCAAGCCCTTCGGCTGTGATCTTCCTTGCCGTATCGAACAAATACAAGCTCTGGTCGCCAGATAGGTCACGCGGCGTGGTCCAGCAAAACTCCCCATCCCAGAAAGCCGGATTCTTTGTGCTTGGCGTTGTTCCTCCCTGAACCGAAAGGATATCACCTAACGTTCCTTCCTCCCAACCCTCCTCCGCCTCCTCCACAAACCACTCCCTGAACAGCGCCTCCGCCATCCCCTCCAACGTCTTGTTCTGCCGGTGCAGCAGATCGATCTTCGCATCCAAGCTGCTCAGCACCGAGGCGATGGCGCGTTGCTCATCCGGCTCGGGGCAATCAAAGACGTACTCGTAGATGCGTGTTGGCGATGTGTGGCTCACGGTTGATCCACTTGCGGTTCCCACTATCGATGCTCGGTACTCTGCAGTTCGCATCACCCAGTACAGAAAATCCGGTTCCGCTTCATCCGCAATGTCCGTGACCAGTCCAATACGCTGGTTGTGCAGGAATGCCCGCCGGCTGTCCTTCGGCACCTTGGCCGAGAAGCCGAGGGTGTCCACATCCTTGGACAGATCGGTCATCGTTACGACCAAATCTCCTTCACGCAGTATGTAGTCATCCGGGAACTCCCCATCGTAGAACTTCTTGTAGCTCGGCTTCCATCCACCACCAATCGCAAAGTTGCCCGGCGTCACCAGCACTTTTCCATTGTCGTCAGTCACAATGTGTTCACCAGCGAAGGCATATCCATGCTTGATTCGCAGCAGGTCCCCAAGCTTTCGTTCTTTCCACCTGCTCATTGCTTCGTTAGCATTTGCAAGCCTTGTGGCGGTCCTTGCCACAATAGCCGCAGAACTTCTCGTTCGTGTAGTATCCTTCGGCAATCCTGACATACTTGGCATATCCTGGATTCAATTCTGTTCCACACATCCGACAGTAGTTGTGGCCATTCTTCTTGTACTTATCGCAGTCTTTGCACTTGCTCATGATGGAATGGATTTCAGGTTCTTCGGGATGGCGCTGTTCAGCTCGGCTTCTTTCCACGCACGCTTCATGTTCGGTCCTTTTCTATTGTGGTGCGTTGGTGCCCTTCAACCTTGCTTCTTGTTGATCCGCTTCTTCTTGGCCGACTCCAGTTGTTGGATGCTCGTGTCCGGTGCGGGCAGGTTTTCGGGCATGGTGCCGCCCAGCTCCCGGATGGTCTGCCGCACCTTGCGGCCCACCTCGTGGTGTACCTGGTTGGCTTCCTGCTTGCCGCGCACTTTGTCGCGCCGCAATTTCTCATCGGTCTGCGTGGCGCGGAAGAGGTTGGCCGCTAGTTCGGTGCTGCCCATGTGGTCCAGGATCTTCTGGCTTTTCTTCAAGCCCTTGCGGGCATGGATCGCCTTGTTGCCCAAACCACCGTACAGGCCCTTGTAACCGTGGTCCTGGAAGATGGCATAGTCCAGCGCGGTTTCCACGCCCGCCTCTTTGGCGGCGGCGGCAAGTTGTTTGTTGTGGGCGGCCAGTTCATGGCGTATGGCCAGGCGCTTTTCGTCCTCGGACAGTTGCGCGAACCGGGCGTCGTCGGCCAGCTCCTGCCGGCGTGTCTGCAAGGCGAAGTAGGTTTGGCCGTTGGCGATGACGGGCTTGGTGGGGTCGCCGTTCTGCACGATGAGGTAGCAGGCGTAGCGTGAGAGGCGCACGTCGTCCACCGGCCGCTGAGCGCCGGAGCCGATGGAGACCATTTTGCGGATATCCGCAAAATGGTCCGTTTCAGGTGCGCCGCTGTTCCGGCAGGACTCACGTGCCTTGTCCAGTACGGGCAGGAAATTCCGCCACTGCGGGTAATCCAGCAACGGCGCCAACTGCCGGGCCAACCCATAGCCACAGGGTCCGGCTTCGTAGACCACCGACAGCGTCGCCGGATCGCCCCAGCCCGCCACCCGCTCGGCCATTGTCTGCGGGGTGTTGACACAGGTGCCGAGCCGCCGCAGTTCTCCGTCCGGGGTCATCGCCGCCCCGGTGATCGTGGCCGCATGCACATCGAGCCCAATGAACGTGATACCGTCTGTCATGACCGACCTCCGTCGTGTGGTAGTGCCGCCTCAGCGCGGCCAGACCTACGATAGCGCGACCGCGGGGTCGGTCATTCCATTGTGTCTCCGTGTCTGCTGAGGAACCCTCCCCCCACCGTAGTTGCAGACCTCCGTGTCTGCTTTTATACGGAATCCGGATGATTACAGCAGGATCGTTCCACCCCGCATGAAGGGGTATTAGAGCGAATTGCAGAAGAGTCGAGACAAGGATCTCAAGACGCTTCATGGGCACCATCGCCTCTGAGTGCGCGTACGTTCGCCTTAAGGAGTCTTAGCCCAGCCTTTCAAGGTTGGGTCCCCGGCATCTCAACTCTTCTGCAAACCGCTCTAGCCCAGCGTTTCAACGGTGGGGTCTGGCCGGAGCCATTGAATGAGTCCGGAATGGTTCATCCGGATTCCGTATTAGGCCCAACACCGCGGCCGCGGAGAGCGGCATGACGCGCCGCCGTCGGAAACGTGGCAAAACTCGCAGGCCGATCGGTTCGCCGTTTCCCTGAGGCGGTGAAACGCTCTAGTGTCGGAACGGGGCTCGGCTGGGGGTGGTGGCCGCTGAACATC
>CALMYC010000353.1 GCA_937873385.1 uncultured Flavobacteriales bacterium | reverse complement strand
CCAATAGATAGTTCCTCACTGCCTTCGCGCGCCGCTCGCTTAGGGTGAGGTTCAGTGCCGGGTCACCGCTCTGGTCTGCATTTCCCGTTACCAATAACCGACTGCGGGGCTCACGGCCCATTACGCGCACTACTTCGTCCAGAAGCTTGCCCCCTTCCAGTCCCACATCCGCTGACCCCACCGGGAAATGCAACGCCAGGTCCTTGCCGGTCAGCCGGCTCAGGGTGGCCAATGGATTGTCCTTCCCTTCCGCTTGTTCCCCGCCCTTCCTCAGTTCATCGACCTGCATGCCTATATCGGAGATCCGGTCATCCATGTCATCCATGCGATCGCGCAAGGCCCAAAGTTCCTTGCGCTGGTCCTGCTGGTCGATCCGCTTGTTGATGGCGTCCAGTTCCGCCTTCAACCAACGGTCGCGTTTGCGCAGCTTCGGCACCGGCACCGCCGCGGCAGATGCAGCGCCTGCCTTGGCGGCAATGTCCGCCAGCATGGCGTCCGTAAGGTGTACATCCTGCAAGGGCATGGTACTGTCCACCTTCAGGTCAAGTGCGCAGAGGTAATTCTCATCGTCAAACACGGTGCTGCACACGGTTGGCACCGGGTCCATCCGGCCTGCATTGGGCGCAGATCCGCTTCCTCCGGCCAAGACTTGAATGCCCACAAGGCCGATCAGGTCATTGCGTACCTGGCGCTCCAATTCCTGGCGTTGCGCCCGGACATAGTAGTAGATGGCCAGGTACTTCTCCTGGTCTTCCCCACCGTTCACGCCAAAGCTGGCCTTGCTCCAATCTATGCTGGCCACCCGCCCCAACTGGGTGCGCGTGGATGGCGAAAGTGCGGGCACCGGCGCACCGAAACGCGTGGCGGCCAGGGCGAGCATTTTATCCATGCCAGAGCACAACAATGGAACGGGCAGGTCCACGTGCACCCCGTCGCGAGTGAAGTGCACGCGCTGGTCCAAGTACTGCTCCACCCCTGCCATGATCAGGTCGTTCAGCCCGGCTTCGCCCCTTGCGCCCGGTTCCTGACGGAAATCAAAATGCGCCGATCGCCCGTCCACGCCGGTCCATGCCGCATTGAATACCGCCGCGGTACCCTCCGGCCCGGGGATGCCCGCCACCACAATGGAATCAGGCGTGCCTTGGGCCACTATGGTCAGCGGGACCTGGGCATTCAATAACAAGGCGACCCCCAATGAAATTGACAAGAGGATCCACCGGGTGGGAAGTAGCGGTGGCATTGGCGGAGCTAACTTAGAGCACCACCCAACGCCGCGCCAGTCCCCCCCTCCAAAATTGTATTCCAGTGGGCGCGGGCACGGCGGCAGACGGTTCAAGGATGTTCCACCACTTCCGGAACGATGGCCCCGTCAGCCGCATTCGGCATTGCCATGCCCAAAATGGCGCAAACCGTGGGCGCTATGTCCGTGATGGAGGTGCGGCGCAACACCTCGCCCTTCACCACCCCTTTTCCGAAGAAGATCACCGGCACTTGGGTATCATAGTTCCAAGCAGTGGCATGGTCCGCGCCTTGTTCCCTCCAACCGGGAATGCCACGGAAAAAACCCGGGCGCAAGGCGAAAAGCACATCGCCGCAGCGTTGACGCATCAAGCCATTGGCCATATCGCGTGCCAACACCGAGCCGCTGGTGCATTGCAGCAATTGGTCCGCGCTGGCCGCAAAGGCAATGGCGGGATCTGCGTTCAAGGCCTTGGCCACAGCCTCCCCGCTGCCTGCCGGTGCATCCTTTCTCAGATAGACCTGTTCGTTCCTGATCGTGTCGATCACCGTGCCCAGGCCCTGTTCCATCAAGCCTTCCAGCAAGGTCGCCATGTAGGTGTAGCCAGCACTTCCCTTTTTGTCGCGGAGGTAGGCCGGTACGTCGCCGCCGCCGTGGTCGGCCGTCAGGAAGACCGTGTATTGGCCTTCGCCCACGCGTTCATCCAAATGCTTGAGCAATCGCGCGATCTCGCCGTCCAGCCGAATGTACGTGTCCTCCACTTCCAGCGCGCGCTGACCAAGTGAATGCTGTACTTCATCCGTGCTGCCGTAGCTCACGGAAAGCAGGTCCGGCACGTGATCAAGACCCAGGGAATCCCCATCGATGGCAGCGATGGCGAGGTCCGTGGTGAGCGTGTTGCCCCAAGGAGTAAGCTTCACCGCATCCAGGTTCTTCCCGTCTCCACTGACCGTCCGTAGGTCCAATGGAAGTGTGGCAGGCAGGCCTTCACGCCAGTCTTCCTCATACGGGTTCAAGTCCGGCAAGGGGGTGTGGTAGCGGGCGAGCGGCAAGGCAAGCTGCCACGTTTGGTCCAGGTAGGCTGCGGCAAGGTGCTTGGCATTGAACACCTGGAGCCACGCGGGCAATTCCTTGCGGTACCATGAACTGGTGACGAATCGACCCTCGCTCCCGCCAACGAACCAATAGGCTTCATCACCCATGCGGCCCAGGGGCATGATGGAAGAACGGTCCTTGAGCGCGACGCCAACGGTACGTGCACGCCCGTCGGTCCGCAGCTCAAGTTCATCGGCCAGGGTGGTGGCGAGCAACTGCACCGGGGAACGCTGGGCGCTCCTGCTGGTGGTGCCCACGGGCGCCACGGTGGTGTCCAGTGCGATGTAGCGTGTGCGCCGCGCAGCCCTGTCGTACGGGTAATTGGCGACGATGCCATGGCGCGATGGCGTGGTGCCGGTGTAGATGCTGGCGTGCCCGGGCGCGGTTTGCGTGGGCACATAGTTGTAGCGCGCATCACGCTGGAATGAGCCGTCGCGCACCAAACGGCGGAATCCGTCGTCGCCGAAATTGTCCCAATAGCGGTAGATGAAATCCAGCCGCATCTGGTCCACCACAATGCCCACCATCAGCTTTGGCGGGTCCGTCCAGGTGCGTTCCTGTGCCCGCAGGGCGGGCAGCATGGCGAGGGCAAGCATGAAAGCGGCCTTCCTCATGCGGTGCGGGCAACAAACCAGAAAACGGACAGGCAGGCCAGCACGTTCACCGTGATGTTGGCCAGGGCCATGCCGGGTGCACCTTCGCGAATGAGCAGGAAGTTCTCGTAGCTGAAGGTGCTGAACGTGCTGAAGCCGCCACAGATGCCAACGGCCACAAAAGCGGAAAGCGCTGGCCTGTGCTGGAAATGCGCTTGCATCCTCAGCAACATCCAGGCGAGTAACGCAGCACTGAGCAGGTTGGCGATCAACGTGGCCCACGGGAACGCCCCGCGCAGGTCCAGCATGAGCAGTAGTTTGGTGATGCCGAAGCGCATCAGGCTGCCGATGCCGCCTCCCAAAAAGACCGCTGCCCAAATGTTCATCGCTCGCCGGTGCGTTGGTGGATGCCGCGGAAAAGTACATAGGCCAGACCGCCGACCAGTGATCCATAGAGCGCACCCGCGATCACATCACCCGGGTAATGCGCGCCCAGGTACACACGGCTGTACGCGATCGCACCGGCCCACACCAGCAGCAACGGCAGTGCCCACCATGGACGGCGCTGCAACATGCCCCCCATGAACACGGCCAACGCAAAGTGGTTTGCGGCGTGCGAGGAGACAAAACCGAACTGCCCGCCGCAATGGTTGTTCACCAAGTGCACCATGCCCTGGAGGTCCGCTGCATGGCACGGGCGCAAGCGTTGCACCGTGTTCTTGAAAAGCAACACCGAGCCGGTGTCGCTGCAGAGGATCATGAGCGCCACCACGGGCAGCGACCACCACAGGCCGCGCCATCCCCAGCGCAATTTGATGAGCACCAGGAAGAAAACATAGAGCGGGACCCACACCTCAGGCCTGCTCAAATAGCCCATCCACACATCAGCAACAGGGGAATGCGCGCCGTTCACTGCCAGGAACGCGGTGCGGTCAGCGGCCAATATCGCATCGGTCCAAGCCATCAAAAAGCGCTGGGCGGTCGCTCTGTTTCCTGCGGGACATGGAGCCGTTTCCAGATCAGGTCCTTCAATTCCTCCAAGCCCTTCCCCGCCACCGAGCTGATCATGACATGCTTCACGTTCCTGGGCAGTTCCTTTCGCAGAGCACTGGTGAGTTCATCGTCCAAGAGGTCGCACTTGGTGATGGCCAGCAGGCGTTCCTTGTCCAGCAGTTCCGGTGAGTATTGTTCCAGCTCATTGAGCAGCACCTTGTACTCGGCCTTGATGTCCGGGCTGTCCGCGGCCACCATGAAGAGCAGCACACTGTTGCGCTCGATGTGGCGCAGGAAGCGCAGGCCGATGCCCTTGCCTTCATGCGCACCCTCGATGATGCCGGGGATATCGGCCATCACAAAGCTCTTTCCGTCACGGTAGGGAACAATGCCCAGGTTGGGCACCAAGGTGGTGAACGGGTAGTCCGCGATCTTCGGCTTGGCCGCACTGAGCACGGAAAGCAAGGTGCTTTTGCCCGCGTTGGGATGGCCCACCAGGCCCACGTCCGCCAGCACTTTCAGCTCCATCACCACCCACTTCTCCAGCCCCGGCTCGCCGGGCTGCGCGAATCGCGGCGTTTGGAAGGTGGAGCTGTGGAAGTGCTGGTTGCCCAGGCCGCCGCGCCCGCCGTGCAACAGCACCACTTCCTGCCCCGGCTCGGTGATCTCGCAGATCACTTCATCCGTTTCCAGGTCCCTCGCCACGGTGCCCAGCGGCACTTCAATGATGCGGTCCTCCCCCATCCTTCCACTGCGCTGGTTGTCTCCACCGCCCTCGCCGTCCTCCGCTATGACGTGCTTGGTGTAGCGCAGGTGCAGCAGCGTCCACAGCTGGGCATTGCCGCGCAGGATGATGTGGCCTCCGCGTCCGCCGTCGCCGCCATCGGGGCCGCCCTTGGGCATGTACTTCTCCCGGCGCAGGTGCCTGCTGCCCGCGCCACCCTTGCCCGAGCGGCACGCGATGCGGATCTGGTCGATGAAGTTGGCGGAGGACATGAGGTGCGAGAGTGCGAGGGTGAGAGGGTGAGCGTGCAGCTCAACCGTCGATGGCGTCGGTGAGCTTTGTGGTGATCTCGGCGATGGAGCCCATGCCGTGGATCGGGCGCAACTTGCCTTGGGCCTTGTAGTAATCCTTCAAGGGCGCGGTCTTCTCCTCGTATTCGCGGATGCGCTTGCGCACCACCTCCTCGCTCTTGTCGTCCGGGCGGCCGCTGGTGGCCCCGCGCCCCAGCAGGCGTTTCACCAATTCCTCCTCCTCCACTTCCAGGGCGAGCATCAACGAAATGTGGCTCCCGATCTTGTCCAGCGTGGCATCCAGCGCCTCGGCCTGTGCCCGTGTGCGCGGAAAGCCGTCGAAGATGAAGCCCGTGGCCTCCGGGCTGTCCTCCAAGCGGTTGCGGATCATGCCCACCACCACTTCGTCGGGCACCAGCTCACCTGCGCTCATCAGTTCCTGTGCTTGCAGGCCCAGCGGCGTCTCGGCCTTGATCTCCGCGCGCAGCAGGTCGCCGGTGCTGAGGTGCTCCAGGCCGTAGCGCTCCATCAGGAATTTGCTCTGGGTGCCCTTGCCCGCCCCCGGAGGGCCGAAGAGCACGATGTTCAATTTGTTCATGGCATTGCGCCGGGTCCGGCGCTTCAAATGGTTCAATGGTTCACGATCCGGTAAATGCCCGGCAGGTTGCGCCCCAGCCCGTCATGGTCCAGGCCGGAACCCACCACGAACACGTTGGGGATCTCCATGGCCACAAAGTCGATGGGGATGTCCTTCTTGTACACCTCCGGCTTGATCAACAGGCTGGCGATGGCAATGCTGGCCGGCTGCTGCACCTGGAGCGCTTCCACAATGTGGCTGATGGTGTTGCCCGTGTCCACGATATCCTCCACCACCACCACATGGCGGCCCTCCACGCGCTCGTTGAGGCCGATGAGCTGGCTCACCGTGCCGGAGCTCACCGTGCCGCGGTAGCTGGCCACTTTCACAAAGGAGATCTCGCACGCGATCGGCAGGCGCTTCAGCAGTTCCGAGGCGAAGAAGAAGCTGCCATTGAGCACGCCGAGAAAGAGCGGCACGCTGTCGGTGTAGCGCGCGGCCACCTGGGCGGCAACGGCATCGATGGCCGCGCCCAGCTCGGCGGTGCCGATGAACGGTTCAAACTGCTTGTCGTGGAGCGTGACCATGGCCTTCGATCGGGGGCCGAAGGTAGGGAACGGAGGAAGGTGCTCATTGCACCACAAATTTCTTCCCGGCCATCCAGCACGTGGCAAAATTGGCGCTGGAGTTGTTGCCTTCCATGATGGTGGCGCAACTGGCCTTGAAGATGAAGTTGTCGAAGGTGTTGTTGTACACCATGTTGGGGTCTGGCCCGCTGTTGTTGATGATGAGGCCCATCTTTTCCGTGCCTGCCGGCTGTGTGGTGGTGAAGTGGTTGCCGTCGATCTGGTAGCCGGTGCATTGCTCGCTGTACACGCCATACGGATAGCTGATCCATCCGGGCAGTGCAGGCTCGGCCACGTCAATATCGCACCGGGCGATAACGGCATCCTGGATGCCCAGCATGTTCACCGGGGCCATGCAACGGATGAACCCGGTTTGGTCAACGGACTCTTTCCATTCCATCGCTTCCTGGTCTTATCAAGCTCAATGCTACAATCTTGAAGGCCCGATTGCAAGCAACACTTTCGAACCGGTGGGATTTTCCACTGGCCACTTGAATGCACTTCTTCCGTCATTCGGTACGAATGCTGCGTGCATTTCAGAAGATCCCTACATTCGGACCGATGCGCGCACCCTTGTTCGTTCTTGCGGGAGCCTTGGCCCCTGCCGTTGCCTTCGCCGGTGGCGAACACATCCCCACCAGTGCCCGCTTTGCAGGCATGGGCAACGCGGGCATCACGTTGGTGGACCTGTGGTGCGTGGGCGGCAACCAAGCGGGCCTGGCCGGTTTGGAGAAGCCGGTGGCCGGGGCCTATTACCAGCAGCATTGGCTGGCACCCGACCTTGCCATGCAAGGTCTTGCCTTTGCACTGCCGTACAAAAAAGGCACCTTCGCCATCAGTGCCAATTCCTTCGGGAACACGCTTTATGCGCAGCGAAGCTTCGGGCTGGCCTACGCCATGAAGCTCGATGAGGGCTTGCGCGTGGGCGTAAAGTTGGACTACCTGAACCTGCGGCTGGGCGAAGGCTACGGCAGCACCAGTGCCGTGACCGCCGAATTGGGCGTGCAGGCCAGGCTCACCGAAAAACTCTGGATCGGCGCGCACTTGTACAACCCCAACCGCGCGAAGCTGGGCGGGCCTTACGATGAGAAAGCCCCGACCATCATCAGCGCCGGGCTGTCCTACATCTTCAACAAGCAGGTGACGTTGGCCGCGGAAGCGGGCAAGGACATCGACCGGCAGGAGCAATACCACGCCGGCATTGAATACCGGCCCACGGACGTGCTGTTCCTGCGCACCGGTGTGAGCACCGGGCCCAACAAGGCCCACTTCGGCGCGGGCTTTCGCTTGAAACAGCTGGAACTGGACCTGGCGGTGGTGCTGCGTTCCCAACTGGGCGCCACACCCATGGTGAACCTGAACTACCGCTTTCAATGAGGCGGCTGCTCACTGTTGCCGCAGTGCTGCTCACCGCTTCCCTGGCCTTGCGGGCACAGCAGGAAATTTCACCGCAATTGCGTGAATTGATCGAGAACCGCGTGGCGGCCATTGCCGAACAGCTCGGCGAAAACAGCGATGTGGACCTCACCGCCTTGACCGAGGACCTCCTGGACCGGCTCAGCGACCCGATCGACCTGAACCGCACCGATGCCGGTGAACTTGGATCCCTGCACCTGCTTTCGGACCTGCAGGTGAACGCCATCCTGGACCACATCCGCAGGTTCGGCAAATTCATCAGCATCTACGAGCTGCAAACCGTGGACGGCATGGACCTGGCCACGTTGGAGCTGATCCGCCCCTTTGTCACCGTGGATGCCGAGGGAACCTCGCGCACTTCCCTGAAGGAAATGCTGGCCAACGGAAAGAGTGAACTCCTGTTCCGCACGCAAGTCAACATCCAGCAGCGCAAAGGCTTCATCGGCGGCGGTGATCCCTTCCACCAACCTTACTACAACGCCAATGGCAGCCCGTTGCCCAATGTGGACGACCCGCATGTGCTGGATTCGCTGCGGGCCAACAGCAAAGTCTATCTCGGAAGCCCATGGAAGCTGTACACCCGGTACCGGTTCAAATACCGCCGCAACCTGGACTTCGGGATCACTGCCGAGAAGGATGAAGGCGAGGAATTTTTCAAGGGCACCCAAAAGGACGGCTTCGATTTCTATTCCGCACATCTCTTCCTGCGCGACATCGGGCCGGTGAAAGCGTTGGCGCTGGGCGATTACCAGGCACAGTTCGGCCAGGGCCTGGTCTTTTCCAGCGGGCTCTCCTTTGCACGCAAGTCCGCATACACCATGAACATCAGCCGGGACTCCCCGGGCCTTTCGCCGTATGCCAGCGTGAACGAGAACCAGTTCCTGCGCGGGGCCGGGGCCACCATGGGCATCGGCAAACGCTTCGAGGGCACGGCTTTCATCAGCCATAAAAAGTACGATGCCAACATCCAGGCGGGCGACACCAGCGCCAGCGGGTTCGACAATGAACTGTCCACCTTCAGCTCGTTCCTGGAGGATGGCTATCACCGGACCTACAACGAGCTTGCCCACAAGGACCAACTGGACGAGCTCATCTTCGGCGGCCACCTGGAATACAAGCGGAACGGCGTGGAGATCGGGGCCACGGCCGCGCAAGTGAGGTTCGGCAACAGCCTTCAACGCACCCGCGTCTATCCGTACAATCAGTTCGATTTCCAGGGGAGCACCAACACCACCTACGGGTTCGATTGGAAAACAACTTACCGCAACATCGTGTGGTTCGGCGAGGGTGCACGGAGCGCAAACGGCGGGATGGCGGGCATTACCGGGCTGCTCGCCGCCCTGGACAAGCGCCTTTCCCTGGCCCTGCTCTACAGGGACTACCAGCGCAATTTCAACGGACTTTACAGCACCGGCTTTGCCGAGGGCACAAATCCGTGGAACGAACGCGGCATGTACACCGGGATCGAGATCAGGCCCAGCCGCCAGTGGGTGCTCAACGCCTACTTCGACCAGTTCAGCTTCCCTTGGCTCCGCTACCAGGTCAATGCACCAAGCACCGGCCATGAAGTGCTGGGACAACTCACATGGACACCAAGCCGCAGTGTGCAGCTTTACGTCAAGGCCCGCACACAGGTGAAGGCGATCAATGGCACCGAGGGGGACATTGGCGTGTTGCCGCTGGTGGATGCCCGGCAAACCAACCTGCGCTTCAATGCAAGCTACAAGGTGAGCACCGGCGTTACGTTGCGGACCCGCGTGGAAAGCGTGGACTACCAACGCGGCGGGTCGCCGGTGGAGCATGGCTTCCTGATCTACCAGGACCTGATCCACAGGCCCAAGCGCGGCAAGCTGGAGCTCACGGGCCGCATCATGCTTTTCAGCACGGACAGCTACAATGCGCGGCTCTATGCCTTCGAATCGGACATTCCCGGCGTGTTCAGCCTGCCGCCCATCTACGGCCGCGGCATGATGTGGTACGGCATGGTGCGCTGGACCGTCGCGCGCCACTTGGACGTGTGGGCGCGCTACGGCATCAAGACGTTCACGGACCGCAACGTGATCAGCTCCGGCCTCCAGGAGATCGCAGGACCCAACGACAGCGACCTGAAAATGGAGTTGCGCTACACCTTTTGAGCAAGGCGTCAACCCGATCTGTCCCCAAGGTATCGCGCGCACAGAACCGGCACGCCGGTTGTTCCCTCCATGCGATGCGGCCACCACTGCTTGCCATTACACAGGATGATTGGACCGGCCACATGCACCCTGGTGGCCGGGCCAAGGGCAAATGGAAGCATGAAGCACAAGAACAGGCAAAGGCCCGTGGAAGAAGCAGCGACGGAACTGGATGCGTTGCTGTTGCGCAACTTCCTCGGAAAGGAACGGCACGTGCCTGCGCGCCCGCACTGGTCACACACGTCCACCGTCATCATCCGCAAGCAGGTACTGCCCTTTTACTATGCGATCTACGACCACGACCTGCACCGCTTCACGGAACTGCAATACCGCGGGGCGATGAATGAACCCATGCGCAGGGTGCCCGTTCCGGCCACGGAACACCCCCCGCTCCCGGAAGTCGCTTGAGCAATGCGGCCCTACTACTTCGCTTTCCCGGTGTCAGCCACCACAGGCGCGGCCTTCACTTGTGACCGGTCCACATTGTTGTCGTGCGCGCCGGTGGAATCCGTGCCTGTCCCGAAGCCGCCCACCTGGTCGTCCACATCCGTGCTGGTATGGTCGCTTTCGCTGGGCGCCCCGCCCATGGCCGGGTTCACCGGTGCATGCGGCGTGCTGTGGTCGCCACCGTAGTTGCACGCCATGCCCATGGCCAAGGCAACCATTGCCACGGCCAGTTTCAATCCGTTGACGGGCTTCCCCATTGTGTTCCGGTCCATGTCGCTCGTGTTTTCTGTGGGATTCTTGGCCATCGCGATCCAGCGCGGCAGCGGGGCGAAAGTAAATCGCAGGCCCGGCAACCGCCACATCTTCCACGAGGTCGATGGCTAACTTGCGCACAAACACGTGCAACCATGTCCAACATCGGCTTGATCATTGAGGAACGCCCGCGCCAGGTGGGCAATTTCATGGTGGGCCGTTTGTTGCCCTTTTATGGCAAGCGCATGGTGGGGCCGTTCATATTCATTGACCACATGGGGCCCGTGGCGATGAATGACCACGAGAACGTGGACATCGGCCCGCATCCGCACATTGGGCTCAGCACGCTCACCTACCTGTTCGAGGGCAGCATCATGCACCGCGACAGCCTGGGCACGGCGGTGGAGATCACGCCCGGTGCGGTGAACTGGATGACCGCCGGCAAGGGCATCGTGCACAGTGAGCGCTCGCCGGAATGGCTGCGCACCGTGGACAAGCACATGCACGGGCTGCAGATCTGGGTGGCGCTTCCCAAGGATTTCGAGGAAATGGAACCCGCCTTCCATCATATTGAGGCCAAGGCACTGCCCCGCTGGGAAGCGGACGGCGCACGCTACAAGCTCATTGCAGGCGAGGTCCTGGGGCACCGCTCACCCGTGCCGGTGTACAGCCGCCTGTACCTGCTGGAAATTTCATGCGATGTGGACCACGAGGTGCGCTTCGCTGATGGCCTTTTCGGTGAAGCTGGCTTGTACATCCTGCACGGTGAGGTGCATGCGGAGGGCGAAGTGTTCGGGCCCAGGCGCATCCTGGTGGCAAAGGATGCATCGCGCTGCGGATTCCGCATGGCCGCCGGAACTTCGGTGTATCTCTTCGGCGGAGAACCCTTCCCGGAGGAACGTTTCATCTATTGGAATTTCGTCGCCACCAGCCAGCAGAAACTGGACACCGCCAAAGAGCGCTGGCGGCAATTGGACTTCCCGATGGTTCCGGGTGAGCACGACCCCATTCCGCTTCCGCTGGAACGATTCAACCAAAAGTGAACGGCGCCACCCGCGGTGATGCCGCATGGCAGGCCCCCCCCCGCCGCACGACCATCCTGTTACGATGCAGGCCAACGCAAGGAGGCGGCCCTCCCGGACCGCCTCCTGCCACTCGCCATTGCTGCGGCGATCAAGCCGTCATCTTCGGTTTGCCGGCAGCATCCGTTGGAGATTGGAAGTGCTTTGCGGTGTCGCGCACCAATTGCACCGCTTCCTCCACCGTCCTGTTCAGCCGCTTGCCGATGCGATCAAATGTTTCCTGTTCGTGGCCGGGCTTGAGCTCAAGGTCCTCTTCGGTCAATTTGCTGAAGTTCTTCTTCAACTCATTCCTTGTTTGTGGCCATGCCTCCTGCAGCCGCGCATTGCTTTTGGTCCGCTCCGTTGTTGAATGGCCTGCCATGTTCTGGAACCGCTTGGACGTGTCGCGAACCAGCTTGCCCGTTTCGTCCGGTGTCTTCTTCAGCCGCTTGCCGATGCGGTCGATGGTTTCCTGCTCATGGCCCGGCTGCATTTCCAGGTCTTCGTTGGTCAGTGCGCTGAAGTTTTTCTTCAATTCGGCCCTGGTCTCTTGCCAGTTTTCGTTCAGTTGCCTGTTGGCCTGGAGCACTTCCGGTGATTGCTCGTCCCGGGCTTGCTTGCCGGTTTGATAGCGCTCTTGCGTTGCGTTGGCCATGTTCCCTTCCTTTCTTTCGGTGCTCATCACAATGAAATTTGAATCCCGCGATCCTCGCCGTGCTTCGGCCTCCGGTCGCTTGCCGAGCTGCCCCGCGATAACCGTGCCTCTGCCCGCGCCGCATCGAGGAATGGCCGTTCCCCTCCCGGCCAACGGGGCGATGGCAGGGCGGCATGCGGCCCATTCCGCGGGGAAGTTGGTGCCCGATCCGGATCCCCTTTCCCGCAAGAAATTCCCCGCTCCGCTTAACCTTGTACAATGAAACTGCTTCTTGTGCTTCCGGTCCTGCTGCTTCTCCAACCTGTGCATGCCTTTGCATGGGGCGCCACCGGCCATCGCGCGGTGGGTGCCGTCGCGGAGCAACACCTCAGCAGAAAGGCACGCAAAGCCGTGCACCGCATTCTCGGCAACGAGAGCATGGCCATGGCGGCCACCTGGATGGACGACATCAAGAGCGACCACCGCTACGACTACATGCGCGATTGGCACTGGGTGACCATCCCGGACGGGAGCACATACGCAGCCACGGAAAAAAATCCAAAGGGGGATGCCGTGGAGGCCATCGGCCGCATGGTGGCCGCATTGAAGAGCGATACGCTCACCGCCGCGCGCCAAGCGTTCTGCCTGAAGGTGCTGATCCACCTCGTGGGAGACCTGCACCAACCCCTGCACGTGGGCCGTGGCGACGACAAGGGCGGGAACGACTTCCAGGTGCGCTGGTTCAACAAGGGATCCAATCTTCACCGCGTGTGGGACAGCGGCATGATCGACAACAGCCAATTGAGCTATTCCGAGCTGGCCTGTGCGGTGGACCACGCCACGCCCATGCAGATCAACCAGTGGAGCCAAGGCACCGCGGCGGATTGGGCACAGGAAAACCTTGCTTGCCGTGCAGCGATCTATCCTGCCGAGCCTGGCGCAGACCTTGGCTACGACTACGATTACGCGAACTGGCCCCTGGTGCAGGAACAACTGCTGAAGGCCGGCATACGGCTCTCGGGCTTGCTCAATGCGGTGTTCCGTTGAGGAAGTAGCGCCTGTGGGCGCCGGGTGGCGGATCTGCGATCTTGCACGCTCGCACCCGGAAAATCCCAACACGCATGGCCCTGTCGGCTCACTTGGCCTTCCGGCTGGCCGTATCAACTACAGCAGGCGTGGTGGCGGAAGTTTGGGCAGCGGCGGCTTTCAAACTGTCCATCGGCGGAGCCAAGTGGTCCTGGTTCAGCTCATAGTTGTCCTCGTCCGTTCCGTCCACGGTGCCACCGGCACCGTTCTGGTTGGAGCAGGCTGCGAGGCCCAGCGTGGCCGCAAGGATCGCCGCCAAGGCAAAGAAGGTGTTGCGTTGCATCAAGCGTGGTTTGTTGCCCAAAGGAAACAAATTCGATCATTCAACATGGCGTGGACCAAAATCCATCGCGGCGCGCGCCATGCAGGACCATCCTTGCCCCACTACCAGGTGAAGGAAATGGGTAGCGTGAAACGTGTTGCCACCGGCTTATCCGCAAACTTGCCGGGTGTCCAGTCCGGCATGGCCATCACGGCGCGGAGCGCCTCCGCATCAATGTCCTGCCGAACCCCTCGGCGGACCTTGGCATCCCGCACCTTTCCGTTGCTGCCCACCACAAAGACCACATAGACCTTCCCACCCACACTGTCTTTCACGGCTTGGTCCGGATAGTGGATGGCGTTTTGAAGGTATTGGTACATGGCCTCCGTGCCACCGGGAAATTCCGGCTGTACTTCCACGGCATTGAGGTCGTAGATCGTGTCCGCCGGTTGTTGCACGCCTTGGTCATATACCCGTTGCGCCGCGTCCGACGCGCTCCCCAGCGCGCCCAAGCTGCTCTGTGCCGAAGCTCCAAGACCCAACAGCATCGCCGTCGCGGCCAACATCCATTTCAAATCCATGTCCGAAGATAGTACCTGAACAATTCCTCCGGATCAAGACCGAACATGATCCATACCCCACCCCGACCCCTCCGCTTCACTTCTCCACCGCTTTGCATGCCTGGAAATAGAGGACACTCAGGTCCGATTACATTTGGCACCTATCCTTCCCGCAAGATGAGCAACGTGTATTACCCCGACTACCTGCAGCTGGACAAGATCCTCGGTGCACAGGAACTGGAAAGCGACAAACTGAAGCAGCACGCCCATGACGAAATGCTGTTCATCATCATCCACCAGGCCTACGAGCTCTGGTTCAAGCAAGTGCTGTATGAGGTTGGCAGCGTGATGGACATCTTCCGCAGCGGCAAGGTGGACGACAATGCCGGCGAACTGAACATTGCGGTACACCGGCTGCAACGGGTGAAGACCATACTTGACGTGCTGGTTCACCAATGGGAGATCATTGAGACCATGACGCCGCTGGATTTCCTGGACTTCCGGGACATGCTCCGCCCCGCCAGCGGATTCCAGAGCATGCAGTTCAAGGTCCTCGAGGCCAGGTTGGGCCTGCGCATGGAGGCGCGGTTCGGCAAGATGTACTACACCAGCCAGCTGCGTCCGGACCACAAGGCGCAGATCGAGGCGCTGGAAACGGAACCCACGCTGCTTGAACTGGTGAATGCCTGGCTGGAGCGCATGCCCTTCCTGAAACCGGCATACTGGCCAGGCCAACCCGACTTTTTCGGGCAGCTGGAGCAATTGTACACGGGCAGCTTGGTGCAGGGCGAGGAAGGCAACGCGAAACTGTGGCGGCAGATCTTCGTGGAGGGTTCACCGGAGCGGCACTTCTCCCCTGCGGCTGCGCGCAGTGCACTCTTCATCATGCTGTACCGCGATGAACCCATCTTCCAGCAGGCGTTCAGGTTCCTGGATTCACTGCTGGACATCGACACGGCCATGGCCGCCTGGCGTGCGCGGCACATCAGCATGGTGCACCGCATGATCGGCCTGCGCGTGGGCACGGGCGGAAGCACCGGCCAGGCCTACCTGAAAGGAGCCATGGACAGCCATCACATCTTCAGCGAGATCGCGGACCTGAGCAGCTTCCTGTTTGAGCGGCGCAAACTGCCGCCCTTGCCGGAGGAATTGAAGAAGGCGGTGGGCTTCGCGGGATGAAGCAAAGGTCGCTTAACGGCGATCGCCATGGCCGCGTGCACAGGGCAGCACCCGGAACTTACCGGCACCCGCATCAACCCACGGACCGGGACCAAAGCGTCCGTCTTTCCACCATTCTGCTCAAGGCAACAGCGCCGAGCAGCAGCACCACGGGCATGACGGGGATGACATACCGCAGGCGCGCGACCACGGCCATGTAGGCCAGGCAAACCGCAAGGGAGCCCATCACCAACGGCCATGCCGACCGGGGTGCGCGGCGCAAACCTGCAAGGGCCAACAGGAGCAGAACGGCTTGCTGCAAGGCAACAAGGAAGTCCGTGGGCTCAATTGGTTTTCCATAGGCACTGTTGACGCCCCAGTTGAACCAAAGCGGCAGGAAACGGAACATGCAAATGCCGATGTAGCGCGCCTTGTGGGCGTTGATCACGGACATGCCCTCCTGCTTGTACACCCTGTCCACCTGGGCCTCATTCTCATGGCCGGTAAGTTCCGGGTGCCGCGCCAGGGCCGCGTAGGCCACGGGCCTTGCCTCTTCCTCGTTCACATAATGGAACGGCACATCCTCCTGCACCTGGTGGTTGTGGCGGAGGATGTTGTACCCCGTAAGCGTGGAACCCACCACCACTTGGCCAAAGACCATGGTGTTGCGGGCAACCCATGGCAACATCACCAGGCACCACGCGAGGCTGAAGACAAGCACGGGCCGCAGCACACCGGCAAGTGGAACACCCGGCTTCCATGTGTGCCAAACCAATGCAATGCCCAGCGGCACCGCAGCAACGAGCAAGGCCGAGCGGGACAGCACGGCCACGGCCATGCACGCCCCGGCCAAGCCCCAGCGCAAGGTGCCTCCCGTATTCCATGCCTTCGCGTACAAGTAAAGTCCTGTGGTGGCGGCCAGGCTTGCGATCATATCACCCGCGATCTGCGGCAACACCGTCAACGCCGGGATGTAGACCACCCATAGCGCGCATGCGATCAGCCCGGTCCGTTCGTCCGCCACCTCGCGCGCCAAGCGAAATACCGCCAAGGTGGTCAACAGGTACAGCAGTAGCTGGACCAATCCCGCCGTCCACAGTGTTCCGTGCAGTGCAGCCACCAACGCAAAGAGGCACACCGGAACCGGCTCACGCATGGCCGTGGCCTCGTTGCCAGGGCCGCAAAAAGGGAAATAGATGGGAAGACAATCCACGAACCCGTCGCCATTCGCCAAGTGCAAGCTTGCCGTCCACCAGGTGTTGGTCTGGTCCCCACCCATGGAAGGCGGTGTGGTGATCAATCTGGCCAACCCGGCCACCATGCCAAAGGCAACAATTGCGGCCAAAATCCAACTCGTGCGCGGCATGGTCCAGCGGATGAAAGGGGGGTGAACGGCGGGTGGATACGCTTGATGGCCAGTCCAAGTTACCATCAACCATGTCGAATACCCCACAGGCTTACGGAAATAACCTCAAAGCGCCTTGGGGCCCGCTGATCGGCACCCGCGCAGACGATGTTCCTCCCGCCAGCATGCCATCGCGGAGCGGTGCACCTTGGACCCACGATGCATCATTCTCGCCGGATGCCGTTCCGGTGTGCAATTCCCGCCCCGGACCTGTTCCGTTCACGGGCCAAACAATGGGATGCACCGGGCATCTTACACCTCGAACCGCTGGCCTTGCCGGGGCAGCTCAATCCCCCGGAATCCCTTTTCCGCATACCGCCCGCGCAACCCCTCCATGGCTTGCTCATCCCCATGCACTAAGAAGACTTGCTTGACCCGCGCCGGTTCCTGGCAGCCGATCCATCGCAACAGCTCATTGCGGTCCGCGTGGGCACTGTAGCTCTCCATGGTCAGGATGGCCGCCTTCACCGGCACCTCCTCGCCGTACATGTGGATGGTGGCCGGCCGCTGCAGGAGCCGTTCTCCAAATGTTCCCGGCCCGCAGAAGCCCACGACCAGTACCGCATTCTTCGCGTCACGCAGCCCGTGGAACAGATGGTGGCGGATCCGGCCGGCATCCATCATGCCGCTGGCCGCAATGGTGATGCTGGGGCCCTTGCGGGTGTTCAGTTCCTTGCTGCGCGAGGCTTCGCGGATGTATTCCACGCCCGGAAAACCGAACAGGTCGGGGTCGTGCTCCAGTTCCGCGCGGATGTCCTGCTGCAGCAGGTTGGAGTACTTGCGGTAGATTCCGGTTGCATTGATGGAGAGCGGGCTGTCCACAAACACGGGTACGCGCGGCAACCGGCCCTCGTTGAACAAGTGGTTGAGCTGGTACAGGATCTCCTGTGTGCGCCCCACACTGAATGCCGGGATGATCAAGCGGCCTTGTTGCTCCACGCAAACACGCTGCACATGCCCGAGCAGTTCAGTGGTTGATGTGGCGGCCTCCTGATGGTCCCGGTCTCCGTAGGTGCTTTCGCAGATAATGACGTCAGCTTGCGGAAATGGCTGGGGGTCGGGCAAGAGGCGGTCCACGTATCGGCCCACGTCCCCGCTGAAGGCAATTTGCCGCACACCTTCACGCCCCGCCACGGTGAGGTGGACGGATGCACTGCCCAGGATATGGCCGGCATCAATGTAGGTCAGCGTGACCCCCGGCAACACTTCAACGGGCGTGTCATAGGGCACCGTGCGGAACAATGCCAACGCCGGGGCCACGTCGCCCGTGGTGTACAAAGGCCCGATCTCCTCCATGGCCTTGCCCTGCTTTTTCGCACGCTTCGCGTCGTAGCGGAAGTCGTTCTCCTGGATGTAGGCACTGTCCATGAGCAGGATCTCGCACAGGTCGCGCGTGGCGGGCGTGGCATAGATCGGGCCCTTGAAGCCTTCGGCCACCAACCTGGGGATCAGCCCGCTGTGGTCAATGTGCGCATGTGACAACACCAGCGCATCAATGCGCTTGGGGTCGAACCCGAATCGGCGGTTAAGCGCATCGCTCGCCGGGCCCTCGCCCTGGAACATGCCGCAATCCAAGAGCAACTGCTTGCCATCGGGCAGTTCCAACAGGTGCTTGCTGCCGGTGACCATGCGGGCGGCGCCATGAAAGGTGATGGACAAGGGCATTCAAGGTTTGGTTGACTTAGGGTATAACCGGCCCACAAGGTAGGATGCGGGAGGCCGGGGAATCCCGCGCACCGGGAGGATGAGCCCGGAGCAGGGTGCAAAAAAAGCCCCGTCCACAAGGTGTGGCCGGGGCTTGGGACATGATCAAACCCGATGCCTACTTCATTTCACTGGAACCGGGCTTTTCCGCCCTGCGCTTCTCCATGCGGCGGTCCTGCATTTTCTCCTGCATGGCCTCCAATTTGGTGTACTGGTCCGGGGTGAGCACTTCCTTCAACGCCGCCATGCGCGCGTCATGGAGCTTCACGCCTTCGCCCTTGTGCGCCATGTCGCCTTCCTTGCGCCCTGCCTGGAGGTCCTCCAGTTTCTGCGCAAATTCCGAATTGATCGAGGCCACCTTGGCCTGCTGCTCCTCATTCAGGCCCAATTGTTCGGTCATGCGCGTGGTCTGCGCCTTCGACCGCTCCTCCGCCGTGCGTGCAGGGCGGTCTTGTGCAAATACGGCCACGGCACTGAGCAGTGCGATCGACGTGCTGATGATCATCCTTTTCATGGTTGTTGCGCCTGTTGGCCGGCGAAGCCTTTTAGTTTGGGGTTGGACAGTTGAACGTTTCCTTTGTTTGATCCCGGTTTGCGGTTGCCAGCCGATCAAGCCCCTGTGCAGAGCCAAGCCATGGCCGCCAAGCCCAAGAGCGCACCTGCCAAAAGTAGCAAGGTGCTGTGGCGATCAGCCCATCGGAGCAGTGAAGGTCTCATCAGTTCCATGCTCCCCCTTTTTCAAGCATCGTGCCAATTTCAGTGCGGTCAATCTGCGGCACTTCGAAAGCTTGAATTGGGGTGCACGCTGGGCAACCGAGGAACTAACGCCACACTTCGCATGCGCCCCGGGGAACCGTTCAGGGGCCGAAACCCTTTACCTGTACGGATCAATGTCGGGATAGCGGGAACCGGCACGGTTTGCGCCGCAATGTTCCTGATCGGAACAGATTGATACCATGCCTGCCAAACCAGTCGCCCAAGGTAAAACGCCGCCCCACCTGCCGTCCAGTGCGGAACAGGGGATGCCTCCCTACCGCATCAACGCGAGTGAACTTGCCTATCCCGGTGAAGGAAGTCCGTTCACCACCGCAGGTCCCGGTAGTGGGCGGACCGGAGGTCCGCACCACGCGGGTACACCGGCCCATCCCGCCGCACCCTGGACGGAGGTGCCGAGAAACAAGGTGCACCCCGGGGCTGCCGCCACCGTGGCCCTGCTTCAATCGCTCACCGATTGCGCCACCGCATGTGAACGCTGCATCGATGGATGCAAGGGGATCAAGGAGGCCCGCCAATTGGCGGACTGCTTGGCCACGGCCAGGGCATGCCGGGACATCTGCATGTTGCTTCACAGCTATGCAAGTGCCACGGACCGCGATGGCATCGTGTTGATGGCCTTGGACCTGAGTCCGGTGTGTGCCCGCGTTTGCGAGGCTTGCGCCTTGGCATGCAGCAGGCACCCTGACCTGGAGTACTCCGTCGCCTGTGAATCAGCGAGCCGTGCCTGTTCGGAGGCATGCCGGTCGTTTGCCCGTTGAACAGGTACTTAGCGCACACCGCGTTCCACGGGGCTCACGGCGTTGCGGATAAAGTAAACGCCTGCCCCAAGGGCCACAATTCCAAGGCCCATGCCCGTGTACAGCGGTTTGCTCCACAGCAAGTTGAGGCAGAAAGCGGCAGCACCGATGATATAAAGCGCCGGCAGCACGGGATAGCCCCATGCGCGATACGGCCGTTCCGTCCCGGGCTCGCGGCGGCGTAGCCTGAACAGGCCTGCGATGGTGACAATGTAAAAGAGCAGTGAGGCGAACATGGTGTACTCCAAGAGATCACCATAACGGCCGCTGAGGCAGAGCAATGACGCCCAAATGCATTGCACCCAGAGGGCAAATCCCGGCACCCCTGCCTTGTTCAGCTCGCCGGCCCGGCGGAAAAACAAGCCGTCCCGGGCCATGGCGTAATAGAGCCTGCCACCGGAAAGGATGATGCCGTTGTTGCAGCCGAAAGTGCTCACCATGATGAGGCCGGCCATGATGAGCGCACCCTTGTTGCCGAAGATCACCGCGGCGGCGGCAGCGCCCACGCGATCGGCATCCGCATGCGCAATGTCCTCATTGGGGAGCAGGGCCAGGTAGGCCACATTGGCCAGCAAGTACAACACGGTAACAATGCCCGTGCCCAGCAGCAGGCTCAGCGGGACATTGCGTTGCGGCCTGTCGATCTCACCGGCGATGAAGGTGACATTGTTCCATGCATCGCTGCTGAAGAGCGAGCCCACCAGGGCCACGCCGAAGGCGGAGGCCAGTGCGGCGCCGAAGAGGGGTGTCCAGGTTTCCGTGCCGTCCGCCGCGAGGGAGAAACCGCGCGCCTGCCAACCGGAACTGAAATTGGCGGAAAGCACGCCACTGCCCGATGCCACCCAGAGCCCAAGGACGATCAACGCCAGCAGCGCCAAGATCTTGGCGAGGGTGAAACTGGTCTGGAGCGCTTTGCCGTTCTCCACGCCGCGCACGTTGAACGCCGTGAGCACCACGATACTGGCGATGGCAATCACTTGGGTGGCGTTGACCTGGAGCCCCCCCACGTCCAACAAGATGTTTTCCGCGCCCAGCGCCGGAAACAAGACCGCCGTGTACTTTGCAAAGGCCACGGCCACCGCTGCAATAAGGCCTGTTTGGATCACGGTGAAAACCGTCCAGCCGTACATGAAGGCCGTGAGCTTGCCGAACGCACGCTGAATGTAAACATACTGGCCGCCCGCCTTGGGCATCATGCCCGCCAACTCGCCGTAGGCCAGCGCCGCAAGCACCGTCAGCACCCCGGATACCACCCAGGCCAGCAGCACCCAGGCCGGTGTGCCCAACTGGCGCATCATGTCAGCGGTCACGATAAAAATGCCGCTGCCGATCATGGAACCCGCAACGAGCATAACGCCATCCAGCAGGCCTAGGGATCGCTTGAACTCGGTCATGGTGGTGATCAAGGGCCGGCAATGTAAGCGGCCCGCCCAATGGCTGTTCCTTCAAGACCTGAACCATCGCTGGCTGGCGCCGGTGGAAAAAAAGTATGCGCGCCGATCATCATTGACCGGGCATTCATTTACATTGGCCTTCGATCGGCCCCCAAACCCCACGCTTCGTGACGTTCCCGAGAATCGTAATTCTGTCTTGCTGCCTGTTTTTCTTCCTGTGTTGCAGCGCTCAGGCCAACAGACTCAAGGGTGTGGTGACCGATGCCTCCTCGGGCGAAGCCATCATCGGAGCCGTGGTGAAGATCAA
>CALMYC010000352.1 GCA_937873385.1 uncultured Flavobacteriales bacterium | reverse complement strand
TCGCAACCAACCGCACTATCCGCAACTTTTCCAGGCGGCGCTTGGCACGTCCAGCCCCACGCGGGATGACGTAGCCAAAGCCTTGGCCCAATGGTTCCGGAGCATGATCTCCTCCAACAGCCGGTTCGACCAATACTACCGGCATGAGATCGCGTTCACCCCCGCAGAACTGAACGGCATGGTCATCTACCTTACTGAGACCGGTGATTGCTTCCATTGCCACGGCCTGCCTTTGCTTACCGACAATGCCTTCCACAACATCGGACTGGACTCGACTTTTGACGGCGCCAACAAAGGCCGCTTCCTGGTCACCGGCCTTGCCGCGGACATGGGCGCGTTCAAGACCCCGACGCTGCGCAACATTGCCCAAACGGCACCTTATATGCATGATGGCCGCTTTGCCACGTTGGAGGAAGTGGTGGAGCACTACAACTCCGGTGTAAGGCACAGCCCCAGCCTGGACCCGATCATGACCAAGCCCGGAAAGGAGACGGGGCTCAATCTCTCGCCTCAGCAGAAAGCAGACCTCGTGGCCTTTCTACTCACGTTCACGGATCAGACGTTCCTTTCGGACACCGCACTGGCCAGCCCTTTCTGAAGAAACCAGGATTTGCTTCGCGATGCAGGAGCAAGGTCTCCGCCTTGAGCGACCATGGCCTTGCGGCGATCGCCCCGGGACACAGCGTCAGTGCGCCCCGGTTTCATTCCCGAAGAGCCTACCGGAAGTAGGCCCCGTAGGTGCCCAAGTAGGTGCTTAGTTCGGATAATTCAGCCGCGGTGGGCTTGGCACCCAGCCTGTCCAGCATCCCATGCACAGGTGCCAGGTAATTGTGCAACTGCTCGTGCGCCGCACCCGTCATGGTGCATTTGGCAAAAATGTCGTTGAATTCCGCCAGGAGCCCGGTCTTGAGGACGGCACCGTCCCCGCTGGCGGGATCGTATGCCTTCAGCAAGGCCAACATGGCGTTAACCCCGTCGGTGGTCTCGATATTGGCGGCCCAAGGCTGGCCGTTATCCAGTTGCACCCCCGCCGGACCGCCTTCGTGCTCATGCCCCATCTCGGCGGCACCGGGCACATGTCCTTTGAGGGTGGCATCAGAGGTGCCGCAAGAGCCGACCAGCAGCGAGGCCAGGTAAAGGGAGGTGATCGCAAGTGTTTTCATCGTTTCAATGGATATGCATCGTTTGGTCTTGGCATTGGCACAGGGTCCCGCCCCGGAACCCTGCGTTCATTGATCACGTCCCCCACTCCGCCCAGCTCGTGGCGGTTTCCTGCAAACGCGCCGCGTGCAGCGTGCCCTTTCCTTTCAGTGCCATTTGCAAGCGTTCCACAATGTCCAGCAGCACATTCTCGCAGCTGGGTTGCCAGGGCGTGAAGCGCGTACGGCCGAAGAGTTCATGGCCGGAGGCAGCTTGTGCGCGGTCGTGTTCGTGCAGCAACAGGGCGTGGTCGTAGTCGTTGATCACCGCTTCATGCACTATTTGCTTCAGCTCCGCGAAGTCGATCACCATGCCGTCCTTGGGATGGCCCGGCTCGTGGCGCGGCGCACCGGCAAGCGTTACATCCAACACATAGGAATGTCCATGGATGTTGGCGCAGAGACCGTCGTGGCAGCGCAGGGCATGGGCCATCTCAAAATGGAATCGCTTGGTAACACGGACGGTTTGTGGGTTCATGGAAGGGTTTCAAAGTGCGCCGTAAAGTGACGCAGGAATTTCGGTTCCTTCACGATCCGCATGCCCTTCACCCCTTCCCGCTCCTTCATGATGCCCTCGAACGTCTCCGCCACATACTCCATGTGGCTTTGCGTGTAGACCCTGCGGGGGATTGCAAGGCGCACCAGCTCCATGCGCGATGGATTCAAGGAGCCATCCTCCGCATAGGTGCCGAACATCACCGACCCGATCTCCACGCTGCGGACCCCGCCCAGGCGGAACAGTTCGCTTACCAAGGCCTGTCCGGGGTATTGTGCGGAAGGGATGTGCGGATAGAGCTTCTTCGCGTCGATGTACACGGCGTGGCCCCCGATGGGCAGCATCAATGGCACGCCAAGCTTGTTGAGGCGCTCGCCGAGGAAGGTGGTGCTGCGGATCCGGTAGTCCAGGTAATGGGGGTCGAAGACCTCCTCCAATCCGATGGCGATGGCCTCCATGTCGCGCCCGGCGAGGCCGCCGTAGGTGGTGAAGCCCTCGGTGATGATCAGCAGGTTGGTGCAGGCCTCGGCCAGGGATCCATTCCGGAATGCAATGAAACCGCCGATGTTGGCGAAGGCATCCTTCTTGGCGCTCATGACGGCACCGTCGGCCAGGGCGAACATGCGCTGCGCGATCTGGCGGTAGCTCAGCTTGCCCATGCCTTCCTCGCGGTGCTTCACGAACCAGCTGTTCTCCGCGATGCGGCAGCAGTCCAGCATCAGCGGCACGCCATGGTGTTTGCAGATGGCGGATACGCCCTCGGCATTGGCAAGGCTCACGGGCTGGCCTCCCCCGCTGTTGTTCGTCACGGTGAGGATCACGGCGCCGATGCGGCCCTTGTGCAACTTCAGCAGGCGGTCCAGTTCGCCCACGTCCATGTTGCCCTTGAACGGATGCAACAACGCCGTGTCCGTTCCTTCGGCAATGGGGATGTCTATGGCCGTGGCGCCGCTGTACTCGATGTTGGCCCGCGTGGTGTCGAAATGCGTATTGCTGATGAAAACCCTACCGGGCCCGCCCAGATGGCCGTACACGATGCGCTCCGCCGCACGGCCCTGGTGCGTGGGGAGGATGTGCTGCATGCCGGTAAGGTCCTGCACTTCGTTCTCCATCCGCAGCCAGGAACGAGAGCCCGCGTAAGCTTCATCGCCTTCCATGATGCCGGCCCATTGGTGCGCGCTCATGGCACTGGTGCCGCTGTCGGTCATGAGGTCGATGATGACATCCTTGGAGCGCAGCAGGAACGGATTGTAGTGTGCTTCCTTCAGCAGCTTGACGCGCTCCTCCTCCGTGCTGATGCCAATGGGTTCCACGCTCTTGATGCGGAACGGCTCAATGATGGTTCTGTGCTGCATGTGCCACGTGTCGGGGATTGGGTCTTGGTCGGACGATCGGAGGTTCCGAGGCCGGAATGCCCTTGCCGCGATCTGCTGACAAAGCCATTGCGGCCGTTCTTCGGGTTCTCAGCGAATTGGCGTGCATCGGCTCACAGCTTCTCGAACTGGGCTTGGAAGAAGCGCAGGTATTTCGGTTCGTACACCATCTTCAGGCCGGTGATGGCCATGCGGCGCCCGAACACGCGCATCACCGAGGCGGCCACCACGTCCATGTGGGCCTGGGTGTACACGCGGCGTGGCACGGTGAGGCGCACAAGCTCAAGTTCGGGCATGTAGTTCTCCCCGGTCTCCTTGTTGCGGCCTGCGCTAACGATGCCGCGTTCCATGGTGCGCACGCCAGCGTCCAAATAGAGCTCGGCGGCCAGTGATTGCGCGGGGAAGGCGGTTTGGGCAACATGCGGCAAAAAAGCCTTTGCGTCCAGGAAAACACCATGGGTGCCGATGGGCCGCACAATGGGGATGCCCGCCTCCACGAGCTTGTTGCCCAAGTAGAAAACTTGGCCGACACGAGCCCGTATGTGGTCTTCACCGATGGATTCGCCGATGCCGATGGCCATGGCCTCCATGTCTCGCCCCGCCAGGCCGCCGTAAGTGTGCAGCCCTTCGTAGATCACCACTTGGTTGCGGGCCTCCTCGTACACGTCCCATTCGTTGGTCGCGAGGAAACCGCCAATGTTCACGAGCGCGTCCTTCTTGGCGCTCATGGTGGCACCGTCGGTCAGCGAGCAGATCTCCAGCACGATGTCCGCCACGCTGCGGCCCTCCTGGCCTTCCTCAAGGTGCTTGATCATGTAGGCGTTCTCCGCCACACGCGTCATGTCATGGATGATGCGGATGCCGTGCTTCTTCGTGAGTGCGCGGACGTCCCTCAGGTTTTGCAGCGAAATCGGCTGCCCGCCCGCCATGTTCACCGTGGTGGCGATGCTGACGTAGGGGATCTTCTTCGCCCCATGCTTGTCGATGAGTGCCTGGAGCTTCCTGAGGTCCACGTTGCCCTTGAAGGTGAAGTTGCTCAACGCGTCGTGTGCCTCGTCCACAATGATGTCCGCGAAGCTGCCGCCAGCCAGCTCCTGGTGGAGGCGCGTGGTGGTGAAGTACATGTTGCCGGGCACGATATCGCCCGGCTTGATGAGGATGCGCGAGATGAGGTTTTCCGCGCCGCGCCCTTGGTGCGTGGGGATGATGTGCTTGTAGCCGTAGTAGCGCTGCACCGCGGCTTCCAGGTGGTAAAAGTTGCGGCTGCCGGCATAGGCCTCGTCGCCCATCATCATGCCGGCCCATTGCCGGTCGCTCATGGCGCTGGTGCCGCTGTCGGTGAGCAGGTCGATATAGACATCCTCCGACTTCAGCAGGAAGGTGTTGTAGCCTGCTTCCTGCAAGGCTTTCTCGCGGTGCTCACGCGTGGTCATCGCCAGCGGCTCGACCATCTTGATCTTGTAGGGCTCGGCCCAGGGTGTGTGTGTCCGGTTCATGGTATGATGGGATATGGTACGGATTCCTTTCCGGGCAAGAGGGGTGCTCAGGCCAGCACGGGCCCAGGCAGCAGCATGGCCCGCACGTCCGCGGCATGCCGTGCGAGGTCTTCCCTGAAGCGGTGCATTCTGGTGGAGGCCTGTTGGTGAAGCACCGGAGCGAGTTCCTCATAGTAGCGGATGCCGTTGAGCATGTTGGCCTTGAAGGTCTCGATGTGGCGTCGCTGCTTATCGGTGACGGCGTGCTTCACCTGGTCGAACTCGCGCCGGAGGTAGTCCACGTACAGCTTCATCTCGTTGATGAACATGTGGGGGCGGTCGTGCTCGTTCAGCAACGAGATGCGGCCGTAGATGTGGTCCACCATGGTGCGCAGCGAAACGACCTTGGAGAAATAGGCGAGATTCGGCCCGGGGCAAATGGTGACCGCCTCGAGCTTGTGCGCGGGCGTCATGTTCCCCTTCAGAAGCACACCGGCCCCGAGGCCTTCGCACAGGCAATCCTTCTCCGTGACGCGCGCGGCCTGCACGGCATACGTGAGGGGATCGAGTTCCTGCTCCTTGAGCTGCTTCAGCTTCAGGTCCTGGTATTGACGTGAGGCGGTGCAGATGGGAATATCCGTGAACTCCGTGTTGGTGCTGAGGAACTTCTTGTAGCACGGGCTGCCGGGGCGGCCCTTGGCGATCCGGGCCTTGCGTTGCGCCTCCGAGGTGCTCGGCCTGAAGTTCCGGAAGGGGATCCCCAGTGGCGATGCCCAGCTCATGTAGTAGTCGTCCGGCTTGGCCCGTGAGAGTTGTTCCAGGGTGTGCGGGTCCACATTGGTGGCCTCCGGCACCAGCAGGAACGGGCTGCCCCAACCGGTGCCGTCCATGCCGTAGCAGGTGCGCAAAAAGCGGTCTTCCTCCGCGGTCCCGATCCCGCCTTGCACGGTGACCCGCACGTGTTGCACCTCCTCCACCGTTTCCCGGCCCGCCATGGCCAACGCCGTGTTGCAGAGCTCGTGAAGCTCCACGCAGAGCGCATCGCGATGTTCCCTGAACTCCTCCAGGACCGGCCCCATGAGCATGCCGTCCGTGGCAAAGGCATGCCCCCCGCAGTTCAGGCCGGATTCTATCCGGAACTCGGAGACGGGGATCCCCTTCTTGGCAAGGATCTTCCCTTGAATGGAGGCGGAACGCAGGTCGCTCACTTTGAGGATGATCTTCTTGCGCGCATCGCCGCTGGCATCAGGGAAGAAATCAGGGAAGGTGGCGATGTAGCCATAGATGCGTGGATTGTATCCGGCACTGAGCACGATGGAGGATCTCAGCGAGCTCAATGCGAATCCCCGGAATGCGGCCATGCCTTCAGCATACTCCACCGGCAGGGCCGTGCCGTCCTTGGCATGCACGGTGCGGTCGATCTTGGCCATGATGTTCACATCGATCGCCCCGGGGACGATCGAGTTCCGCAGCTCGTCCTGCATCCTTCGCTGTGCCTCTCCTTCCGGCCAAGCCCTCATCACCTCGAACTTCACACGCAAGGGATGTTCATCCGGCAGAAGCAGGAAGTACTTCTCGATATCGCTGCCTTCGGTGAAGGCCCCATCACGGAGCGTTTCCGTATTGCGCCGTACAATGCGTTGCACCAGGTCCAGGTATGCCGTGATGCGCCGGGCACGGTGATCGATCTCCTTCAACGGGATGGCGGCATACGGCTCACCGGCCTGTTTGCAGTGGAACTCGCGCATGCGCTCCACGAGCTCGTCCTCAATGATGGAGATCACCGAACTGATGCCGAAGTGGGCCACCTTGATCGGCGTATCGATGGTGTATCCCAAGCCCATCACGGGAATGTGGAAACTGTGCGGGAAGGGAGAGGTCGCCATGGATTGCGGCATGTGTGGGTTCAGGCGCATGTGGAAACCAACGCCATTTCAGGGTTCATGCAAAAGACGGAAGCGCGCATTGCACGGGAACTGACCTCCATCAGGAAGCTGCACAGGGATCAGGTCGGCCCATCGGAACACCACCGGTCAATTGGGCGGTGCCGGTCCAGGCATGCACCGGACCACCGGTCCTCCTCAACCTATCGTCATGCCCACCGGCTTCGGCCAGGTTGACCTTCCCGGGTTCCAATGCGCACCCGCACTGAACGGTTCAAGGATGGCCTGCGCGCAGATCGCTTCGGCCACCAGTATCATGTTCCGCAGCTCGCAGAGTTCCACGGAGCGTTCACCGCCGGACCACAATAGCTCCGTTTGCTGTTTCAACTCTTCCAGGTCGCGCCTTGCACTGTTCAACCCGACATCATCGCGAACGATGCCCACGCGGTCCATCATCACATCGCCCAAGCGCTCCCGTACAGCGGATGTTTCATGTGAAGGTGGGCCCAGGTGGTATTTCCCCATTGCGATGTTCGCAACATTGGCTTCCGGTTGAAGGTCCAGCGCAGCCGCATGCGCAGCGGCATGGCGCGGGATCACCAGTGCTTCCAACAGCGAATTGCTGGCCAAGCGGTCCGCGCCGTGGAGGCCGCTGGCGGCGCATTCGCCCAAGGCATACAAGCGGGGCAGCTCCGTGCGCCCATCGCCATCGGTGCGAATGCCGCCGCAGAGGTAGTGCGCCGCAGGCATCACGGGGATCGGTTTTTCCAAGGGATCGAGGCCGATGCTCCAGCAGTGGTCAAGGATCATCGGGAACTCCCGCGCAAACCTTGCCCGCCCGATGTGCATGGTGTCCAGCCAAACATGGGAAACGTGGTTCACCCGCATTTCCGCATGGATGGCGCGGGCCACCACGTTGCGCGGTGCAAGGTCCGCCATCGGGTGTGTGCCTTGCATGAGGCGGCTTCCATCGTTGCGCAGCAGCACGGCACCCGCACCGCGCACGGCTTCACTGATCAGGAAAGTGCCGGGTTGTTCCGGTGCGTACAGGGCTGTTGGGTGGAATTGCACGAAGGCCATGTCGCGCAAGGGCACACCGGCGCGTACGGCCATGGCCACACCGCTTCCCGTGGCCCCCGCCGGGTTCGTTGTATGGCGGTACAGCTGGCCGCTTCCGCCGGTGGCGAGCACAACCGCATCGGCATGTTCCAGTGTGATCGTGCCGGAGGCAAGGTCCATTGTGCGAACGCCGATGCAGCAACGTTCCCCCTCGCCTTCGGAAGTCAGAAGGTCAAGCACCATCCGCGAGCTGTCCACCACGATGTGCGGTGAGCTCTTCACCTGCCCATGCATTACGCGCACCAGTTCCGCGCCGGTGCGGTCGCCTCGATGCACCACGCGCGCCTTGTGGTGGCCGCCTTCGCGGGCAGCGTCCAAGCGGCCTTGTGCATCGGTATCGAAGCGGGCACCTTTATCCAGCAATTCCTTGATGCAGGCCGGGCCCTCCCTCACCACGCGCTCCACCACGGCGGCATCGCAGCGGCCCGCACCCACGGCCAAGGTGTCGTCCCGGTGCTGTTCCCAGGAATCATCTGCGCGGATCACCGCGGCCACTCCGCCTTGTGCTGCATGGGAGTTGCTCTGCTCCGGCTCTGCCTTGGACATTATGCGGATGCGCACGCCATCGCGGACCTTCAATGCCGCCAGCCGCAGTGCGAAGGCCATGCCGGCCACGCCGCTGCCCACGACGATCACTTCCAAGGGGCGGCTCATCCCAGGTCCATCATGCGGCGCAAGGAGCGCTCCGCGGCTGCACGAACGTTCTCTTCCAGCACGATCTCAGGTGTGCCGTGCAAGAGCGCGTCATACACCTTCTGCAGCGTGTTCATCTTCATGTACGGGCATTCGGCGCAGGCGCACGAGTTCTCCGCATTTGCGGGAGCGGCGATCAAGGTCTTTCCCGGCACGGCCGCGCGCATCTTGTGGAGGATGCCGACTTCCGTGGCCACGATGAAGGTTTTTCCGGGATCGCGTTGCACGAATTCCAGGAGCGAACCGGTGCTGCCCACGTGATCAGCCTCGGCAAGGATGTGCGACGGACATTCAGGATGCGCCACCAGCTTGGCATCGAGGTACTTGCCCAGCAGGAACTTCATCTTGTCCAAGCTGATGTCCACATGCACTTCGCACACGCCGTCCCACAGCACGAGCTCGCGCCCGGTTACACGCTGCACATACGCGCCCAAGTGCTTGTCCGGCGCGAAGATCACCTTGCGGTCCGCCGGGATGCTTTGCACCACGCGCACCGCATTGCTGCTGGTGCAGATGATGTCGCTCATGGCCTTCACCTCGGCGCTGCAGTTGATGTAGCTCACCACCACGTGGTCCGGATGCCTCTCGAGGAAGGCGCTGAATTCCTCCGGCGGTGCGCTATCGGCCAGTGAACACCCCGCATTGAGGTCAGGCAGCAGCACCTTGCGTTCCGGGTTCAGGATCTTTGCCGTTTCAGCCATGAAGTGAACTCCGCAGAACACGATCGTCCCCGCACCCGTCTTGTCCGCCGCCTTGGCCAACGCCAAGCTGTCCCCGACGAAATCAGCGAGCTCCTGGATCTCCGGCTGCTGGTAGTAGTGGGCAAGGATCACGGCATTGCGTTCTTCCTTCAACCGGAGGATGGCTTCCACCAGTTGATGGGAGGCGAGCTCCTTGTTCAGCGGCTCAACGGAAGGATATGCGATGGACATGCGGGCGCGGTTGGTGCCTTTCCGGATGAAAGCACAAACCTACCGGCCCCGATAAGTGTGGTCACTGACCACCGTCAGCCTTTCCCGGCCGATCCCGCATCACGCCAACGGCCCGTTCAACGCAACCGCGGTGGGCTCGCAGATCAATGGAAATAATTGCCGTAGGTGCCAAGGTATTTGGACATTTCCTCCAGCTGTGCATCGCTCGGCGCGTTGCCAAGTTGGTCCAGCATACCCTTCACCGGCATGAGGTAGTTGTGCAATTGTTCATGCGCCTCACCGGTCATGGTGCACTTGGCGAAGATGTCCTGGAATTCAGTTACGAGTTCCTCCTTCAGCATGGTGCTGTCCTCCATCGCCGGATCGTAGTTGTCCAAGATGCTCTGCATGGCGGCAATGCCGTCCGTGGTCTCCGGATTGGCCGCCCATGTTTTGCCATTGTCCAACTGCACATTGCCGACCGTGGCGGTTCCGTTCCCATGTCCCTGAGCCAAGGTGTCCTGACCGGCGAGGTCATGCCCGGCATGATCATGTTCGGCTGCGGGTGTTCCGCATGCTGCGGCAAAGAGCATTGCGAAGAGGATGGAAGGCAGGGCGGTGATCTTCATGGGACTGGCGGGATCTTTGGATTTCAAGACTTGGAAGTCCGCACAAAGTAACGTGCGGCGACGATGAACAGGCCGGTGACAACGATCCGAAAGGCCAACGCACCGATGGTGCGCTGTTCAAATGCGCCGCCCGCCTGTACGTGGACTAAGAAGCCAATGGCCGCCACCATCAAGAGGACGGCCGCCACCATCAAGGGGGTAGGTGCCCAGGGCCGCAACTGGAAGAGCCCATAGGCTGAAATGATGTAGAGAATCGCCGAGGGGAGATTCATCCAGAGCACGATCGGTACAACAGCCCCGGCCGATCCCCGGGCTCCGCCGATGTTGAAGAGCAAGGTACCACTGGCCACCAATGTGAGCAGGCCGAACAAGCCAAGTACCACGGCCGTGACCCTTGACCCGCGCAGCTTGTTCCGATCATCCCCCATCACGCCGGCAAAGTTGGCCGATCTTCCAGCGGCTGGTCCTGACCCCGGTCAGGAAATGGACCCCGCTCCAGCTTGGAAGGCGCACGGTGCTCAAGCCGGTCCAGTGGCGTTGTTGAAGATTTCCTTGCCGTTGAAGTTCACTTCCCAGGTTACGGGCAAGGCTTTCTTCAGCATGTAGCTCACGCCGCAGATCTCGTTCTGTGATCGTTGCACAACGGCGAGCGCCTGTGCCATGTACGCGGCATCGCCTCGGATCTTGTACGTCACATGGATCCCGGAGTAGGCGATGGGCGGTGCTTTGGTGATCTCGCCGCTCACATCCACTTCAAAATGGTCCATGGTGATCCCCGCCTTGCGCAGAAGTGCCACCACGTCCATGCCGGTACAACCCGCCAGCGCGGTGAGCATGAAGGGCTTTGGTATGGAACCCAGGTCCTCACCGCCCGCGCGCTCCGGCGCATCCATCACCACGGTGTGGCCTCCCACCAAGGCATTGAACTGCATCTTGCCCATCCATTGGGCCTCCACATTGTGCGTCATGTTCGTTTTGTCGTTGTTGCCCACCGGGTCTCCTGTGCCGCAAAGGTCCCCGGCCTGCAGGGATCCGGATGTGAGGAAAGTCACCCACGTTGCCACACCGGTAACTTTGGGGCATGTGCTTGATCGCCATCGCCTACAAGGCCCATCCACACTATCCGCTGATCGTGGCGGCCAACCGTGATGAGTTCAGACAGCGCCCCACGGAACGCGCTCACTTCTGGCCGGACGCACCGGAGATCCTTGCTGGACGCGACTTGCGTGCCGGCGGCACGTGGTTGGGCATCACACGCAAGGGACGCTTCGCGGCCATCACCAACTACCGGGACATGCGCAGGACGCAACCGGACGGGCCTTCACGCGGGGCCTTGGTGCGCGATGCGTTGGAGCACGATATTGACCCGGGGACGACAGGTGAATATGCCGGCTTCAACCTCCTGTACGGCACGGTGGATTCCCTGCGGTACCACAACAACATCGATGGCCGCGATGAAGCCGTCACCCCAGGCATCCATGGCCTCAGCAACGCATTCCTTGACACGCCTTGGCCCAAGGTGGTGAGCGCCAAGCAACGCATGGAAGCCTTGCCGGACCTGCCGGAGAACGAATTGATGAAGGGCCTCTTCGATCTGCTCGCCGATGATGCCAAAGCCCCCGACGACCTGCTGCCGGACACGGGCCTTCCGCTGGAATTGGAGCGATCGGTTTCGTCCATCTTCATCCAAAGCGAAGGCTATGGCACGCGCTGCAGCACGGTGCTGCTGGTGGACCATGTGGGGAATGTGTACTTCGAGGAACGCGAGGTGCCGTCGGGGGATCCCGTGGTGGAGAGGTTTCTGACAAGATGATCGTGACTTGCCTTGACAGAATGGACGGGATCTACAGGATCAATGCCGTTCGCTTTTTCCTTGACAGGATGAACAGGATCCACAGGATGAATGCAAGGTCAGAGAAGCGCTTCTGAGGCTCTATCCTGAACATCCTGTCAAAGGAATCTTCATCCTCCCCATCCTGTCAAAAGGAAAAGCCGCCTCCCGTCAAGGGTTGCGGCAATCCTGTCTTGCTCAATCCTGTCCTACCCGCATTTACTGCTTCCGCAGCTCCTGCACTTCAAACATCCTTCCTCGTAGTAGACGCCTTCGCTGTCGCCGCAATCCTGGCATTTGCGGCCGCTGGCGCTGGTGCCATCCGCGATGTAGCGCGAAAGGGCACGGGCTACGCCATTCTTCCACGTGTTCAGCGTGGCATCGTAAAGGTTCAGGTTCACTACCGTGTCCACCACGTGCGGCACCGAAACGCCCTGGCGCAGCATGCCGCTGATCAGGATGGCGTAGTTCCAGTACTCCTTGTCGAAGCTGCGGCTAAGGCCCTGGATTGTTACGCGGTAGTCATCGCTGTCCGCGTATTGAAGGTCGTAGATGTTCTTGTTGGCCTTGGCATCGCGGCGCTTGATCACCCAGCCTTTCTCCACCCATTTGGGCAGTTGGAACACACCTTCGGCCTTGCCGGTGAAGATCTCGTACGGCTTGCCGTCCAGCAGGCCCACCACGGCGATCCACGGTTCCAGTTCATTGTTGAAGCGGATCACGTCGGCTTCGAGCACTTCCGGGCGCTTGCCATGAGCGGCCGTGGCATCCTGCTTCTTGTCGTTGCTCACCAGCACACCGCTGCGTGATCCGTCGCGGTACACCGTGACGCCCTTGAGGCCCATGTGCCAGGCCTCGAAGTAAATGCTGCCGACCAGTTCCGCGCTCACGTCACTGGGCAGGTTGATGGTGCTGCTGATGCTGTGCGTGGTGAACTTCTGCACGGCGGCTTGCAGTCGAAGACGGTGGTGCCAATCGATGTCGTTCGCGGTGCTCTTCCAGTAGGGGCTCTCCTCCACGTTCTTCTTGCCGGTGGCCTTCATCCAGTCCAGAATGCGCGGATGGTGCACGGTGAATTCCTCCCACTGGTCGCCCATGGCATCGGTGAAGCTCACTGTGGCGTTGGGGTCGCCGTGGCCGATCTTGCGGCGGCGCGTGTAGCCCAGCATGTACACCGGCTCGATGCCGCTGCTGGTGCGGGTGAGCAGGCTGAGCGTGCCCGTGGGCGCCACGGTGCTGATGCTGATGTTGCGGCGGCCATGCCCCATCATGCGGGCATGCACCCCGGGCAGTTCCTTGGCCAGCATTTCCGTGAACCCGCTGGTGCGTTCCACGGCGGGGTCGAACCCGGCGAAGGTGCCGCGCTCAATGGCCAGGTCGATGCTGCTGTTGAACTCAGCCTCGCACTTGGTGCGCATGATGTGCTCGGCGGCCTCCACGGCGGCGGTGCTGTCGTAGGCCAGGTTGAGTGCGGCGAGCGCATCGCCCATGCCGGTGAAGCCCAAGCCCGTGCGACGGCCCTTGCGGCCGGTGTCGGCAAGCAGCTGCCACGTTTCGCGTTCCACGCGCTTCACGGCATCGGGCTCGGGGTCGTGGTCGATCTTGTCCAGGATGCGGTCCACCGCCTCCAGTTCAAGTTCCACCAGATCGTCCATCAGGCGTTGAGCCTCATAGGTCACTTTGGCCAGGCGCTCATGGTCGAAGCGGGCCTTCGGGGTGAAGGCGTCCGTGACGAAGGAGTAGAAGTTGATGGCAATGAGGCGGCAGCTGTCCCCGCCCTGCATGGCGATCTCGCCGCAGGGATTGGTGCTGTCGTTCTTGAAACCGGGATAGATGCTGGAGGTGGAGTACGTGTGCTGCCGGTCCCAGAAAATGATGCCGGGTTCGGCGCTTTTGTGGGCGCACTTCACCAGCGTTTCCCACAATTCCTTGGCGCGCACGGTCTTCGTCACGGAAGGCGTCTTGCTGTCGATGGGCCAGCGGTGGGTGTATTCGCCGTCCGCCTCAACCGCCCGCAGGAATTCATCGCTCACGCGCACGCTCACGTTGGCACCGGTCACCTTGGTGAGGTCCTGCTTCATGGTGATGAACTGCTCCACGTCCGGGTGGGCGATGTCCATGGTGAGCATCAGCGCGCCACGGCGTCCTTTCTGCGCCACCTCGCGCGTGGTGTTGCTGAAGCGCTCCATGAAGGAAACAGCGCCGGTGCTGGTGCGGGCGGCGTTGCTCACATCCGCGCCGGCGGGGCGCAGCGTGCTCATGTCGAAGCCCACGCCGCAGCGGCGCTTGAAGAGTTGGGCCAGCTGCTGGTCATTGCGGAAAATGCCGCCGTAGCTGTCCAGCGGAGAAGGGATCACCACGCAGTTGCTGAGCGATGCCAAGCGCGAATGGTCGCCAAGCGATGCCATCACGCTGCCCTGTGGCACGATGTCGCGGAAGCCGTCGAACAGGTCGAAGATGCGCTTTTCATTCAGCGGCTTGCGCTTGCGGCCATACGGGGAAAGGAATTCCTTCTTCTCCTCGGGCACGTTACCGAAGATCGCCTCAATGCGGGCGAACTCCCGGGCCATGCGCTTGTGCGTCCCGGCGGGCGTGAGTTCCACCAGTTCCCCGGCGGCATTGCGCAAGGCGTACTTGTTCATCCAGGTGGTGGCAGCGAGCTCATCACCTTCAAAATAGGCAAGGGCGGCAGCAAGGACCTCCTCTTGCAAAAAGCTTTTCTTGGTTGCGGCGGACATAGCGGGGGCGTCTTCAAAAAGGATCGCTTGGGGCATGTTGTTCAATTAAAAAGTTGCGGGTTTCAAAGCTCCATAACAAAATGCTCCACGGACGAGGTCCGCGCATTCGATCTCAACACTGTTTTTCACGATCGATGAAAGTGGCAACTGGCGCAGGTTCCATGCAGCCATGGTTCAACCTCGCCACACCGCCCGTGATCATCCGTTCCCAATGCCGTGCAGATGGCCTCGCCCCCACGCAACCCATTCCAGGAACGGCGGCCGCCCAGCATGTTCCGACGCGGTACCCGCACAAAACCCTTGTCCTTCGTGCTTTCATGGCCCTGGCCAACAGCAAAGGCGCCCTTGCGGACGCCTCTACCCACTTTCACCATTCCCCCCGGATGAAGGGGCCATGGCAAAATGTTCACTGCCCGGGCAGCAGCACCTTGTCGATCACGCAGACCAAGCCGTTTGCCGCCACCACGGTGCCAAGGATCTTGGCATCGTTGATCATCACCTGGCCGTCCTTTACATGGAAGGTGACGCTTCCCCCGTTCACCATGCCCAAGGATTGGCCGTCCTTCATATTCCCGGGTTGGTACACGCCGACCGCCACGTGGTATTGCAGGATGTCCGCCAGCGCCTCCTTCTTATCTGGCTTCAGCAAGCCTTCCACCGTGCCCGGGGGCAAGGCGGCAAAGGCCGCGTTGGTTGGTGCGAACACGGTGAAAGGCCCAGCGTTGGCAAGGGAGTTCACGAGGTCGGCGGCTTTCACGGCTGCCACCAGTGTCGTGTGCTCGGGTGAGGCAATGGCCACCTGCACCACGTTTCGTTGGGATTCTTCATCCGCCACGTTGGATTGACCAACAGCGGTAGTGGGAGCACCCGGTGCTTCTGTTGCTTCCGGCTGGCTTTCCGGGTTGTTCCCGCAGGCGGATACGAACGTGGCCACGGCGAGTGCTGCGATGTACACAGGTTTCAAGCTTGGGCGTTTCATCGGTAGATGGCGTTTGTGTGGTCCAAATGTCCCCTGCGGTCCGAGGTGCAACCCTGCCATCCGGCAGGAATTTGGATGATCCTTGTCACGGGATTGCAACAATGCGGACCCTTCGGCAGGTTCGTGCCGGTTCAGTCAAGGCGCCGAAGCTTGGTCCGGATCAGATCATCCACCACCACTGCCACTCCTTGCTGCCGAAAAATGGTCAATACTTGGGCCCGGTGGTTGATGCAATGGTAGTTGATGTGCAGCGCAATGTCACCGGCCGTTGTTGCATACCGGGCACCATCACCGCCCATGAAGAGGAGGTCCTGGCCGAGTTCAGCCTCCGTTGTGCGTGCGAGGTATTCCAACCACGACCGGACGCTTCTGTTCCATTCCGAGCCAACTTTGTCTTCAGGGAACGTGGGCCCCCACCAGGCCAACCGGGTTTCGTTGGGATCATGGACGATCCGTGCCATCCATTTGTCCTGGCAGTGGATTACATGGCTGAGCAGTTTCAAGGCTTCGCCCTTCTCCGGCAATTGTGCGATCCCCGTGATCAACTGCCGAGTGGCTGCGTTGTTGAAGTTGAAGGTGTCCGTTAAATAGTGTTCCAGCTTCATTGCACAGGTTTGGGCAAGCCGAAAAATAGGCAGGCCAGGCAATCACCGACCACTACAGGTCCTTTTTTCGGAACGCCCGGAACGCGAATGCGGAGGGCACGGCCACCCAGGCTGAAAGTGCGGTGAGTGCAATGAGGACGCCGGTCGCTGCGCCGAAGAACTTTTCATACACGGCGCCGCTGTATCCCATCATGGCGGCAAGGTCCACCTTCAACATCACCATGATCCGCGCCAGGTCAATGGGGTCCAGTGCGGCCAAGGGCACGATCAGCGGTTCGATGGGATAATCGCTGAATGCGAACATGATCCACAGCAGTACGGCATCGTACACCATGACCAGGATGAACCAGACCACTAATCCAAGTCCCACACCACGCGCCTTTTCACGGTTCTTAATGGCGATCAATGAGCCGATGGCCGTGAAGACCAAGGTGAGCAGCACACTGGCCAAGAGCAAGGTCAGCGAAGCACCGCCAGGCACGTACACAAGCAGTGGTATGCCAGCGCCCACCAATGCGCCCAGGACCAAGGCCGTACCCAAGG
>CALMYC010000351.1 GCA_937873385.1 uncultured Flavobacteriales bacterium | reverse complement strand
CCCCATCGGTGAACGCAGAATTCTTGCGCGAGGACGAAATCACCAGTAGCTCGGGGTGCAGTTCGCGGATTCGGCGCAGCGCACGCCCGCGCCAGCGCGTGCACTCGACGTAGGGCCGACCCAGGTTCGGATCGAAGGGCTCGAAGAGCGGCGCCGGACAAGCGGACCACGTTCCACAGGGCGCTCCATGCCACACGCAAGTGCCTGCGGGCCACCACCACCTTGCCCCGTCCGTCTAACAAGTGCCAGCACTGGTAAAGCACACCGCAGCTTCTGCCTGCCACCGTGGCGATGGCAGCACCGGTGACACCCATTGCGGGAACCGGGCCCAATCCGAAGATCAGGACCGGGTCCAAGAGGATATTGACCCCGTTTGCGATCCAGAGCGCACGCATGGCCAAGGCCGCATTTCCCGCGCCCCTGAAGATGGCATTGATGCTGAAGAGCAGCAGGATCACCACGTTGCCGCCCAACATGATGCGCATGAACGGCGTTCCCATGGCCGTTACCTGCTGTGACGCTCCCATGGCCCGCAACAATGCCTCCGGGGCAAAGAGCCCGGGCAGGCCCAGCAGAAAGCCGAGGGCAATTGCCAGCAAAAGCCCTTGCACGGCCGCCACGTCAGCACCATTCGCATCCTTCTCCCCCGTGCGCCTGGCCACTACGGCGGCGATACCGGCCGCCAGCCCCCATGCCAAACTGTACACCACCGTCAGGACACCGGCGGTGAGGCCCACTCCCGCCACCGCTTCCGTTCCCAGGCGGCCCACAAAGAACACGCCCACCACGGCAAAGAGCGATTCCATGGCCATCTCCAGGGCCATGGGGATGCCGAGCAGCGCAATGGCCCGGCGCAAGTCCATCGCCGTATAGTCGCGATCGCCGCCGCGCAGTGCTTCACGGACCACGCCCCAAATGCCATTTCCCCCGGCCATGGCACCAAAGTTGCAATCCGGCAAACAAATGGCCAGGACTCGCCGCAGCGGCTGTTAATCTTTGGTTAAAGTCCGCCAGCGCCAGCACCACCACTTCAACTTTGCGTAACAACACCGGAAAAACCACAAACAAGCACATGAAGAAGCTCATCGCAACCCTTGGCCTCAGCGCCCTCGTTCTCGGCGCTTTCGCCCAGGAAAATACGAAAACCGTGGGCGGCAGTGGACCCATGATCTCCTTGGACAAGGAGGTGCATGACTACGGCACCATTGAACAAAACGCGAACGGCACGTGTGAATTCAAGGTCACAAACACGGGCGACCAACCTTTGATCATCAGCAATTGCAAGGGTAGCTGCGGCTGCACCGTCCCGAAGTGCGAAACGGCCCCCATCGCACCCGGTGCTTCTTCGATCATTACCGTAAAGTATGCCACAGAGCGCGTTGGCCCGATCAACAAGTCCGTGACCATTACCAGCAACGCGGTGAACGCCCCCACCAAGATCATCCGCATCAAGGGTGATGTGCAGGCCTCCGCAAACGCTGCACCCACTACACCCGTGAAGGCCACAAGCCCGATGGCCCCAACGGCGAAGTGATTTCTGCGTCCATTGCATTGAAAGGGCTGCCCGAACGGGTGGCCCTTTCCTTTTGCGCCCCGGCAACGGAAGGAGGCACTTTCACCTTTCCCCAAAATCAAGCCGATCGGAACATTGATCGGGCATTGGCGTTAAATTCGCGCCATTGAAATTCAGCGCCTTTAGAGCAAGCACCCGATGAGCGAAACCGCAACGATCATATTGGACGGCAAGAAGTACGAATTCCCCATCGTGACGGGGAGTGAGGGCGAACGTGCGATCGACATCAGCAAGCTGCGTTCGGACACGGGCTACATCACCTTGGACCTCGGCTACAAGAACACCGGCGCAACCACCAGTGCCATCACGTTCCTGGACGGTGAAAAGGGCATCCTCCGCTACCGGGGTTATCCCATTGAGCAGCTGGCCGAAAAAGGCAGCTTCACGGAGGTTGCCTACCTGTTGTTGAACGGGGACCTGCCCAACGCGAGGCAACTTCAGGAGTTCGAAGGAAACATCCGCTACCATTCGTTGGTGCATGAGGACCTGAAGCACTTCTTCCAGTTCTACCCGAGCAATGCCCATCCCATGGGCATCCTTTCGGCGATGGTGAATTCGCTGAGCACCTTCTACCCCAAGAGCCAAACGCCGAACCGGCCCAGCAAGGATGTGGAACGGACCATCTTCCGGCTCATCGCCAAGATGCCGACCCTCGCGGCGATCAGTTACAAGAACAACCTCGGCCATCCGTACATGTACCCGGACAACAAGCTGGGCTACGTGGAGAACTTCCTCCACATGATGTACGGATTGCCCACGGAGGAATATGTTCCGGACCCCGTGGTGGTGGATGCCCTGAACAAATTGTTGATCCTGCATGCCGACCATGAACAGAACTGCAGCGCCAGCACCGTGCGCATGGTGGGCAGCTCCCAGGCCAACCTGTACAGCGCCATCTCCGCCGGTATCGCCGCGCTATGGGGGCCGCTGCACGGCGGAGCGAACCAGGAAGTGATCGAAATGCTGGAGACCATTCGCAATGACGGGGGCGACATCCGCAAATGGGTGGACAAGGCCAAGGACAAGAACGACCCCTTCCGGCTGTTCGGCTTCGGGCACCGGGTGTATAAAAACTTCGATCCACGCGCACTCATCATCAAGCGCAGCAGTGATGCCATCCTCAAGAAAATGGGGATCAACGACCCCGTGCTGGACATCGCCAAGCAGTTGGAGGAAATTGCCCTGAAGGACGACTACTTCATCGAGCGGAAGCTCTACCCCAACGTGGACTTTTACAGCGGCATTATCTACCGCGCCATCGGCATCCCCACACGGATGTTCACGGTGATGTTCGCACTTGGCCGACTGCCCGGCTGGATCGCGCAGTGGAAGGAAATGGTGGAAAACAAGGAACCCATCAGCCGCCCGCGCCAGATCTACACCGGTGCCACCGTGCGGGACTATGTGCCCATGGCCTCCCGCAAGTAGGCTTGGGCCCGCGCCGCAGACAACCCGTCAGCCGCTGATTCCCGGTGCCCGAACTTCGCTTACATTGGCCCCGCTTACCACTGACCATGAACAAACGCAAGATCCTTGGCTATATCCTGTGGGCCATAGCCTTTCTTATCCCGTTCCAGCCGGCGATCTTGAGCACCGACGGCATCCATAATGTCACGGGATTGATCAGCTTCCTCGTTCTGCTGGTCCTGCTGTTCACCGGATATTTTCTGGTGGACGGGGCCAATGCAGCGGAAAAGGCCGCCCACCAAGGGCACTAGTCCGCGGCATCATTTCGCCGGCACACGTGCTTTTTGCGGTTTTGCATGGATGCCATCCTGCTTCCGCAGGGCCTTTGCCTTGGGGTCATACACAGTGAACACGCGGGAGATGTTGAATCCAAAATGGATATCTCCTTTGAAGAAATCCCCGGTGGTCTCGGTGATGAACGCGCGCTCGAACATGCCCGTGCTGTTGGTGAAGTGAAGCTGGAACACGTGGCCACCGGTCTCGATGTCCACACCAATGGCCACTGAATTATGGAAGGGATCGCGCGGGCCTTGGCCCGGCAGGACGCCGAACCACTCACCGGTCAGTGCCGATCGCCTGCTCAATTTGACGCGACCGGCAACACCAACATTCACCAAGTCATTGTGTTCATCCTTCCGAGTGACCAAGTTTCGGTGGACCACGCCCGGCATCACCTGAAAACTGAGTCCCTCGGTAAATTTTCGCCCGGCCACCAATTGGAAATTGTAGGATAGCCTGTTGGAAAGGTAGTCCTCATTGCCAGGCCGGTACCAAGGCACCTCTTCAGCGACCAAGGTGGTAACAGAGGCGGAAGCCACTACGTCCAAGGCAATGGGCATGGTGCAGCCTGCATCACATTGGCGGAGCAATTTGTATTTGAGCAGTCCGTCCACGGTCTTTTGGTAGCTGCTGCGACCGATGCCCACCATCAGCCGGTCCGTGATGCCATAGTCGAGACCCAGGCGGATCGTTGCCTGGTCCAAGCCGAAGAAATTGCTGATGCCCCCGTTCACAAAACCCATGCGGTGACTGATCCGGAGATCCAGCACTCCCTGTGGCAGGGTTTCCAGGCTGTGCCCATTGACCACCCGCGTGGATTTGAAAATGGCAATGGTGTAGCTGTTGGCGGTGCTGTCCTTGCCCAGGGCATCCAGAAGGCTGTCTTGGGCCATTAGCGGCACTACAGGCAGACACGTGGCCAGAACTAGGAATGCCTTGTGGTTCATCCGGCCGCGCGTGATCAAAGTTTGTGGTAGGTGATGGACACCGTCACTTCCATGGACTTGGCGATCTTGTCCCTCACCAAGCCTGGCACGGTGATGCCATGGTCCTCGGGCCGCACATTGAATTTGCATTCCGCCTGTATGGTTCCATCCGTTGATGCGGTCAATATGGCCCGTGTGTGCAGTGGCTGGTCCACCCCGTGGATGGACAAGGTTCCGTCCACCTGCACGGTGTGCGCCCCCGGTTTCGAAATATCATCACCGGGTTCGGTCTTCAACTGTCCATTGAATTTTGCTTTCGGGAATTTCCCGCTTTCCATGTAATTCTCATTGAAATGCTCTTGCATCAGTGCCTTCTTGAATTCAAAGGCCTTGATGAGCACCGAGAATTCGATGGCACCGGTTGCCGGTACCAGCACGCTTGCAGCGTTCCTGCTCACAGCTGTAATATCCTCCAAGGGAGCATGTGAAAAGAAGGTGATGTTGCCATCGCGGGCACCAAATTTTTCCTGGGCCCTTGAAAGTACCGGGGCAAGTGCAAGTGCAATGGCCGCAATGAAGGCTTGATGTTTCATGATGGCTCCTGTGTTCATTCGGTTCCTTCCACAAACGCACAGCGCTGGAGAAGCACATCAAAGTTGAACCCGGCGCAGTACCCCTTGATGGTGACCATGCTGCCTTTGGATGGTGCACTTCCCATGGCGGTAAACTCGCAAACTACGCTGCCCGAGGAGGAGTCAGGGCCCAGGGTCACGGTCATTCGCCCTTCGTCATAGGAAACATCCCGGACCATGCCTGTCACCTCCACCAGCTTGTCATTGTACAGGTGACCTGCCTCCACCTCGTCCGCCTCAAAGGCTTCATACAACCCTGTGGCACGAATGGCCACCTCCGCCGGATGCCCTGAAGCACCAGGCATTTTTGCGTTATAGGTCCGCACGCCCATGTATGCCATGACCGCAAC
>CALMYC010000350.1 GCA_937873385.1 uncultured Flavobacteriales bacterium | reverse complement strand
CGCTTGCGTCCCGGTGATACTTGGACCACCAACCCTTGCGTCGATGGCCACGAAGACGATGAAAGTTGCCGCGAAAACGGTCCCAAGAGGATCGCTGCCCCGATGGCAAGCCCTGCGAGCCAAGCAATCGACACGACAACGCCGGCGGTTCCCGTGAAGATGACTTGTCGCCTGCGATAAGGATTTTGCGTGATCGGCATGGAGACCTGTTCAGGCGCTCATCATTGGGCACGAGAGTTCGAGAAGCTGGGCCATACCGTCCGGCTGATGGCGCCCAAGTTTGTGGCGCCGTATCGCATGGCAGGTGCGCGCGGCAAAAACGACGCCAAGCCGTATGACCCAACTCCAACCGAGTCGAGCCGACGGTGGTAGCGCTTCTCGCACGGCCAACACCGCGAGGAGCACCGAGAGCAACGCAAACGGATTTCGTCCCATCGACGGAATCAGCAACGCAATTCCCGCCCAGCAGAGCCACGCGCGCGGATCGATCGATCGGGCCGTCATCTTGCCGATCTCGGGCGGAAGCGCAAGGTCAATCCGAACACGGCCACGCCGGATATCTACGATTGCGATCTGGTGCGGCAGTGCGGCGTGGTTTGGGACCCGAACGACCCCGATGTACAGGCTAGTGGTTATCAATTCGCACGCACCGGTACCAGGTTAGCCGGTGCCTACCAATGGTATGGGGCCAACAGTTCGGATACAAAGGAATACTTCATGGTCCGGCTGCTCCAAGACCTTCAGGTAAGTATGGCCTATACAGTCTCGCTTTGCTATAGCAGGGCGGACGGGTATAGCTTGGCTACAGACAGGATCAGTGTCTACTTCGGACCGGACAGTATCCATTCCGACGATTTCAGGACGCTGCCCATACAGCCGCAAGTGGACCTGATGGACCCGGCCCATGCGTACTTGACAGATGCGGTAAACTGGACTTGCCTCTCGGATACGTTCGTGGCTGTTGGAAATGAGCGATACCTGATCATAGGCTCGTTCCAGGACAGTTCACAGGTGAACGGCATTGACACTCACAGTGGTGTTGCGCCCCTTTGTTACTACTACTACGACGATGTTTCGGTAGTGGCTCTGGGGCCTTCTGGTATTGGAGAAGCCGAACTTTGCGCACACGCATTGGGTACTGGTAGTTTGAGGTTGCAAAATGTACCGGATGGACGGTTGACCATTCGCATTCAGGACACCATGGGCAGGCTGATAAGAACAGTGCATGCAATTGGGGAACGTGGCACTGCGGATGTGGACCTCACGGACGCAGGCATCGCACGTGGAATCTACATGGTAACAGTTTGGTCAAAGGAAGCAAGGAGATCAGCACGGTTCGATTGGCCGTGAGGGTAGTGTTGGGCGTAATACCGCCGACATGAAAACGCAGATCGCATGGGCAACTGCAGTTGCCTTGGCCATGGCCCAGCCTGTTATGGGCCAATGGTGGACAGGTGGGAATAACGGCCTAAGCTGGACCACCAATTTCTTGGGCACCACGGACGGGGTTCCGATAAATTTCCGCACAGACAACCTGTTCCGCGCGCGCATCAACCCACGCATGACCTACAGCCTGCTGAACAGCTTCCCGAACATCCCTGCGGACGGCTTCACGCTGATCACCCCGGACAACGGCTTCCTGGGCCAGCCGCCCAGAGGGCCTTTCAGTAGGCTGCATTTGGCGGAAGGAGGCACCACGGGCAATGCGGAACAGTGGGGCTACCGACCGTGGCAGAAGAACGGCATCACCTTCACCGGCAACAATGACCAAGGCTACATCGGCCAGAAATACCGGGAAGGGGATGCAGGCTACACCGACATGGTGATGCAGTGGAGCGATAACCCCGAAGTAGCGAAGTCGGACCGGCTGCGCTTCATTTTCACCAGTGCATATCATCCGGGCACTCCCTCTGGCATGAACTCGCGCGAAGGCATGGAAGGCATGCGGCTATGGCCAACCTTCTATCGCGGCATCAACGTGGGCATCGGTGATTTCTTTGCTGGCAACCTGATCGATCCCACCATCACCGACCCCACGGAGCGATTGGACGTGCTTGACGGGCGGGTGCGGATCCGGCAGTTGCCCACGGACCCCATCGCCCCAAGCCTGACCAAGTTCCTGGTGGTGGATGACACCCCCGGCCCTGACTATGGCGTGGTGAAGTGGCGCAATATGCCAACGG
>CALMYC010000349.1 GCA_937873385.1 uncultured Flavobacteriales bacterium | reverse complement strand
TGCTCGGCGCCCGCAAATTCACTGCGGTTCCCCGGTGAAGAATGATTTGCGTCGGGCAAGCCCGCATTGAAGGGGCGGATTACCGAGCCGATCGCGGGCCTGATCGCCAGTGGGGAACTGAAGCCCGGGTTCAGCCTGGCCGGAAGACCGAGGTGCGGTCACTGGTGATGACCGCACCTCGCTCTTTCGGGACCTGATGGTGCGCCCGCCTCAGCGCGCGGGCGCGGCGATCAGGGAATCATCCACGGGAAGACATAGGCCTGCAGCGTGGTGATGATGCCCACCATGGTCGCGAACGCGAGGCTGTGCTTGACGGTGAAGCGGAACAGGTCCGACTCCTTGCCGACCAGGCCGACCGCGGCGCAGGCGACTGCGATGGACTGCGGCGAGATCATCTTGCCGGTCACGCCACCGGTCGTGTTCGCCGCCACCAGCAGGGTGTCGCTGACGCCGACCTGATGCGCGGTGGTCGCCTGCAGCGAGCAGAACAGCGCATTCGACGAGGTGTCGGAGCCGGTCAGGAACACCCCGAGCCAGCCGAGGAAGGGCGAGAAGAACGGGAACAGCGCGCCCGTGCCGGCCAGCAGCAGGGCCAGGGTTGCGGACAAGCCCGAGTAGTTGGCGACGAAGGCGAACGCCAGCACCATGCCGATCGAGAAGATCGGGCGCTTCAGTTCGACCACGGTTTCCTTGAAGGCGCGCGCCGCATCGCTCCCCTTCATGCCGAGCATGACCATGCTGATGAGCGCGGCGATCAGGATCGCGGTGCCGGTCGCCGACAGCAGGTCGAGCTTGTATACCGCGGCGTAAGGCGTGGCCTTGGCGACGATGGGCTCCATCTTGATCACCAGGTTGTCGAGCACCGGCACCGGGAACTGCAGCACCGTCGAATAGAGCGCGCCGCCCTTGGCGAACAGGGCCTTGAAAGGCTTCAGGCTCCAGATCGTGACCATGATGGTGAGGACGACGAAGGGCGACCAGGCCTTGGCGATCTCGCCGAAGCTGTAGTGGCGGTCCTCGCCGAGCTCGGTGTGGTGCTGCTTGTCGAAGCGGAAGATGTTCTTCGGCTTCCAGTTCTTCAGGAACACGGTCAGACACACCAGGCTCACCAGCGCCGAAGTGATGTCCGGCAGCTCGGGTCCGATGTAGTTGGCGGTGAAGAACTGGGTGACGGCGAAGCTGCCGCCGGCCACGAGGATGGCAGGCCAGGTCTCCTTGATGCCGCGCCAGCCGTCCATCATCGCCACCAGCCAGAAGGGCACGATGACCGACAGCAGCGGCAACTGGCGACCGGCCATCTGGCCGATCTTGAACGCGTCGATGCCGGTCACCTGGCCACTGACGATGATGGGGATGCCCATCGCGCCGAAGGCCACCGGTGCGGTGTTGGCGATCAGGCACAGGCCGGCGGCATAGAGCGGATTGAAGCCCAGGCCCACCAGCAGCGACGCGGTGATGGCCACCGGCGCACCGAAGCCGGCCGCACCTTCGAGGAAGGCGCCGAAGGAGAAGCCGACGAGCAGCATCTGCAGGCGCTGGTCATCGGTGATCGACACCACCGAGGCCCGGATGATGTTGAACTGGCCGGTCTTCACCGTGCGCAGGCGTTCCCGGATGTAGTCGTTCACCGCCGTGAGCTGGCTCAGTGTAACGCCGTTCTGCTGGCCGCCCACGCCGGCGTTCTTGTTCAACAGCTGCTCCTCGTTGGCCCACACGGCCAGCATGGCGCCATCATACGCAATGTCCTTGTCCAGTTTCTTCATGCGCGCCACAAGGTCGTCCAGTTCTTTTTTCTTCGGACTTTCGCTCAGGTAGTTGATCCGCTGGTTGACGCTCAGAAAGGTGAATCCACCCTTGCCGGAGACTTGGATGCTCTGCGGGTCCAAGCCTTGCGGAAGCCCCGTGAAAACGATGGTGCCGGCACCGGCCGGGATCGACGTGGTTGCGGTGCGCGTCACCTGCGCGCCTTGCAGGAAGACCTTGGCGGTGCTGGGCTTGCTGGTTACGGGCTTCTCGCCTGTGGCACCCCGTGCACTGGTGAGCAGGGCGAATGAAAGCAAAAGGGAGAGGGTGCGGAAGATCATGGGATTGGGTTGGTGCAAAGGAAGGACGTGCCGATCACATGCCCCCGTACACGGAAGGATGCCAACGGTTCACGCGATGCACAAGGCCCGTCCCGGATCGATCCGGAACGGGCCGTTGCAGTAGATTGTCCCTGCTCAGTTCGCCTGCGCCGCCACCTTCACCTGCACGGGCAGATTGCCGCTGGCATCGGTGCCGGGGGCCACATCCACGCGCCGGAAGTGTGGCGTGTGCGGCATCGCGCCGTCCTTGTACGGACTGTCGGTGCCGTAGATCCCGATGTCGGTGCCGTCCGTGCCTGCACCCACACCAGAACTGCCGGCCTGCAGCCGCAGGTTGTCCGTGAACTGGAAGCTGTCGTCGCCCTCGTTCTGGAAAAAAGTGCCTATGGCCACGTTCATGATATTGTTGCTGCCCACCACGCTGGGCGGGCTGTTGCTGGTGAGGTCGCTATAGCCGATCAGGCAGTTGCTGATGGTGCTGGTGTTGCCCTGCCAGAAGGGCGCACCGTTCTGCCGGGTGAATGCGCAATTCTGGATCGTCGCCCCTTCACAGTTGCCGATCAAGCCGCCAAGGATCACGCTGTTGTTCAGGTACAGGCCGCCGGGCCGGAAAATGTTGATCGTACCGGTTGACGTGGACGGCACCCAGTCGAAGATGCACCGGCTGAAGTGGCCCTCGCTGCCATATCCGTTGACCTGGAGATGAAAAACGCATTCCACGAACTGCGCGGAACCGGCCGCCGGCTCTACAGCACCCAGGTTCACGTTCTGCTGGAACCGGCACCGGTGGAACTCGACGCTTTCCACGGTCTGGTCCTCGGGGCCGATGCCGAATTGGAAACTGGTGTTGATGCCGGTCATGTTGAACCAGATGCCCGTGAAGCTGCTGCCCGAGGCGGACGACATCAACCGGAAGCTGTTGCCGCCGCAAATGATGGTGGACCCGGTGGCCCCGCTGCTGTCCGGATGGATGCCTGCGCCGATCAAGTGCAGTGTCTTGCTCAGGGCAAAACCCGCAGGCAAGGTGTACGACCCACCGCCCAGGAAGAGCTCGGCGTTGGGGTTGGCCGCGGTGATCGCCTCGGTAAGATCGCTGAACACCTGCACGTTGCCCGCGTGCTGCACCACGATCCGGGCCTGCTGTGCCTGCGTGTGCAAGGCGGTTCCGATCAGGGCAAGGAGGATGAGTTTTCTGGTCATGGCCGTAAGGGTGATCGGGTTCATTGTTTTACGAAAGGAAGTTGCATGCTGCGTTCGCTGCTGGTGATGCGCAGCAGGTAGCTGCCGCGCACCAGCATGGAAGCGTCCCAGGTGTTGTGCGCTGTGCCGGACACGTTCCAATTGCCCAGCCGCTGCACGGTGCGTCCGCTGGCGTCCAGCACCTCAAGTTGCAGTGAGCGGGCCTCGGTTGCATCCACGCGCAGCGACAGTTGATCGGACACCGGGTTCGGGAACAACAGGTAGTTGCTCAGCCCGGGGATCTCATCAATGCCCACAAGGAAGCTGAAGGTGCTGCTCAGCGGCACGCTCCAACCTTCCTCCGCATCGCGGAAACGGATGGTGAACAGGTGCTCGCCCTCGGTGGTGGATATGGGCAGGCTGGCGATCAGGTCCACCACGCCTGCCGGTCCGATGCTTCCCGGCGTACGGTCGGCGATCGCCTCATCGATCCAGTATTCGTACCCGGTGATCGCCCCACCGTTCCGGGTGAAGTCCACCGTGTAGGGAACACTGCGCTCACCACGCGCGTCGATCGTGCACACTGTCACCGTGTGGAAGCCCAACGGCAGCGTGGCCGCATTGAGCGGTGCGGTTATCTGGGGGGATGCACCCGGTGTTACACTGGCCGTGATGGCGCCGCCGATATCATCGTTGAACCAGTATTCGATGGCATTCACCGTGGTACCGCGTTGCACGAAGTGCTCGGTCCAAGGCGCGCCCCAATGCCCGTCGGCATCGCGGAACTGGATGGTGGCCAAATGATGGCCGGGTGGCAGTGCGGCGCTGTTCAGGGTCAGTTCGGCATCGGCCACCGGCGTGGGGGCAAGGCTCGCCGTGGTGGCGGAGGCCACGTTGTCGTCGAACCAGTACCGGTACCCGGTGATGTTCTGCGCGTCGGCAGTGGCTGCGCTGAGCAACAGCGCACAGGCTGCGATCAGTGGCGTATGGGTCATGGCGTTCCGCATGGCTCAGTGAGTTTGGGCCGCCGTGCGGACCTGCACGGGCAGCGCGCCGTTCCAATCGGTGCTGGGCGCTATCTCGGCCTGCCGGTAGTGCGGGTTGTAGGGCACGTTGCCGGGCTTCAGCGGTGAATGTGTGCCGTACAGGCCGATGTCGTTGCCATCGTTGCCCATGCCTACGCCGCCGCTGGTGGGGCTCAGGTGCAGGTCGTCGCTGTACTGGTAGGAGTCGTTGGTCTCGTTCACGAAGATCGATGCAGCCGCCACGCCGAAGATGTTGTTCGTTTCGGAGCTCGTGTTGGAGTTGCTGAACATCGAGGCACCGCGCACCAGGCAGTTGCTGATCTGCACGCTGCTCACCTGCCAGAGGGGGGCGCCGTTGTAGGTGAACACGCAGTTCTGCACGATGGCGTTGCTGGAGTTCGCCAGCTGGGCGTTCAGTACCACGCTGTTCTTCAGGAACAGACCTGAAGGACGAAAGAGGTTGATGGTGGCGCCATCGAAGATGCTGCGGGTGATCACCGCCCGGCCGGCTCGCCCTTGGACATCGCCCCTGAAGATGCACTCATCGAAGGTGCTGGATGATGTCGCGCCCTCAGCGAAGCCCAGGTCCAGGTACCGCTTGAACTCGCAGCGCTGGAACACCACGCCGGTCGGGTCGTCGTCGGCCGTGCTGGTGCCGTACACCACGCCCGCGCCACTGCTGCTGGGGTTGAAGATGATCCCGGTGAAGCTGCTTCCGCTCGCCGCGGTGGTGATGATGAGGTGCGCTGCGGAATTGCCCGTTGTGGCGATGGTCGTCGTGCCGGTCACGTTCGTGCTGTCCGGGTGGATGCCTGCGCCGATGAAATGCAGGGGCTTGTCCACCGGGAAGGGCCCGGCCACCGTGAAGGTGCCGCCGCTCAGATAGAGCTTGTCGCCCGGTTGCGCGGCGGTGATGGCATCATCGAGGTCGGTATAGACGGCCGGGTCGCCCGTGCCTTGCAGCACGATGCGCGGGAATTGGGCCATGCCCGATGCGGCTAGCAGCAGGGCGAGGGCCGTTGGGAGTGTGCGGTTCATGATCATCTTGTTTGGGTTGTTGAGGGTTCAGGCGTGGTCCACCAGGCCGTGGCGCAGGGCTTTCACCACGGCTTCCGTGTTGTTGTGCACGCGCAGCTTGCCGTAGATCTGCCGAATGTGGCTTTTCACCGTTTCAAGGCTGATCCGCAACCGGTCTGCGATCATTTTATAGCTCAGCCCGTCCACCAGGGCGGAGAGGACCTCCTTCTCCCTTGGGCTGAGGACCGTGACCGGTACGGCGGCCGGCCCTGCCGTCGGGTGGGACACATGCAACACGACCCGCTGGGCAATGTCGCCGGTTGGCGGCATGCGGCCACGCCCCATTTCGCGGATCGCGTTCAGCAGCACCTGCGGATCGGTGCTGCTCAACAGGATCCCCGGGGTGCCGGCGCGCATCGACTCCAGAGTGGGATGCTGTCCTTCGGTCACGGCGAACATGATCACGAGGCGGTTGGTTTCCGCGCCGTGCTCGCCGGAGGGAGTGGTGGGTTCCTGCATGGTCCGAGGAGGATGTGCAGGGTTATCGGGATCCACGGGGCAATGTGAACGAATGGCCAAAAAAAAAGGGCGGTGCACCTGCACCGCCCCTGGATCTTTCCGTATGTGTCCCGTTTGCGGGTCACTCCGCCAGCACGATCACTTTGTTCTTGCCCACTTCAACCACACCGCCCTTCAGGGCAAAGACCTGCACCTGGTTGTCCGGGAGGGTCACTCGCACGTCACCAGCCTTCAACACGGTGATCAGTGGGGCGTGGTGGTCCAGGAAGCCCATGCTCCCGTCCACACCGGGCACCGAAACGCGCTTGGCCTGGCCATTGAACAATTCCTTGTCCGGGGTGATGATCTGTAGTTCCATCGTAACTGACAACTAACAACCGAGAACGCTCCTACACCTGTTGCCTTGTAACCTTCGAATGACGCTTAGGCTGTTTCCGCCAGGAGTTTCTTTCCTGCGGTGATCACGTCCTCAATGCTGCCCTTCAGGTTGAACGCGGACTCCGGATATTGGTCCATCTCGCCGTCCATGATCATGTTGAAGCCCTTGATGGTGTCCTCGATGGAGACCATCACGCCGGGCAGCCCTGTGAACTGCTCGGCCACGAAGAAGGGCTGGCTGAGGAAGCGCTGCACGCGCCGCGCGCGGCCCACGGTGAGCTTGTCCTCCTCGCTCAGCTCATCCATGCCCAGGATGGCGATGATGTCCTGCAGTTCCTTGTAGCGTTGAAGGATGGCTTTCACGCGCTGCGCGCAATCGTAGTGTACGTCGCCCACCACGGCAGGAGTGAGGATGCGGCTGGTGGAATCCAAGGGATCCACCGACGGATAGATGCCCAGCTCGGCGATCTTCCGGCTCAACACGGTGGTGGCGTCCAAGTGCGCGAAAGTGGTGGCCGGCGCGGGGTCCGTCAAGTCGTCCGCAGGTACGTACACCGCCTGCACCGAGGTGATGGAACCGCGCTTGGTGGAGGTGATGCGTTCCTGCATGGCACCCATTTCGGTGGCCAGCGTGGGTTGGTAGCCTACGGCGCTGGGCATCCGGCCCAGCAGTGCGCTTACTTCGGAACCGGCCTGGGTGAAGCGGAAGATGTTGTCCACGAAGAAGAGGATGTCGCGGCCGCCGCTTTCCTCATCGCCGTCGCGGAAGTATTCCGCCAGGGTCAATCCGCTCAAGGCCACGCGGGCGCGGGCTCCGGGGGGCTCGTTCATTTGGCCGAACACGAAGGTGGCCTGCGAGGTGCCCAAGGCTTGGTGGTCCACTTTCTCCAGGTCCCATCCGCCTTTCTCCATGCTCTCCGTGAACGCCTTGCCGTACTTCACGATCCCGCTCTCGATCATTTCACGCAGCAGGTCGTTCCCTTCACGGGTGCGCTCACCCACGCCGGCAAATACGCTATAGCCGCTGTGGCCCTTGGCAATGTTGTTGATCAGCTCCTGGATCAACACGGTCCTGCCAACGCCGGCACCGCCGAACAAGCCGATCTTGCCGCCTTTGGAATAGGGCTCGATGAGGTCGATCACCTTGATGCCGGTGAACAGGATCTCGGTGCTGGTGGTGAGTTCCTCGAATTTCGGTGCTTCCCGGTGGATCGAGGCGCCCTTGCCCCCGGTCACCGCCTGCATGCCGTCGATGGGCGCGCCCACCACGTTGAACAGGCGGCCCTTGATGGCATCGCCCGTGGGCATGCTGATGGGCTTGCGCTGGCCCACGGCCTCCGCGCCCCGCGCCAAGCCGTCCGTGCTCTCCATGCTCACGGTGCGCACCGTGTCCTCACCGATCAGCTGCTGAACTTCCAGCACCAGGATGGAACCGTCGGCACGGGTCACGTGCAGCGCATCATAGATGTTGGGCAGGTCATTGCCGGTGGCGAAACGGACGTCCACCACGGGACCGATCACTTGGACGACTTTACCGATGTGCTGGGACATGTTGGGGGGATGGTCGGGCGGCTGCCCTGTTTTTGCGGGCGCGAAGGTAGAATTCCTTCCGCAATGGTGAAAGGATCGTTGATGATCGGCGAGGTTGACGGGCCGCCCAAATAGCTGGGAATTAGATGGATGAGCCGTCCGTGCGTGGTCAATCCGCAGGGTTCATCAACAACGGTTCAACCAGCCGCCCCCGTACCTTGCGCGCCCTGCTCCGCCAGTGCCGAGCTTTGCTGGCCTGGGTACATCGGGCCGTCGGCCCGCGCGAAATGAAGATCCACACGGACATCACCGCCTTTCACGGGGTTCAGCGCCCGGTGCTCACCACGGGAACCTTCGACGGCGTGCACCTCGGCCACCAGGTGATCTTGGACCGCCTGCGCACCGTGGCCCGCCGCGAGGGGGGCGAAAGTGTGCTGTTCACCTTCCATCCACACCCTCGCCTGGTGCTCTTTCCCAACGACAACGACCTGCGCCTGCTGAACACACCGGCGGAAAAGCAGCACCTGCTGGAAAAAGCCGGACTGGACCACCTGCTGGTGGTGCCCTTCTCAAGGGAGTTCAGCCGCATGTTGGCAGCGGACTATGTGCGCAACGTGCTGGTGGGCGGGATCGGCGTGCATGCCTTGGTGATCGGTTACGACCACCGCTTCGGCCGCAACCGGGAGGGCGACATTGACCTGTTGCGCCGCATCGCCGCGGATTCCGGCTTTCTGGTGGAGGAGATCCCGGCGCAGGAAATTGATCATGTCAAGGTGAGCAGCACCAAGATCCGCGAGGCATTGATGGCGGGCGATGCGGCCAGGGCCAATGCACTACTGGGTTATCCGTACATGCTCTCCGGCGTCGTGGTGAAGGGCAGGCAGCTGGGGCGCACCATCGGGTGGCCTACGGCCAACGTCGGGGCCATCGACCCCAACAAGCTCATCCCCGGCAATGGCGTCTATGCCATCACGGCCACCACGGGCCGCGGACAGTTCAAGGGCATGATGAACATTGGTGTGCGGCCCACGGTGGAGCAACACGGCGAGCGCACCGTGGAAGCCCATCTGTTCGGATTGGAAGGCGAGATATACGGAGAGGCCATCACCGTGCGTTTGCACCATCGGCTGCGCGATGAACTGCGCTTTGACGGCATGGAGGCCATGAAGGACCGTATTGCCTTGGACAAGGTGGACGCACTGCGCGCATTGGAAAAGGTTTGAACATGCAAAAGCTCCTGGCCTCCCTGGCTGTCTTCTCCCTTGTGCATGCCGCAAGCGCACAAATGCTCACGCAGGTGCAACTGGACACGGTGCGCACCTACCGCATCCTGGAACGCGCATTGCAGCACCCCGACAGCGTGTACCGCCTGGACCTTTCCGGCAAAAAGCTGAAGAAGGTGCCCGAGGAAATGCGCCAGTTGAGGAACCTGAACGCGCTGGACCTCGGCCGCAACAAACTCAAGGAACTGCCCGGCTGGATGAATGAACTGCAGTACATGCAGGAATTCAGTGCGGGCCGGAACAAATTCACACGCATCCCCAACACCGTCTGCCAGTGGAAGCACCTGAAACGGCTGGACCTGCACCGCAACCACATCGAAGGCCTGCCCGCCTGCATGGGCAACCTCAAGGAACTGTTCTCACTGGACCTCTGGAGCAACGACCTGGGCGATTTCCCGGATGAGATCAGTGGCATGAAGGCCCTGCGCTTCATGGACCTGCGCGTGATCCAATTCTCCGACAAGGAAATGGACCGCATCAATGCCCTGCTGCCTTCGGTGAAGATCTACTTCTCCCAGCCTTGCAATTGCGGGGAGTAGGGGGCCGGCCCAACAGGCTTCCATCCCCATTGGCTTCCCCTCCAGCAGGGTCTCCGCCTCGGGACCCTGCGGCAGTGTAGTGGTACATGGTACACGCATACACCTTCCAGCCATTCCATGCAAATTGTTTCTTACCCAAAACTTGCAAATGCCAATCCCATGACTTTACATTCACGCTCCCAAACCATTTGCACCATGCAGTTCTTCACCTACTTACGCGGGGGGGGGGGGTAATAGCCCTCTTGGCCTTGGCCCTGAACAGTTCCGCTGCACCGGCCCCTACCCTGAGCCTCACCCTGGTGGCCAGCAACTACAACGGATATAACATCAGTTGCTTCGGGATGAAGGACGGCGGGATTGACCTCTCCGTCTCCGGCGGCACCGCACCCTACTCATATAGGTGGAGCAACGGAGCCGTAAGCGAGGACATCGGGGAACTGGCCGCCGGCTACTACAAGGTGGATGTACAGGACAGCAATGGGGAATACGCCACTGCGGAGATCACGCTGGAGCAGCCATTGCCCATGAAGCTGGATGTGGACGTGTACGAGTACCCCAACGGATACAATGTAAGCTGCTTCGATTGTTACAACGGCAACGCCTCGGTGGTGGTGATGGGCGGAGCGGCCCCCTTTACCGTTTCTTGGAGCGATGGCCCCACCGGCATGGAGCGCTACAACCTCGGCCCCAAGGACTACAAGATCACCGTGGCCGACGCAAATGGTTGCGGCAGCGCCAGCACCACCATCTACCTGCGCGGTCCGGCCCGCAGCGACTGGAGCATGACCGGAAATGCCAACACACTCCCGGGCCAGCAATACATCGGCACGCCGGACAACAAGGACCTGGTGTTCAAGAGCAACGGCATGGAACGGTTGCGCCTGATGGCCAACGGGGCGGTAAAGCTCAGCAACAACTCCCTTGCCAACGGATCATTGTACTTGGACCCGAACGGTGAACTGCGTTCTTTTGGTTTCGAAGAAGCTGACCCGGTGCCGAGCACCCCATGCGCAATGGGCGTTTTGACCAGCGGCATAGACCCGCATTGGCGTGTCGGCGGCAATTATTTTGCATGGCCCCAATGCGATGAAACAACCGCTCCGCGCCTCGGCACGAAGCAGGCACTTGACCTGGATTTCATCACCACAGATCAGGTGCGCATGGTGATAAGCAGGAATGGCAAGGTGGGCATTGGCACCATCCCTGATATTGCCCCAGTAGGTGATTACCGCCTCTTCGTGGAGAACGGCATCGTCTGCCGCGACGTGCTGGTGAAGCTGGGCACCTGGCCGGACTATGTGTTCGAACCCAACTACGCGCTGATGCCGTTGCACGAAATGCGCGATTTCCTCCGGGATAACAAACACTTGCCGGGCATTCCCTCTGCTGCCGAACTGGAAGCCAAGCAAGGCGTGGAAGTGGGCGATCTGCAAACTCGCATGCTGAAGGTGCTGGAAGAGCAGGCATTGTACATCCTCCAATTGGAGGAAAAGCAGGCAGGCTTGGAGCAGCGGATCATGGCGTTGGAAGCGTCTCAACGGTAAGCGCGATGGAAAGCAAGATGTTCAGATCGAAGCCAAGGCCAATGGTCCGTGGTTGGCGGCGGCTATTGCTGGGGTGTGCCACGGTGCTGGCGATCGCCGTGCCGGTTAAGGAACAATTCAACGTTTACCACACCTTCCCGGACAGCAATGCGGTGTGGGGGATGATGGCCGTCTGTACCGATTTTGGTTGCGGAACGTATCGGTACGTGCAGGACTACATAGCTGGCGACACCGTGATCGATGGGAATGCCTACAGGAAAATAGGTCAATCCGTAAGCATTGACTATGAGGGCTGTAGCTGCACTATCCCGGAAGACCTTGGCGAAGGATATCTCAGGGAGGATACCATCGCCAAGAAGGTTTACTGGAAGGGAGGGGCGATGACACAGGATACATTGCTCTATGATTTTGATATGCAGCCCGGTGATACGCTCAAAGGATACATGGGGACTTGTCATTACACCTGGACCGTAGAGTCCATTGATTCCATATTGATAGGGCCAAACTATCGGAAACGGATAAACTTCCAAATTTTCGATTCATGCCTCCGGTTTGCCATTGTGGAAGGGATCGGATCGACGATGGGTTTGACCACCTGTCCATACATCCCATTCCAATTTGGGATCACTCTGCAGTGCTTTACCGTTTCTGACTCCCTGCTATATACAACACCTTGCGGCCCGGATTTAGAGGCCTGTAGCGACTTAACCAGTGCGATATCCGAACGATATGCGGATAACAGTCCCTACCTGCGTATTTCACCCAATCCCGCTACCGACTACCTGAGTGTGGAATTTACCAAGACAATCATGCCCGCCGTGCTTATCATTCTCGATATGCGTGGAATACCTATGCTAAAGTTCCGGATCAACCAACCTCGCGTCGACATCGACATTTCCGCCTTGGCTCCTGGGCCGTATATTCTGCTGGTGAAGAA
>CALMYC010000348.1 GCA_937873385.1 uncultured Flavobacteriales bacterium | reverse complement strand
GCGATTTGTTAATTGCGCATTATAGCCCGAAAAGCCCGTCGCGGCACGGGTTCACCCCTCCCCCCGCTGCCCGCCCCGCCAGTTCACGCATTTCCTGCATGATGCGGCCGGCCAGTGCATCAGCGGCGGCCATGGTGCCGCTTTCGGCGTAGATGCGCACAATGGGCTCGGTGTTGCTTTTGCGGAGATGAACCCATTCGTTGCCAAACTCAATGCGCAAACCGTCCACCGTGCTGTGCGGCTGTCCTTTGTGGCGCTGTTGCATGGCATCCACCAATCCCTGGACGTCCATCCCGGGTTGCAGTTCGATCTTGTTCTTGCTGATGAAGTAGTCCGGGTAACTGTTGCGCAGCCCGGACACCTTTCCGCCGCGCTGTGCCAAAAGCGTAAGGAAGAGCGCAATGCCGGCCAGTGCGTCCCGCCCGTAGTGCAGTTCACTGAGGATCACCCCTCCGTTGCCTTCGCCACCGATGGGTGCGCCCACGGATTTCATGAGCTCCACCACGTTTACTTCACCCACTGCACTGGCGTGGCGTTTTCGGCCGTGGCGCGCGGCCACATCATCCAAGGCACGGGTGCTGCTCAGGTTGCTCACCGTATCGCCGGGGCGGTGCGCCAGCACGTGGTCCGCGCAAGCCACCAGGGTATATTCCTCGCCAAAGAGCCGCCCATCCTCGCAAACAAGCGCCAAGCGGTCCACGTCCGGGTCAACGGCGATGCCCAGGTCGGCCTTATGCTGCAACACGGCACCGCAGAGGTCCTTCAAATGCTCCGGCAACGGCTCCGGGTTGTGGGGGAACTGCCCGTTGGGCTCGCAATGCAGCCTGACCACCTCCACACCCAAGGCTTCCAGCAGTTGCGGCACGGCCACGCCGCCCACGCTGTTCACGGCATCCACCACCACTTTGTATTTGCGTGCGGCAATGGCCTTGGCATCCACCAGGTCCAGTGCGAGGATGGCATCCACGTGCCTGCTGGTCCATGAGCCGTCATTGCGCACGGAGCCGAGGGCATCCACGTTTGCGAACTGCAGCACGCCGCTTTCGGCCAACTGCAGCACCTCCGCGCCCTGTACGGCATTGATGAACTCGCCCTTGGCATTGAGGAGTTTCAGGGCATTCCATTGCTTGGGGTTGTGGCTGGCCGTCAGGATAATGCCTGCATCGGCGCCTTCACCGGCCACGGCCATTTCCACGGTGGGCGTAGTGGCCAGGCCAAGGTCCACCACCTCGTACCCGAGGCCCACCAGTGTGCCCCGCACCAGGTCGGCCACCATGGGGCCGCTGGGGCGGGCATCCCTTCCCATGACGGCCTTCGGGCGCGCCTTACCGGCGGTTTGCTTCATCAGCAGGCCGAAGGCGGCCGTGTACCGCACCACATCGATCGGTGAAAGGCCTTCGCCCGGCGCGCCGCCGATGGTGCCACGGATGCCGGAGATGGAGCGGATCAAGGTCATGCAGTCTATGGTTGGTTGGGGACAGCCCGGCCAGTAGGTCGGATCGGGGCGCAAAAGTACCGGGAGCACCAAGGAGTTGGCACAGGAATGTTGCACGGTGGCCTGTTCAAAACCGAAAAGGCATAAAGGCCGGGCACGTAGTGGTTACCTACCTTTGGGGAATTCTTTCAAACCCGATCCATGAACGAATCCCCCCGCCAGTCGCCGGACCCGAATGCGGACCAGGCGCATTGCGTGCAGCGATACGAGGCCATGGAGGCCAACCGGGAGCAGTACTTCTTCGACATCGAGGAGCTGGAGATGATCATTGACCATTACCTGGAGCGGAACGAGCCGCGCCGGGCGGAGCGCGTGCTCCGCTTTGCGCAACAGCTGCATCCGGCCTCATCCGAGCTCACCTTTTGCGAAGCTGTGGTGATGATGGCGCTGGGCCGGCTGGGCAAGGCACTGGAATTGCTGGACCTCGTGGAGAAAGTGGAGCCGTGGAACGAGGAGGTGCAGCTGCACAAGGCCGGCATTTACAGCCAGCAGCGCAACCACCGGCGCTCGGTGGAACATTACAAAAAGGCGCTGGACCTGGCCGAGGAAGGCTTGGACGACATCCACCTGGACCTGGCCTTTGAGTACGAGAACCTGGAGGAGTATGAAGAGGCCATTGCCTGTCTGAAGCACGCATTGGAACTGAACCCGGAAAACGAGGCGGTGCTGTATGAACTGGCTTATTGCTACGACCTGGCCGGGGCGGACGAGGCGTGCATCACTTTTTTCAGGCAGTTCACCGACGAGCACCCGTATTCCAGCGTGTCCTGGTACAACCTGGGCAACGTGTACGCCAAGCTGGAGCGTTATGAGGAAAGCAACCAGGCACTGGAGCTTGCATTGGCCATTGATGAGCGGTTCAGCTCGGCCTACTTCAGCAAGGCCCGCAACCTCCTGGTGAATGCACGCTATGAGGAGGCGGTGCAGTGCTATGAGGAAACGCTCGTGTTCGACGGCCCGCAGGCGATCACCTACAGTTTCATAGGGGAATGCTATGAAAAGATGGAGCGCTATGAGCAAGCCCTGATCAACTACGACCAGGCCATTGCGCTGGACCCGGAATGGGTGGATGCGTGGATTGGCCGCGGCGTGGTGAAGGACATGCAGGACAAGGTAGCCGAGGCGGTCACTGCGCTGCAGCATGCCGTAAGGATCTCGCCCGAACACCCGGATGCCTGGTACTACTATGCCTGTGCCCTGGGCCGCGCCAAGCAACACGAGGCTGCGTTGGCGGCCTTCACGAAAGTGAACGGGCTGGAACCCCAGAACCTGGACGGATGGCTGGACCATGCCCAATTGCTGTTGGAGCTCAAGGGGCCTGAAGCGGCGTTGCGCAAACTGCAGGAAGGGGCCCAGGTGCACCAGTTGAACGCGCGGCTCAAATACCGCCTTGCGGGCTACCTGCTGCGAGCGGGCCATTTGCAGGAAGGCCTGCTTGCCCTGGAGGAAGCCCTGGTGTCCGACTACGCCTCCCACGATCAATTTCTGGAAAATTGGCCCGAAGCGGTGCAGCTGCCGCAGGTGGTCCATCTACTAGCGCTATACCGTCAATGAATTTCAGGTTGGACCACGTTCCCTCCCGCACGGCAAAGCCCCGCGAGGAAGGACTGACCATGGTGATGGACAAGGGCTTGAGCCTGCGGCAGGCGGAAGACCTCATTGATGCCTCGGGCCACCTCACCGACCTGGTGAAGCTGGGCTTCGGCACCAGCTATGCCACGGCGCGGCTCAAGGAGAAAATAGCCCTGTACCAACAAGCGGGGATCAAGGTGTACCTCGGCGGAACGCTCTTCGAGGCATTCATTGCGCGCGGGCAGTTCGAGGACTACCGCAAACTGCTGGGCAACCTGAAGTTGGATGCCGTGGAGGTTTCCGACGGCTCCATCGACCTGGAGCACGATGTGAAGCTCAAGTACATCAACACCCTAGCGCGGGAGCACACGGTGCTCAGCGAGGTGGGCAGCAAGGAAACCGGCATCCTCATCAGCCCTGCGAAGTGGGTGCGCATGATGAACGATGAGCTCAACGCGGGCAGCTGGAAGGTGATCGCCGAGGCCCGTGAGAGCGGTACCGTGGGCATCTACCGGCCCAGCGGCCACGCCCACACCACGTTGGTGAACCGCATCATGGCCAAGGTGCCGGGCAAGGACATCATCTGGGAAGCCCCGATCAAGAGCCAGCAGACGTGGTTCATCAAGCAGGTGGGCGCCAACGTGAACCTGGGCAACGTGTCACCCGACGAAGTGATCGCCTTGGAAGCCCTGCGCCTGGGCCTGCGGGGAGATACCTTCTTTGAGTACCTGCCTAGCGACATCGCCGACCACCTCCGCCAGATCAAGCCTGACGGCCACGTCAATGGCGCCAAGGAAGAGGCGGAACACAAAGCCAAGGCAAAGGCAAAATGAAGGAAGTGACCGCACGTGAACTCCGGGACATGCGCGACCGGGGCGAAAAGTTCACCCTGATCGACGTGCGCGAACCCTACGAAACGGAACTGTGCACCATCCATGGCATCCCCATCCCCATGAGCCAGTTGATCGATCGCATCCCGGAGATCCCCAAGGACCGGCCCGTGGTGGTGCACTGCAACAGCGGGAAGCGCAGTTGTGCCGTGGTGGACGCGCTGACCACCCGATACGGTTTCACCAACATCATCAACCTGCGCGGCGGCATCCAGGCATGGCATGATGAAGTGGACGGCTCACTGAAGTGCGAGTGAGGACGGGTTCGTGGCCCCAATGGGTGCCGTGAACGAACTGGAACCGATCACCTTGATCCCTTGAATTGAGTTGAACACAAAGCGATGGTGCACCGCGATGGTTGAACCCCGCAGGAAAGCCACCGATCACGATCCAACAGTTACCCGCCTTCCATGGACATCCTCCTCTCCTTCTGGCACTTCATCACCCACTTGAACGAGACCCTGCCGGTGTTCATCCAAGAACACGGAAACTTGATCTACCTGCTGCTGTTCATGATCATCTTCATTGAAACGGGCCTGGTGGTGATGCCCTTCCTGCCCGGGGATTCCCTGCTGTTCGTGGCGGGCTCGCTGGCCGCGATCGGCTCGCTGGACATGGCCTTGTTGCTGGCCCTGCTGATCCCTGCCGCCATCATCGGCGACAACATCAATTATTGGGTGGGGCGCACCTTCGGGCTGCGGGTGCTGGGCTGGAAGCTCTTCGGCAAGGCGCTGGTAAGCCGGAAAAACCTGGACAAGACCCACGGCTATTTTGAGAAATACGGGGTGCGCACCATCATCATCGCGCGGTTCGTGCCCTTCGTGCGCACCATCACGCCGTTCGTGGCGGGCATCGGCAAAATGGACTACCGCAGGAAGTTCCTGCCATACGACATCATTGGGGGGGTGCTTTGGATCACGCTCCTGCTCTTCGCGGGCTATGCGTTCGGCCAGCACCCGTTCATCCAGAAGAACTACGAAGTGGTGATCCTGGCCATCGTGGGCATCTCCGTGCTTCCCATGGTGATCGAGTTCGTGCGGATGCGTTGGGCGCCCAAGCAGGCCGGGAATTGAAACTACCTTGCACCCATGGTGCGGTATGGGCTCATCGGGAAACAGCTGGGCCACAGTTTCAGCAAGGACCATTTCACGGCGTTCTTCGCCAAGGAGGGACTCAACGAGCACCGCTATGACCTGTTTGAGCTGGCGGGGATCGATGCGTTTCCGGCCTTGTTGAAACGCCATCCGGACCTGCGCGGGCTCAATGTGACCCTCCCCTTCAAGGAAACGGTGATCCCGTACTTGGACGGGCTGGACCCCTTGGCCGCCGCCGTGGGCGCGGTGAACACCATCAAGATCACGGGCGGAAAGTGCATCGGCCACAATACGGACGTGGCCGGTTTCAGGGCATTGATCGGCGAAACCGCGGCATCACTTGCCGACCCCGGCAGTTCCATCAGGGCCCGTGCCCTGGTGCTCGGCAGCGGCGGTGCCAGCCGCGCGGTGGCCTATGTGCTGCGGGAAATGGGCATCCGCTTCCGCGTGGTAAGCCGCAGCCGCGAACGCGGGGACCTGACATGGGACATGGTGGACCCCACCGTGATCCGCCTCTGCCGGTTGATCGTGAACACCACGCCGCTCGGCATGTACCGGCCGGCCATGT
>CALMYC010000347.1 GCA_937873385.1 uncultured Flavobacteriales bacterium | reverse complement strand
GGAGCGGACATGCCGCCCGTTTCCGGTCCACTCCGCCGCACAGGAAAGGAAAATCCCATGCCGCAAATCGGTGAGTTCACCCGGCAGAAATCCGGCTTCGTCGCAGGCAAAGACGTAATCGATGGCGTGGCCGCTGGAGGTGAAACTGCCCACGTCGGCGATGGTCCGCGCGGAGCAGGGTGTTTCGTCGGCGCCCCGGTCCGGCAGGGTGGAAATCCGCTGGCCCATCACGCCAATGTTGAACTGGCTGTTCGCCACCGTGGGGACACTGCTGTCCCACACGCGCAGGTAAAGCTTGTTTCCCGGGGTGATGCAGGTGGCTTCAACGGATGGTAAGTTGTTGCTGAGGGTGGGGCCACCCCGTAGTGAACAATCCAGCAGGCGGAACGGCCCTCCGGCGTTGGGTGCCTCATACACGGCCATGCCGCCCTTGGTCATGGCCGGGCTGCCGGTGCCGTAAAGCGTGAAGCGGTACAGGGCATCGGTGAACGCCGGGTTCAAGCGGAACCACATGTCCTTTTGCGGCATGGACGGCGAGATGGTCTGTTCCACCAGGCACGGCGGGAAGGCCAGGGTGGTGCTTTGAGGGGTGGTGGTGGAAACCAGGCTGAAGTCGAACGGACCATTGCAGGTGGTGCATGTGGCAGGCTCTGCCGCCACCAATGGATAGGCCACCGTACCGGTCAGGCTGGTGGTGGCATCCGATGGGTCTTCGCTCCATTGGGCATGTGCCGCGGAAGCGAGCAACAAGGACATGGCGAACAAGGCGCAATGCACGACGCTTCCGAAACGGACCAAAGTGTGTCCCACAGGGAAGTGCAGGAACATTCGCCTTGGTGGACCAGGCCGTGGAGCAAAGGCCGAGAGGAGCGCTCAGCCCCTATAGTGGCTATGGGAGAGTGACATCATGTTGGAGCAGTGTGAGAAGCACTGGCAAGTGGTGGGAGAGACACCACGGACAAGTTTACGGAGAAAATTCCTTCACCATGGGAAGTGTGGACAATGATGCCGGTCCCGGGCAAGGACGTGGTTCAACTTGCGGCCGTTGTCCGGGCCCGGGAATCTGGGACTGGTTGCGGTGCCGCAGGGTCCCGTATCACAGTTGGGCGCACGATCTTCCTGCGGTGACCCTGCGGTAGCGATTGGTGCACGGTTTTATGCTCCCGCAGGGTCTCGCAGCATGCACCTGGGGCACCGGGCGGACCCTGCGGACCCTGTGCGATCAGTGAAGCACCAAGCTTCGTGGCTGCGTTGGCCATGCCAAGGGTTTGTACTGCAACAACGCCCAAAGTGCGAGCACCGTGGTATGCTGGCTTCCCATCACTTCCTGGCCCGGGTTCCAGCTCCAGCTGCCATTGGGATTCTGCAGGTCCACCAATTCCTGGATGTACTTATACGAGGGCACATAGTATGGGTCGTGGTATTGGGAAATGGCCAGCGCCTCAATGGCCTCGTCATCCCATCGCAGGTCTGTACGTTCCATCAGCGACATCACCTTTTCCACCAACTGATGTTCCAGGACGGTGTCCACTTCAGCTTGAAAACACTGCCGGGCCATGGCCATCGCCCATAGTGAATGTGTAGCCATATACTGCTCATCCAAGGGGCTCGCTTCAATCCGGTCCTCAAGTACCGTGGGTTTTGGCAGTTTATCATACCACATGCCGGCCACCGTAATGTTGTCGAAACTCTTTCCCTGCAGCTTCAGGAAATCAGGCTTGAACGGAACGGCTTCGGCCAAACGCAGGAATTTATGAAGCGTCCCGGCAGTATCCCGCCTGATTTCCGCCAATACATGCTCGGCCGAGCACAATTCGGGCAAGCCAAAACGGTCCTTCAGGTAGGCGTGGATGAGCACGGCATCCGGGTCCAGCGGCAGCTCGGGGGAACCGAAGTAAGCCAAGCCGCGAATGATGGCATCACGTGCTTGCAAGGTCACTTCTGCCGGTACTGGGCCCGGATCCGGTGCTGATTGAAGCATCGGCTTCGGCACCATGGTTTGTGCAACTGTCGGCCACGGGAACCAAACCAGACCGGCAAATAGAAGGATCGTACACTGCAGACGGTGGAGTAACATTGTGGAGAGTTATTGTGCAGGCGAATATAGAGGCTCGCATGCATGGGCGCCGTGCCACGGCGATCATGTCAAAGGCTGAAACGTACAGTGCATCAAATGGCAGCCCAAGGGTTTAGGGTTGGCCCTCTGAGCGCAGCCGGAGAGCGGCTCCGCTCAGGGCCGTGCATGGTTTTATGCTCCCGCAGGGTCCCGGATCACACTTGGGCGCACGATCTTCCTGCGGTGACCCTGCGGTAGCGATTGATGCTCCCGCAGGGTCTCGCCAGCATGCACCTGCGGCACCGGGCGGACCCTGCGGACCATGCGGTGTCGCAGAGTCCCGTATCACACTTGGGCGCACGATCTTCCTGCAGTGACCATGCGGTAGCGAAGCACGAATGAAATTGTAACACAGGCGCGGTCGAACATTTTCTGCATGGGTTGCCTCCTGTGAAGAAATTTATTTTTTTGCTTTCCCGATCGGCATCCGTTAACATTGGCACCGTTCAACCCATTCACGGGTTCGTTTGCACAACTCTCCAAACACTCTCCAACCCCAGCAGCAGTCAGCTCCGACCTCCCCAACCGCATTTGTTGCCATTGCCTGGGCCGTTACCGGCGGCATTGGCGTGCATACGGCGCGGGCCACG
>CALMYC010000346.1 GCA_937873385.1 uncultured Flavobacteriales bacterium | reverse complement strand
CCTCCCGGACGGCACGTACTTCTACGAGGTGGTCGATGGCCGCACCACTGAACGGTTCACGGGCCACTTGACGGTGCTGGGCAGCCGACGGTAGTCCTGCTCCGTGCTCATTCATACCAAGCTCAACCGTCCATCCCCGCCAAGTGGGGGTTTTGGGCGGCCTGCAAATACTTTGGTTGCTGTTGCCCGGAAACTTCATCACGAAACCCAATTCCCAATCCTTGCCACCATGAAAGACTTCAACTCAATGAACGACCAGTCCCTGCGCGGCCGATGGCGGGCCGGGTTGGCAACGTTGGCCGTTGCCGGCCTGCTCTCAGCCGCCCAGGCGCAGACCGTCAACATGTACGCCTTCGCAGCCAGCGGCGGTGCCAGCTTGCATGACATGACCGGATCGACCGTGCTGGTGCCGACGGGCAGTTTCAATTCGGCCGTGACATCCATAGGCTTCAACTTCGTGTATGAAGGCACCACGTACACCACCTTCTCCGCGAACAACTATGGGAGCATGCGCCTCGGGAACACCGTGATCGACGGCTACCAGGTCCAAAACCTCAACGGCAACAACCCATTGATCTCGCCCATGTGCGTTGATGGCGATGAGAGCGGGAACTCGGTGACATCCCTCGTTTCCGGCACGGCCCCCAACCGGGTGCTTACCGTGCATTGGGACCACCATGCCTATTCCTGGGACGGGGGCACCTATTACATCTTCCAGGCCTCGCTCCATGAAGGCACCAATGCCATTGAGTTCATTTACGGTACCGGGGGAGCCATGTCCTGGTGGAAGAACTTCGTGGCGGTCACGGGCGCGAACACGGCCAACTACCTGAACATCCTCGCGGGCCCAGTGGCGAGCAGCACGAACAACAGCACTTCTCTGGATGCATGGCCCGGCAACGGCACCAAGTACACCTTCGACCCTCCTTCGGCCTGCACTACCCCGGCTCCAGGCAACACACAAGCCAGCAGCCTATCCGGTTGCGCTCCGCTCAACACCAACCTGACCTTACAAAATGCCACCCCGGGAAGCGGCGTGAGCTACCAGTGGCAAAGCAGCCCGGACGGCACCACTTGGGGCAACATCGTCGGCGCCATCAATGACAACTACGCTGCCGCGGCCCTGATGACCACCACTTGGTACCGGTGCAATGTGACCTGCAGCACCGGCCCCAGCACCGTGGCCAGCACGCCCGTACAGATCACGGTGAGCGATCCCGCGCCCAACTACTACACGTACAACGGCACCCAGTTCACGGAGACTTTCACCACCTGGACCAACCGCTGCAGCACCAACGATGTGCCCACAGGCGGCTACTGGAAGAACACGCCAGCCTATGGCCCGGGCTCCTGGCGCAGCAGCACCACCACCACCTCCGAATCAGGCTGGGGTGGCATTGGTGGCTGGAACAATCCACAAAACACGTGGGCCGATGCGCCGATGGCCCGATTCCACAACCGGACCGAGACACCCGCAGGCACGGCCGGCACGTTGGATTTTTACGTGAACATGTCGGCGGCCACCGGAGG
>CALMYC010000345.1 GCA_937873385.1 uncultured Flavobacteriales bacterium | reverse complement strand
TACCTGATCGACCAGGTGCGGATGAAACCCGAAGAACGCTTGGAAGAGCTCAAGGAATTCATGCCCAGTGCGGAGTTGAAGGATTGGGAACTGGCCATCGCCGGGCAACGGGTGCAAGTGATCAAGAAGGACCCGCAGGAAGGCGGGATCCTGGAGTTCGGCACCGAACTGGGGGCTGCGGCCGACGGGAGCTTGGCCGCATTGCTGGGTGCCTCACCGGGAGCAAGCACCGCGGTGTCCATCATGCTCGATCTGGTGCACCGGTGTTTCCCGGACAAGGCTTCCGCACCGGCATGGCAGGCAGGGTTGAAGCGCATGGTGCCCACCTGGGGAAGCAAGCTATCCGAAGATCCGGTGCTGATCAACACGGTCCGGCGGCAAAGCCATACGGCATTGGGCCTGGTCCTTCCGAGCTGAACACCGGCCACAGCGTGGAAGGTGACCTGCCCAACGGATCCGTGCCCATCTGAATGCTTGGCATCCGGTCGGCCATTGGCTCTGTCCAACCAATGGCGCAGACAGACCACCGGTTTTACACACGTTCCGCCCAAGTGGAAGAAACAAACTTGGCTTGACCTCGCGCCTTGTTCCAAAATTCTTGAAAACTCCTCACCCTGGCACGACGGCCGCACAGGCCTTCACAGTAATTTTGCCGCCCGAAAACCAGATTTCACCCCATTCAGTCAAGGTCTTCATCGAAATTCCACAACTCGTGGATTTCCCTGGCGTTAAGGCCCTTCGACCAAACAAACGAACCATGGCACACGCTCTGCGGCACACCTGTATCCTTTCAATCGTTTCCCTGTTCGGCATGGGCACCACCGTGCAAGCGGCCCCTCCTCCCGCCGCCCCCACCGATCTGGCCGTGACCGCCTGGATGGACCTGGGTGACGACAATGCCAACGGCGTTATCGTGGAAGTGAACGTGAACGGCACCAAGGACTGGGGCCGCCCTGATGCGGATGGCCGCGTGGACCTTGTGCTGCCTGCCGATGCCGTGGCCTTGATCCATTTCCGCAAGGCCGGGCACCTGACGAAGACCGTGTCCGTGGACACCCACAACATGAGCGATGCTTCCTTCAATGGCAGGCGGCACAGTATTTCCTTCGGGGTGCGGATGGATGCCACCGCCAGCGAGGACCTCGCCTATGCCGGCCCCGTGGGTTCCATCGCCTTTGACCTGACCAGTGGCGAATTGTTGATCGAACAGGACCAGCACTTGGTGCCTGTGCGCCAGCAGACGGTCGTATTCTGATCAGGACACAGCGCAGTCACGAAGCCGGTGTACAATCACCGGCTTCGTACGTTTAACCCATGCCAAACCGTCCTGCCCGCATGCCCGTCCAGGAATTCCGGATGACGGCCCAAACCATGTATGGCTTGGAGAAGGTACTGGCCGAGGAACTGTTGCGGTTGGGTGCAAAGGAGATCGAGACGCACAACCGTGCCGTAGCCTTCACCGGCGACCTCGGTTTCCTCTACAAGGCCAACCTCTGCCTGCGCACGGCCTTGCGCATTCTGGTGCCCATCACCGACTTCCGGGTGCGCAATGAACAAGACCTCTATGTGGGCATCAAGCAGATCGCATGGGAGCGCTTCATGGGCCCGGATGACAGCTTCGCATTCACATGCACACTGAATTCAGACCTCTTCCACCATTCGCAGTACCTGGCCCTGAAAGCCAAGGATGCCTTGGTGGACCGCTTCCGTGAGCGCAGCGGCAATCGTCCTTCCGTGGATACGGAGAATCCGGTTCTGGGCATCCGTCTCTTCCTCCATGGAGACCGTTGCTCGGTTTCATTGGACAGCAGCGGTGGGTCCCTGCACAAGCGCGGGTATCGTGAAGAAACGAACTTGGCCCCGATCAATGAAGTATTGGCTGCCGGAATGGTACTGCTGACCGGTTGGGACCGCACCAGCAACTTCGTGGACCCCATGTGCGGTTCGGGCACCATCCTGATCGAGGCTGCCTTGATCGCGGGAAACATTCCACCCGGCGTGTACCGCAAGGGATTCGGCTTTCAGCGCTGGAATGATTTCGATGCGGACCTATGGATAAAGGTGTACGACGGGGCCATGGAGCGCATCACCGGCAACAAGCCCCTGATCCTGGGCGGCGAACTTTCAAAAAACGTGGCCCGCAAGGCCGAAACGAACATCGCCATTGCCGACCTCAAGGAGGAGATCCAGGTGATGAACGTGGCCTTTGAGGACCTGCCCGCGCCGGGGGGCCGAGGCATCCTCATCATCAACCCGCCCTACGGTGTGCGCATGGACGAGGATGCCGACATCAACGGCTTCTACAAAATGATCGGCGATACCCTGAAGCGAAACTGGGCCGGCTACGAAGCCTGGGTGATCACACCGAACCTGGAGGCCGCCAAACACATCAAGCTCACCCCACGTCCCAAGATCCGCCTGTTCAATGGCGCGCTGGACTGCCGGTTCCTGCGGTATGAACTGTATGAAGGTTCGCGCAGGAGGGAGGTGCCGGAGGCTGGGGTGTAATGGTCCGTGGTCAGTTGAAAGTTGTGGGGTGTCAATGATCCGTTTTCAGTGCCCAGTTGCCGGGAAGCTGCACGCAAACAACGGAAAACCGCCCCTTAATTCGCGGAGATCATGGGCGGCGCAACGCCATACTTCCTGTAGAGCCGCTCTTTTCGTTTCTCCAAACGGGCTGTGGCCTTTTCCGTCCGCGCACTCCGTGGGGTAGCAGCCAGTTCACCGCTTTCGATGCGCCGCACAATGGATTCCACCAATTTGTCATCCCCTTCGGGATCATACTCCCCCTTGAGGTCGTTGCCGAAAAGCTTGGCTACGCCCTGCCACATCCATGCTTGGAAGGAGCCACGCAGTTGCTTGACGAGCTCGTAGCTCGTATGGCCGGTCTCCCGGTCGATCAACTTCACGAGGATGCGGCCTTGGGTGATGGTCATTTCCTTCACGTCCTGCTCAAACTCGGCACGCAGTTCAGCCTCGGCAAGTTTCAGGTACAGGTCCTTGTCGCGTGCATTTTGGATGCCCGCCAGGTCATGGTCGTACTCATCCATCAGCTTGGAAGTGATCAAGGCATACGGATAGACCTTCTGCACATAACGCGTCAGGCGGTCTGTGCGACGGGCATTGCGCCGGACTTTGGCAGTCATTACCGCGCTCACCTCCACTTCGCCCAATGTGTACAAGGGAATGGTGTCGGTGCCCTCCACGGCCACTGGAACAAGTGCAGTGCCCCCTTGGGCCCATGCAGGAACCGCAAAAAGACAGTAGAAAACCAGTTGACCGATCCGGCGTATCATCCCTGTGGGACTACGAAAGTACCATTGGAACGGCATCCAATGCAACGAGTTGTGCCGTTCGACGAAAATGGGAAACCCGCTCACCGGCGGTTCAACCACCACGGCGAAGGCAGGTGTGAATCGGCGATTTCGGCCGTTGGCACCCATCGTTGTTCGGCATCCACATGCGCGGCCACCAAAGCGGCGGCGATCATTTCCTCCGGGTCGTTCCCTTCCAGGTCACCCGGTGAAAAATGGTCCCGCACAAAAAGGGTGTCGTACTTGCCGGACCGGAAGCTCGCATGGCCCAATACGAAGCGGCAGAAGGGCAGGGTGGTCTCCACGCCGGCGATCGCATAGTCATCGATGGCGCGCTCCATGCGGGCGATGGCCTCCTCCCGGTCGGAACCGTGCACGATCAATTTGGCGATCATCGGGTCGTAGTGGATCGGGATCTCCATGCCTTCCTCGAAACCATCGTCCACCCGCACGCCGGGGCCTTGCGGCGGGCGGTAGGTGGTGAGCGTGCCGATGTCCGGCAGGAAGTTGTTCGCGGGATCCTCGGCGTAGACGCGCACCTCGATGGCATGCCCGTCGATCTTCAGGTCCTCTTGGCTGAAGGTGAGCTTCTCCCCTTGCGCCACCTTGATCTGTTCCTTCACCAGGTCCAGGCCGCTGATCATCTCCGTGACGGGGTGCTCCACCTGCAGGCGCGTGTTCATCTCCATGAAATAGAAATCGCCGTTGCTGTCCAGCAGGAACTCCACGGTGCCTGCGCCCACGTAGTTCACGCTCTTCGCAACATCCACCGCGGCATTGCCCATCCGCTTGCGCATGGCCGGGGTAAGCACGGCGCTGGGCGCCTCCTCGATCACCTTTTGGTGCCTGCGCTGGATGCTGCATTCGCGTTCGAACACGTACACGGTGGTGCCGTGGGTGTCCGCCAGCACCTGCACTTCGATGTGCCGCGGCCCTGTGACGAACTTTTCGATGAACACGCTCCCGTCCCCAAAGGCATTCTCCGCTTCACTGATGGCGCGCTCCAGGCCTTCCTTCAGTTCGCTCTCCTTTTCCACGATGCGCATGCCTTTCCCGCCTCCCCCGGCCGCTGCCTTGATGAGGATGGGGAATTGGATGGTCTTGGCCACCTGCAAGGCCTCCTGCAGGTCGGAGACGGCCCCTTCCGTCCCGGGCACCAGTGGCACTCCGTGCTTCTTCACGGCTTCCTTCGCCGCCAACTTGTCGCCCATGATGTGCATGGCCCCGGGCGAAGGGCCGATAAAGAGGACGCCAGCCTTTTCCAGCGCCTTGGCGAAATCGCCGTTCTCGCTGAGGAATCCGTAGCCCGGGTGCACCGCGTCCACTTTCAGGTCCTTGCACACCTTGAGGATCTTGTCGATCACCAGGTAGCTTTCCTTGCTGGGCGGCGGGCCGATGCAGACCGCCTCATCTGCAGCGCGTACGAATGGCGCGTTGCGGTCCGCCTCGGAATACACAGCCACCGTGGCGATGCCCATTTCCTTGGCCGAACGCATGATCCGCAATGCGATCTCCCCACGATTGGCGATCAGGATCTTTCCGATGGTCCGTTTCTTCATGGGCGTTTTGCTGGATCGGGCACGAAGATGCGGCGATCGAAGCGACAACTGACCAAAGGTCCGTTGGCCGAAAGTATCTTGGCCGCGATCCGATGAGCCATTTGCCCGCACTGATCGCCGACCTGGGGCTGATCCTTTCCGTTGCGGCCGTCACCACCCTCGTCTTCAAGAAGATCAAGCAGCCCTTGGTGCTGGGCTACATCATTGCAGGCGTGCTGGTGGGCCCGCACATGCCGTTCACGCCCACGGTGATGGACGACGCCAGCATCGGGGTGTGGTCGGAGCTGGGCGTGGTGTTCCTGCTGTTCAGCCTGGGCCTGGAGTTCAGTTTCAAGAAGGTGATCAAGGTGGGCGGCAGCGCGGGCATCACGGCGTTGGTCACCGTGGGCTTCATGTTCGCCGCCGGCTGGTTCGTGGGGCAGGCCCTGGGCTGGAGCACCATGGACAGCCTGTTCCTGGGCGGCATCATCTCCATGTCGTCCACCACCATCATTGCGCGGGCCTTGGACGAGTTGGGGCTGAAGACCCAGGTGTTCGCCACCATCGTGGTGGGTGTGCTGGTGATCGAGGATGTGGTGGCCGTGCTGCTGATGGTGTTGTTGAGCACCTTGGCGGTGAGCCAGCATTTCTCCGGATCGGAGATGCTGTGGGAGCTGGGCAAGCTCGGCTTCTTCCTCATCCTGTGGTTCGCCGTGGGCATCTACCTCATCCCCACGCTGCTGCAGCGCACCCGGAAGTTGATGAACGACGAAACGCTGCTCATCGTGGCGGTGGCCTTGTGCCTGAGCATGGTGGCGTTCGCCGTGCACGCGGGCTTCAGCGCGGCGCTGGGCGCGTTCATCATGGGCGCGCTCCTGGCGGAAACGGTGCAGGCCGAGCGGATCGAGCACTTGGTGAAACCCGTGAAGGATCTTTTCGGCGCCATCTTTTTCGTGTCCGTGGGCATGATCCTGGACCCGCGGATGCTGGTGGCGCATTGGCCGCAGGTGCTGTTGCTGTCCGCGCTGGTGGTGTTCGGCCAATCGTTCAGTGCCACACTGGGCGCCCTGATCGCCGGTGAACCCATGTCGCGGTCAGTGCGCATCGGGATGAGCCTTTCGCAGATCGGTGAATTCTCCTTCATCATCGCCACCCTGGGCCTCAGCCTGGGCGTCACCGGCAAATTCCTGTACCCCATCGTGGTGGGGGTATCGGCCGTCACCACCTTCACCACCCCGTACATGATCAAGGCCTCCGGGCCGTTCGCGCAATGGTTGGAGCGCGTGCTTCCGGTGCGGTGGACCCATGCACTGGAACGGTACGGCCACCAGACGGACCACGTGAAGGAGACCAGCGCCTGGCGCAGCCTGCTGAAGGCCTACGTGATCAACATGGTGGTCTTCGCCGTGCTCTGCCTGGCCATGATCTTCGTGGTGGGCCCTTGGCTGAACGACCTGTTCGGCGACGGGATCTGGGGCCTGAACGGGCACTTCTGGGCCGGGGTGGCCACCTTCCTCCTCGTGCTGCCCTTTATCTGGGCCATGAGCCTGCGGCGCATCAACCGCAATGCGTACCGCCAGCTTTGGCTGAACCAATGGATGATGCGCGGCCCCTTGGTGGTGCTGGAGCTGGTGCGCCTTGGTGCCGCGGTGGTGGTGCTGGCCATCTTGGTGAGCGTGTTTTTCAGCACGGGCTGGGCGCTGCTTGCCTTGCTGGTGCTTATGGTGGTGGCCACCGTCCTGTTCCGTCAACGGTTGCACCGCTTCTACCTCCGCTTGGAGGACCGTTTCTTCAAGAACCTCAACCAGCGGGAGCTGAGCCAGCGGCGCACGGACCTGGCCCCGTGGGACATGCACGTGGCACAAGTGCGCCTGGCGATGGATTCCGCCGCGGCCGGTGAGAGCTTGGCGGAATTGAGCCTGCGGGAACGCTTCGGCGTGAAGGTGGTGCTGATCGAACGCCTTGATGGCAGCACCGTTCCCGCACCGGGTCGCGACGACCGGCTGCTTCCCGGGGACAACCTGATGGTGATCGGCACCGATGCGCAACTGGCCGACCTGCACCGCGAACTGGGACGTACGCGCCCGGTGTTGAACAGGCCCGGCCTGGCCAAGGAGGACATCCGCATGCGGCGCTACCGCATCACGCCCCAATCGCCCTTGGTGGGCAAGACCATCCTGGAATGCGGCCTGCGGGAGCAGGCAAGCGCCATGGTGGCGGGGATCGAACGCGCCGGCATGCGGATCATGAACCCCAAAGGCCACCTCCCCCTCGCCTCCCGCGATGTACTGTGGCTGGTGGGCAACGGCACCGCGATCAGGCAATTCATGGAGGAGATGAAGGCCGTGCGGGAGTGAGCGCCAAAGGGGTCATTCACCGTACCGTTCACCTGCATTGTCCGCTTCAGAACAGGCACGACCCTGTAGCGGTGGGGAATGGCACCCGGTTCTCCCGGCATATCCCTTCCCGGCTTCCTCTCATCCCTGCAACCTCCCTCCATCCGGGCACGATCGAAGAACCTCCTGTCCGGCAACCGGGCTGCTGCCTGCCAAGGAAACGAACCCCTGGATCAGTATCTTGCCCACCTGCCACCATGGAGCATTTCCCGGCACTCATCGCGGACCTTGGCCTGATCCTGTCGGTGGCCGCCGTCACCACCTTGATCTTCAAACGGATCAAGCAGCCGGTGGTGCTGGGCTACATCATCGCGGGGATGCTGGTGGGCCCGCATGTGCCGCTGCTCCCCACGGTGCTGGACGAAGCCAGCATCCGGGTATGGTCGGAGCTGGGCGTGATCTTCCTGCTCTTCAGCCTGGGCCTGGAGTTCAGCTTCAAGAAACTGGCCTCCGTGGGGGGCACCGCCGGCATCACCTCCATGGTGGAGGCGGTGGGCATGGCGGCCTTGGGCTACGGCACCGGCAAACTGCTGGGCTGGGGCACCATGGACAGCATATTCCTGGGCGCGCTGCTTTCGGTCTCCTCCACCACCATCATCATCCGCGCCTTTGAGGAGCTGGGCGTGAAGACGCAGAAGTTCGCCGTCCTGGTCTTCGGGGTGCTGATCGTGGAGGACCTGGTGGCCATCCTGATCCTGGTGCTGCTGAGCACCGTGGCGGTAAGCCAGAACTTCTCCGGCAGCGACCTGCTCTGGCAGATGGGCAAGCTGGGCTTCTTCCTAGTGCTGTGGTTCCTGGGCGGCATCTTCCT
>CALMYC010000344.1 GCA_937873385.1 uncultured Flavobacteriales bacterium | reverse complement strand
ACAGGACAAAGTAGCCCCGTTCAATTCCAAGGTGCTGCAACCGTTCCTGGAGCAATGCGAAATACTGCTGGCCGATGCGGGCACACCAAAATCCGAGGGAACGTTCCTTGGCCAATTTCATCGGGGCCGCAAAGGTCGGGACTGAACCGTTACAAATGAAACGAATCGGCCCGGCGGCGTTAACGATCGTGAACAGGGCGTGCAGGGTCCGGCGAAAAAGCCCGCCGGACAAATCCGGACCGTGCGCATGCCCCTCTTGTTTCCTTTCTTTGCAAACCGCCGGAACAACCCGGCCGGCCCTTAAAAATCCCCGCATTGCTCATGCACTTCCGTATTACAGCCGTACTTGTTGCAGCGTTCTTGTTGCCAGCAGTCCACGCCCAGGATGACCTGGTGCGCAAGACCAGTGCCACCGCCACGGACAGCACGGGCTACCGCTTCACCACGGTGGTGAGCGCCGAAGCCACGCCCGTGGAGAACCAGGCGTCATCCGGTACATGCTGGAGTTACAGCGCCAACAGTTTTCTGGAGTCGGAGATGATCAAGGCGGGCGGGCCGGCCATCCACCTGGCGAAGATGTACACGGCACGCAAGTCGTATGAGGACAAGGCGGACAGCTATGTGCGCATGCACGGCAGCCTGAACTACGGTGACGGCGGGGAGCCGCACGACGTGGTGAACATGTACGGCAAGTACGGCACCATGCCCGAGGAGAACTACCTGGGCCTGAACTACGGCACGGACAAGAACCAGTTCGGCGAGATGCAGGCCGTTCTCAAGGCCATGCTCGATGAAGTGATCAAGGCACCGAACCGCGGAAAGCTTACCCCCGTGTGGAAGAAGGCTTTCAATGGGGTGCTGGACGCCTACCTCGGCCCCGTTCCGGAAACCTTTGCGTACAAAGGGAAGAGCTACACGCCGCAGAGCTTTGCCAAGGAGGTGGTGAAGCTGGACCCGGCCAATTATGAGGAGTTCATCTCCGTGACCAGTGCGCCGTTCTGGCAGAAGTCCATGATGATGGTGCCGGACAACTGGGCCTTCCAGCAATGCTGGAACGTGCCCATGGAAGACATGATCGGCATCATCGACAACGCGCTCAGGAACGGGTACACCGTGGCTTGGGGCGGGGATGTGAGCGAACCCTCCTTCAGCTGGAAGAACGGGATCGCCTGGGTGCCGGAAACCCCTGCCGATGAGCTGACCAAGGAACAGAAAGCCGACCTCTTCACCGGCCCGAAACCCGAGATGAAGATCACCCCCGAACTGCGCCAGGAAGCCTTTGACAACTACACCACCGGCGATGACCACGGCATGCAGCTCACCGGGATTGCGAAGGACCAGGCCGGCAACGAATGGTACATCGTGAAAAACTCCTGGGGCGTGAAGAACGACCATGACGGCTATCTGTACATGAGCAAGAACTACGTGCGGTACAAGACCACCAGTTTCATGGTGAACCGCAAGGCCATCCCCATGGAGTTGCAGAAGAAGCTCAAGGCCTAGTTCCGCACACGGTTTTCCTGATCGGATCAGGGCAGGGCTCCGCAAGGAGCCCTGTGTCGTTCCGGGGTGCCCGTGGCTACCGCGATGGGGTCCCGCGCGCAGTGCAGCAGGCGGTGCACCCGGCATAGGCGCCTCGGTGCAGGGAATCCCACCATGCATGCTGATCGGGCGGCCATTGACCGGCGGACCCTGTAAATTCGCCGTCCGAAATGGAACGCATTTACCTGGACAACGCCGCCACCACCCAGCTCGACCCCGAGGTGATCGATGCCATGCTCCCCTATATGCGCGAGCATTATGGCAACCCGAGCGCCGTGCATGCCTTTGGGCGCAAAGCCCGCGCGGGCATAGAGCAGGCGCGCCGCATGGTGGCCTCACTGCTGAATTGTGCACCCGGCGAAATTGTTTTCACCAGTTGCGGCACCGAGGCGGACAATATGGCCATTCTTGGTGCCGTGCGTGATCTTGGCGTCCGGCACCTGATCACCTCGCCCATTGAGCACCATGCCGTGGAGCACGTGGCGCAGGAGCTTGAGCGCACACAAGAGGCTGAGGTGCACTGGCTTCGCCTGACCTCCGAGGGCAAAGCAGACCTGGGGCACTTGGAGGAATTGTTGAAGGCGCATGACCATGTGCTGGTTTCATTGATGCACGCCAACAATGAGCTGGGCAGCCGGAATGACCTGGTGGCCATCGGCAGCCTTTGCCGGAAGTACAAGGCGCTTTTTCACACGGACACCGTGCAGACCATGGGCCACTACCGCTTCAACTTGGAGCAATTGCCCATTGACTACCTCACGTGCAGCGCACACAAATTCCACGGCCCCAAGGGCGTGGGCTTCCTGTACATGCGCAACGGCTCCGTGGTGAGGCCCATGATCGTGGGCGGGGCGCAAGAGCGCAACATGCGGGCTGGCACGGAAAACATCATCGGCATCGTTGCACTCGCCAAGGCCATGGAAGTGGCCTGCCGTGACTTGGAGGCGCACCAGCAGCACATCCAGGCATTGAAGGACCGCATGCGCGAAAGAGTCCTGCAGGCCATACCCGGCAGCAGCGTGAATGGCGATCCAGGAAGGGACAGCCTGTACACCGTGCTGAACTTCCATTTCCCGGACGATGGCAAGGGCGAGATGCTCATCTACAACATGGACATTGAGGGCATTGCGTGCAGTGGCGGCAGCGCATGCAGCAGCGGCAGCAACAAGGGCAGCCACGTCATTGAAGCCCTGTACCCCGGCCGCACCGGTGCCAACATCCGGTTTTCCTTCAGCAAGTTCAATACGGAGGCGGAAGTGGACCGCACGGTGGATGTGCTGGAGCGCGTGATGGCACCGGTGAAGGCAGGGGTTTGAGCCCATCCGGCCCGGTGCATCATGGCCGGTCCGGCCAACAATCAGCGGGGATCCCCGCGAGATCGTTGTTCAGCCGACGAACGTGGGGCAAGCATCGGGGGGGGGCAGCGCACACAGGGTTGTTATGCGCCCCTTCAATCCCCGATGGGCGGATGCGATTGCATGCGTTCCTTTGTCCCTCCAATATTTTCCATGCACAGCGGCATGTCAAGGATGATCAAATTAAAGCACTTCGCCACCCCCTTACTGATGTGCATGGCCACCATGGCGGTTGCACAAACGACGTACAAGGTGGATGCCAAGGAAACCAGGATGGTATGGACCGGCAAGAAGCTTACCGGTCAGCACCAGGGCGGAGTGAATGTCAGTTCGGGTTCGGTGCAATGGGGTGCCGTTGGCCTGGAATCCGCGGAAGTGGTCATGGACATGACCAGTATTTCCACAACGGACATGGACGCGGAATACGGTGGCCAATTGGAGCGGCAATTGAAGTCGTCCGATTTCTTCAATACCGGCACATTCAAAACCGCCAGCTTTGCCACGACGAAGGTGGAACCGATCATCGGGGTGGAAGCCGGCAAGCCGAATTACAATGTGACCGGTGACCTGACCATCAAGGGAATCTCCAAACCGGTGAGCCTGGCAGTGCTGGCCTGGAAGGACAAGAAGGGTGTGCGTGCCGCAGGCACCCTGGCCTTCGACCGCACCTTGTATGACATCAAGTACCGTTCCGGGCAGTTCTTCCCCGGACTCGGGGACAAGATGATCGAGGACATGGTGGAGATCACATTTGACCTGACAGCGAAGTAGAATGCGCCAATTGGCCCTGGCCTACCGATGGATGGAGAGTTTGTCCACCATGGCTTGGTTCAGGCTGGATGCGCGGGGCCCGAAGGCGTTCACCAGCACGCCCTTGATGCCGTTCTTCCCCGAGCTTATCGCATAGACGATACTCTCGTCGCTGGGGTTGGAGTCTCCCTCGAAGCGGTGAAATTCGTCGATGTCGAATTCTTCCGGCTTGAGGGATGAATCGCGGCCGTTGCACACCACGCACTCGTCGTGCAAGGTGAGGTCGTCCGTGTAGCCGCGTGCGATCAGGTCATTCACGGCCTGTGACAGGGTATCGTATGTGCGTGCCATTGAAACCGAAGGTAGGTCATGCAGCCTGTTTCCTTCGCCTTGGGAACACCGTTGCACCCGCAATGGTTCATGATGGATGATCTCATCAGCACCTGGCCGCGTGGAACGGCCATGGCTTCCACGAAAGGGGAATTCCAACCGCACGTGGAGCCCTTCGGAAATCCAAAGGGCCGCCATTTCGGGCAGCCCTTTGGCAAGGATGGAGGTTTTCCTATCCCAATTTCTTGCCCACGTCCAGCATGTCCTTGATGCCGCCGAGACTGCTGAGCACGCCAGTGGCTTCGTACGGCATGTAGATCACCTTGTTGTCCTTGCCGGAAGTCATTTCCTGCAAGGTATCCAGGTAGCGCATGGCGATGAGGTAATTGGCCGGGTCTGCATTGGCACCCTTGATGGCCTCGGTGACCAGGCGGATGGCCTCGGCTTCGCCCTGTGCCCGGCGGATCCGGGCCTGTGCATCACCTTCGGCCTCCAACACCTGTGCCTGCTTCTGGCCTTCGGCCTCGTTGATCTGCTTTTGTTGAACGGCCTCGGCTTGCAGGATCACCGCTCGCTTGGTGCCTTCCGCGTCGATGATCTGCGCACGCTTGTCGCGCTCTGCGCGCATCTGCTTTTCCATGGCCTCGCGGATGTCGCGCGGGGGGTTGATGTCCTGCAGTTCCACGCGGTTCACCTTTACGCCCCACTTGTGGCTTGCTTCATCCAGAATGGCGCGCAGCTTGGCATTGATGGTGTCCCGGCTGGTGAGGCATTCATCCAGGTCCAGCTCGCCGATCACGTTCCGCAACGTGGTTTGGGTCAGCTTTTCAATGGCCATCGGCAGGTTTTCGATCTCGTACACGGCCTTCACCGGGTCCATGATCTGGAAATAGAGCAGGGCGTTGATCTCCGTCATCACGTTGTCCTTGGTGATCACGTTCTGCTTGGGGAAGTCGTACACCGTTTCACGGAGGTCCAGCCGCTCCTTCTTCACGAACTGCACGAACTTGTTGCCATCAGGCAGTTCGCGACTGTACCGGAAGACGATCTCGCGGGGCTTGTCGAACACGGGAATGATGATGTTGAAACCGGCCGTGAGGGTTTCCCGGTACTTGCCAAAGCGCTCGATGATCATGGCCTCGCTTTGCTGCACAATGCGCACGCCCTTGGCGATGATGAAGATGACGAAGAACGCAATGAGGAGGAGAATGACGGTTCCTGGGCCCATGGGTCACTTGGATGTTAGGGGTTTTACGATGAGGGTGTTGCTTTCCACGCGCACCACTTCAATGATGTCGCCAATACGGAGCGGTGCATCCGTTAGGCATTCGGCGCGCCAGTCGTCGCCGCCAACCTGCACGCGGCCCAGGCGCAGCCCGGGGTCAAAATCCTGGCTTACGCGGCCGTGCAGGCCCACGAGCGCATCGGCGTTGGTGGGCACATTGTCCCTGTGCCAAAACCGTTTCATCAGCACCGGCCGCACCGTGAAGAAGGTCAACAGCGCGAACGCGGAGAACATCAGCAATTGGCCGGCAGCGCCAAAGCCCAGCCCTGCGGTGATGCTGGCGGCAATGCAGCCAATGCCGAGGCAGAATAGGAAGAAGCCGGGGAGGAAGATCTCCGCGATCATCATCAGCAGGGCCGCCGCCGCCCACCAGTGCCATTGGAAAAAGTCCATCCGTTGCTTGTCTTCGGACCGCAAGATAACCTTGTCATTGTGTGCCGCGATCGCGGATCGGGATGAGCGGTCGGCCAGGCGGATGAAGGTGGAATAGCGGCAGGTGGTGCGCTATTTTCGCGCGCCATGTTCGGGAGGATCAAGGATTTTCTGAATTCCCCACAGGGAAGGGACAGTCTGTTGACCACCCTGACCGAGGGCCTGTCGATGTTGGGCATGGTGCTCACTTTCCGGCTGGCGGCGCAGATCAGCAAGCAAGACCTGGACATCTACGTGATAGTGCGCCGTACGATCGCCTTCGTGTTCCCGGTGATCCTGATGGGTGCCATGGTGGGTCTTACGCGTTTTGTGGCCATGAGCAACCGCTTGGATCGGAAACAAGGCTATTTGCGCGGAGCCCTTACGTGGGTGCTTCCCATGGGCATGCTGACCGTTCTGCTCTCCTTCTTGTTTGCGGAGCCCTTGGCGTGGATGCTCTTTGGATCGGAAGATAGCGCCCCTTTGGTGCCACCGCTCGCCCTGATGACCTTGGGCATTGCCCTTCATGGTGTGGCCTACGGCTATTTGCGCGGCAAGCCCGCGATCGGAGCGGCGAACTTCGTGCAACTCGCCGTGCTGGCGCTGATCCCCTGTTCGGCCTTTTTGATCTGGACGGACATGGCCACGGTACTTTGGGCCACGGGCATTGGCTGGGTAACGGTGACCTTGCTGTCGATCCTTCCTTCGGCCGCGGCCCCACGGACGGAGAGCATGCGCCGTGAACGCAGTGAACTGTTGCGCTATGGATTGCCGCGTGTCCCGGGGGATGTGGCCTTGGGCGCACTGCTCACCGTTCCCGGTTATGTGGCCTTGCGCACGTATGGACTTGATGTAAGCGGCGAAGTGGGCTTCGGTGCCACACTGCTCAATCTCGCCGCAGCCGTCTTCTCACCGGTTGCCCTGTTGTTGCTGCCCGCGGCCGCGGGGCGCCTGGCCGTCGGCGATCATGCCGGTTTGGAACGCAACATCGGCAAATTGTTCCGGATGGTGCTGCTGGGTTCGCTCGCCATCACCATCGGCTTCGAGCTGCTCTCAAGGCCCTTGCTGATGCTGTACTTGGGCCCTACCGGCGAAGCTTACCTGCCCATGTCGCGGATCATCTTCATCGGGGCCTTGCCATTTGCGTTCTTCAACGGCATGCGCAGTGTGCTGGACGCCTACTTCCATACGCCCCGCAACGGGATGAACCTGGTGAAGGCGTTCGGGCTGCTGTTGCTGGGCAGTGCGGTTCACCTGCTGGTCCCCACGCCGTGGTACACCATGGGGGTGGTGCTGGTGTTGGCGATGTTCTACCTGGGTTGGCTCACGTGGCGTGATGTGGGCTTTGTGTGCAGTGAACTGCGCAGGATGGCGACCGTGGGCGCACGTCATTTGCGCTTGGTGGTGCTGATCCCCGACCGGGCGGATGGAAGCACTTACACGGCGTCCAAGGCACAGGCCCAAGCATTCACCCGCAATGGCTGTGAGGTGACGCTCTTCCACCTGGAGAGCCGAAGCTCCCTGATCAAATTGTTAAGCGCACGCCGTGCATTCAAGCGGCTGCTTCATCGGCAACGCCCCGATGCGGTCCATGTGCACTACGGCTCGGTGGCGGCGCTCTTCACCGTGCTGGTGAGCTCCGTGCCGGTGGGGATCACGTTCATGGGCGATGACCTGGACCGCAGCAAGGTGCGCGGGATTGCCAAGCCATGGATGGGCGGCTTGTTCAGCCAGATGGCGGCGTTCTTTGCCTCGGGCATCATCTGTTCCGACGAAAGCGTCCGCGACCATCTCTGGTGGCGCCAAGGGGAGGCGGTGGTGCTGCCCTTCGGTGGGGATGGCTCCGATCACGCCCCGGAGACCTTGGACTTCCTGCGGGAGGTGGCGTTCCATCGGAATGGTACACCAGATCCCGTGAGCTAGGATGATGCCGGGCCGGATCCATATCTCCTCGACGCAGCGGACCCACATTGCGACTTATGCCGCGGAAGGCGCGGTGCTCCTGGGGACCGTGGTGGTCTATAAACTGGCGGCGCTCCACTTCGGCAATGAGGGATTCGAACCGTACACGGTGGTGAGGCGCACCATTTCCTTTCTGCAAACAGTGCTGCTTTTCGGCTTGGGCGTGGCCTTGGTTCGCTTCGTGGCAATTTCAGGCAACAGGGCGGAACAGATCGGGCTGCTGCATGCCGTAGTGAAGCCATTGTGCCTGGTGTGGGCGGTGCTCCTTGCTGCTTTTGCCATCGCGCCTGCCCTATTGTCCCGTCTCTTTTTTGGTGATGCCTCCCATGCGGACCTCACCTTGCCGATCGGGCTGCTCACCGTGGGCCTGCTCATGCATGCGGTGATCTACAGTTTTTGGCGCGGGACCATGGAAATGGGCAAGGCGAACGTGCTGCAGGTGATCAACCTGGCCGTGGTGCCGAATGTGGCGATGTGGTGGGGGCCGAGCATGCCCATTGTCCTGTGGTCGATGGGGATTGCCTGGTGTGCCTTCAGCGCCATCGGCCTGTTGCCGGTTCTGTTGAAGCGCAGCACCGTGATCTCCGCTGCGGAACGTTCGCGTTTACTGCGTTATGGGATCCCCCGTGTTCCCGGTGACCTCGTTCTGGCGAGCCTCCTCACCATACCGGTCTATTTGGTGAACCATGTGGGCGGATTGGCGGCTGGTGCTCAGGTGGCCTTCGGTCTCACCTTGGTGAACCTGGCCTCCTCCGCGTACTCGCCGATGAGCCTGTTGTTGCTCCCAAAGGCCGCGGCCATGCTGGCGGAAAAGCGTTGGCCTGAACTGGAGCGGCGGACCCGGCGCATTGCCTGGACGGCCTTGCTCACGGGCATCGCCATGGTCGCCGTCTTTCAATTGATCGCTTCCCCGTTGCTGCGCTGGTACCTTGGCGAGACCGGCTTGGCAATGGTGACCACCTGCCGGATCGTTTTCATCAGTGCTATTTTCATGGGCGTTTTCGTTTCGCTCCGCAGCATTCTGGACGCTTACTATACGGCCCCGCGCAACACGTTCAATTTGCTGGCCGCGTTTGCGGCCTTTATAGGGGGCGTGGTCCTCTACCTCTGGGCCTGGCCTTACCTGAACTTCGCCCTGGTGGCCACTGTGGTGCTGCCCTTGGCCTTGCTGGCTTGGCTCACGTGGAAGAGCATTGCATGGATGCGGCATGACCTCCGTTCCATGGACACTGCGGCCGATCATGTGCTGCGTGTGCTGGTGGTGATCCCGGGCAGCCCCGGTGCGGCGGGCATGCCTTTTTTCCATCCCCCGGCCGAAGCGCTGCGTGCGGAGAGCGGGTACGATGTACGCACCTACCTGCTTTCCACGCGCACTTCCATCCGAGGCCTCCTGAAGGCGCGGCGGGAACTGAATGCGGTCGAGCACGGCTTCCCGCCCGATGTGGTCCCCGGGCCCTACGGAACCGTCACCGCCCTCTTCACCCTGCTCACCGTGCGCTGCCCGCTCGTGGTCACCTTCCACGGCAGCGACCTCAATCCCACTCCCACCGACGGTGTCTGGAGGGACCGCATAGGCCGGTTCTTCTCGCAGTTGGCCGCCTTGGGGGCCACGGGGATTATCTGTGTTTCCGAAGGATTGCGCCAGCGCCTGTGGTGGCGGAAGGAGGATGCAACGGTGATCCCGATAGGCACGGATACGGGCAAGTTCCATCCCATGGACAGGCAGGATTGCCGAAGCCGTTTGGGTTGGCCCGCAGGCCATGTCGTGTTGTTCAATGCGGTCAATCCCAAACTCAAGCGGCTGGACCTGGCGCAGTCGGCTGTGGCGCTGGTGAACAAGGACATGCCCGGTGCCCGGTTGGAGGCCCTGCAAGGGCAAGTGAAACCGGCGGATATGCCTGTGCTGATCAATGCCTCGGACGTGGTGCTGCTTTGCAGCGATGCGGAAGGAAGCCCCACGATTGTGAAGGAGGCCATGGCGTGCAACGTGCCGGTGGTCAGCAATGATGTGGGCGATGTGGCCCAGCGGATCACGGGGGTGCGGCCAGGTGCGCTGGTGGAACAGCGGGCGGATGCCTTTGCCGCGGGAATCCTTGCCGTGCTTGCCGATGGAAGGCAATCCAATGGGAGGGAGGTGCTGGTACAGCAAGGCTACACTTCCCAATTGTTGGATCGCCGGGTGGCGGTGCTGCTCAAGAATTGTACGTGGTACCGCAGCCGATGAAATCTTATCTCCTCCTCTTCGTCCTCACGGCCGTCCTGCTCCTTGGAACGGTCTTGATCTATCGCAGGACCCGCCAGGCATCCTTCCTGATCGGGATGTGCATCCTCTATTTCTGGACATTCCTCGGGGCTTGGTTCTTCATTGGCGATGCCATGAGCGGTTACCAGGGCTACAAGATCGGGCTGGCGTACTACTACCTGATGGAGAAGATGTTCCCCTTTGAACTGGACCACTGCTATAGGGTGGCGCTTTGGGGCTATGGGCTGTTCTCCTTATCGCTGTTGGCCGGCGTGTTCCTCATGATCCCCCGCAAGGGGAAGGAGCTGGCCTCTTCAGGGCCCGTCCTTCTGGACCACCGCGTGTTCCTGGCGGTGGCCGCGGTGTCGGCCATCGTAAGCTTCATCATCGTACGCCCCTTGATGATGCAGGCGATCCAGGACGGCGAGTCGGTGTACCTGGTGACGCGGACCACCTTCTTCGCAGGTTCCACCATCCACGCGCTCTGCAATGAACTGGCGGCGTTCAGCCTCCTGCTCGGCTGGTCCCTGTATCTCTCCTCGGATGGCCCGCGGCACTTTGCACGGACCGGAAGGACTTGGATCGGATATGCTTATCCGGTTGCTTTGGTGCTGTTGGAACTATACCTGATGCTGCTGGGCAACAAGCATGAACTTTTCATGGGGCTTGTACTGGGTGTCCTGCTGTTCTTCGTGAATTCAAGACGGCCCGCCTTCGGCCGGTTGGCGGTCTACGCGGGGTTCGTCGCCGTGCCCTTGTTCCTCACCGGCCAAGTGAGGGGCCGAAGCCTCCATGCACTTCCCAAGGACCCGGAGGAGAAGGCTGTGGTCCCGCCGCCGTTCACCGTTCCCGTCATCGCGGATGTGCCACGGGCCCCCAAGGCCACCGGGCCAGTGATGCGCATGGGGCAGATGCTGCTCAGCAACGAGATGTTCGCCGCGCACTTCTCCTTGTATGGCATCTGCCGGAACCATGTGGAGCCTGTGCCCGGGATCAGTGCGCGCTACCTGGCCTCTTCGCTGGTGCCCCGGCTATTGAAGGAGGATCGCCCGCCGACCGCCTACGATGCCTACGCCGGCCAATGCGGGTTGATGGAAGGGCAGGGCTACACCATCCATCAGGCAGCTGCCTGGTACATGAACGGCGGTTGGCCGCTGGTGGGCGTGGGCGGGCTTTTCCTCGGGCTGCTCTGGGGGCTGCTCATGCGTTGGAATGGGCGCTCCTCCGGGAAGTCGCTACCCTTGCGGATCCTCTCCGTGATGGGGACCTCCTGCTGGGTGGCCTATCTGCCCATGCTGGTCCGCGATGGTCCCGAGACCTTGAAGGCCCTGTTGCTGGAAGGTTTCGCGCTGCCGATCGGCGTGGTGCTGCTCGCGGCCATTTGTGCAAGGCGCTATCCCGCGCGCAAACCGGTCGGGCATGGAACGTAAGGTGAGCATCGTGGTCCCCTGCCGCAATGAGAAGCACTTTATTGCGGACTGCATCCGCTCCATCCGGGCGGCGGATCCCGCGGGTAGCCTGGTTACCGTGCTGGTGTGTGACGGCATGAGCGAGGATGGCACGCGCGCCATCGTGGAGCAATGTGCCCAGGCCGACCCATCCGTACTGCTGATCGACAACCCGCAACGGACCACACCGCATGCGCTCAATATCGGATTGCGGCACATGCCCTTCGATGTGGGCATCATACTGGGGGCCCATGCGGAGATCGATCCGGGCTTCATCCGGGAAAACCTCAAGGTGTTGGACGCCGACATTTCCGTGGGCTGTGCAGGCGGGCTGATCGAGAACGTGTTCGACGGGCCCGTATCACGCAGGATCGGAGCGGCCATGGGCCATCCATTCGGCGTGGGCGGTGCGCATTTCCGCACTGGCGCGCGCGATGGTTATGTGGATACCGTGGCGTTCGGCGCCTATCGCAGGGAGGTGTTCGGGCGCGTCGGTTGGTTCGATGAGGAACTCGTGCGCAACCAGGATGATGAGTTCAACTACCGCGTGGTGCAGGGCGGCTTCAAGATCTTCCTGAGCCGTACCGTCCGATCGAAGTACTACGTGCGCGCCTCCTACGGCCGACTGTTCAGGCAATATGTGCAATACGGCTATTGGAAGGTCTATGTGAACCGGAAGCACAGGACCATCACCACGCTGCGGCAGCTGGTCCCGGCGCTCTTCGTCCTCTATCTCATCCTTGCCCCGGTGCTGGCAGCGGTGGTGCCATTGCTGCGCTGGCCGCTCTTGGCGGTCCTGTTGCTCTATGTGGCGGCGGCCACGTTTTCCGCATACAGGGCATCTGCCCGTCGTGGTGACATGCCGGGTGTGATGCGCGCCTTTATTACCATGCATGTGGCCTATGGATGGGGCTACCTGAAGGGGATTGTCCGTTTCATGCTGCTGGGCGCGATGCCCAGCAGGGCCAGTGGCTCCTTGACCCGATAGGATGATGGGGAACGGACCGGCACGGCCTTTCGCGGAACGCATGATGGCGCTTTCCGCAGTGGCATTGGCCATCTGTTTGCCGCTTGCCCCCAACCTTGTCCCGTTGCTCATGGCGGCATTGGCCATCAGCGCCATCTGGCCGGTACAGGGCCGGTGGGAGCGGCACGCCCTTCGTCCGGATTCTCCGCTGCTTTGGATGTTCCTGCTGTACCTCTTCCATCTGATCGGCCTGCTGTGGACCACGAACATGTCCTTTGCTGGGCTCGATCTCGGCATCAAGGCGCCATTACTGGTGTTCCCGCTGATCTACGTGTTCGGCCAGCCATTGCGCGACGCGGAAAACGTGCAGCGTTGGTTCATCGGCGCGAATGCATTGGCGGTGGTGCTATGCCTGGTGCACGCCGTGTCCACCGTGGCTGGCAACCTGGCCGGCGGCGGTGCACACCAAGGCACGGCCTTGAGCGGATTCGCCTTGAGCGTTCCGTTCTTCTCCTCGGAATTCTCGCTTTTCCTTCATCCCACCTACATGGCGATGTACCTCACCTTGGCGCTGCTGTTCCTGGCCCGGCCGGAAGTGAACCGGCCATGGAGTGCATGCCTAACAGGGACGGCGGGCATACTGCTCCTGCTCGGTGTGGTGCTTTGTGCAAGCAAGGCTGGCTGGCTGCTCCAATTCATGGCGGGCCTCGGCACGTTGGCTGAGCGGTGGTCCGAACGGAGCACGCGTCGGATTGTGGCATGGGGACTTTCAGCAGCACTGATCACCGGACTGGCCCTATATCTGGGTACGGACTATGTGCATGAACGTGTCGGTCAGGTCGTGCAGACGCTCAAGGAGGAATCCCCGAACGACCAGGCCTCCAACAGCACGGACGACCGCCGGTTGGTGTGGCGTGCCGCCGCGGCCGTGGTGGCCGATCATCCATGGACGGGAGTGGGAACCGGGGATGTGAAGGATGAACTCCTGAAAGGCTATGCCGAACGCGGCTATGCGGAACCGCTGCGGAAGAAATTGAACGCCCATGATCAATATCTGAATACCGCCGTGGCACTTGGCTTCGGAGGGATGGCGCTGCTCCTGCTCATGATAGTGGTGCCCACTGTGTTCGCCGCGCGGCGACGCCACGTGTTGCTGTTCTCCTTCCTGTTGCTGAACGGTCTGAACTGGTTGGTGGAAAGCATGCTCGAGGTGCAGGCGGGGGTGGTCTTCCTCGCCTTCTTCGCCTGGTTGCTCACTCCGGAAGGATCACGAACTTCGCCACCGAACATGCTGTCCACGAAGCGAACCGATCGCCCATGATCCCCTTTTCCCCACCCCGCATCGACGACAAGACCATCGCCGCCGTGACCGAGGCCCTGCGCAGCGGCTGGATCACCACCGGGCCCCGCACCAAGGAATTTGAGAAACGGCTCGCCGCCTATTGCGGCGTGCAGCGCATGATCGCGCTGAACAGCTGGACCAATGCCGCCGAGCTGGTGCTGCGCTGGTACGGCATCGGGCCCGGCGATGAAGTGATCCTGCCTGCATATACCTACTGTGCCACGGCCAACATCGTGAAGCACGTGGGTGCCAAGCCGGTGCTGGTGGACGTGCTGGACGATTTCACCATCGACCCCGAGGGAGTGCGCCAGGCCATGAACCCGCGCACGAAGGCCATCATTCCGGTGGACATTGGCGGCCTGCCGGCGCGCGTAGCCGAGATCGTAAAAGTGGCCGAGGATAGTTGTGCCTGGTTCACTCCGGCGGTGAACCTGCGCGTGGGCGGTTCCAACCCGCAGATGCGGCTGGGGCGCGCGCTGGTGCTCAGTGATGCCGCCCATTCCTTCGGGGCGCGCATCGGCGGCAAGCCGGTGGGCGGCCAGGCGGACATCACTGGGTTCAGTTTCCATGCGGTGAAGAACCTCACCACCGCCGAGGGTGGCGCGTTGGCGTTCACCTTGCCGCCGCCGTTCGATATGGAGGAGATCTACCGCTGGTTCAACACCATGAGCCTGCACGGCCAGAACAAGGACGCCTTGGCCAAGACCAAGCCCGGTGCCTGGCGCTATGATGTGGAGGCGCCCGGCTGGAAGTGCAACATGACCGACCTGCAGGCCGCCATCGGCCTGGTGGAACTGGAGCGCTATGACCGCGAGACACTGCCACGCCGAAAGGCCATTTGTGAGCGGTACCACGCCGCCTTTGCCAAGGACGGACGGTTCATGGCCCCGGTGCTGAAGGATGCCGGGCGGGAAGGGAGCTACCACCTGTACATGTTGCGCGTGGCCAAGGCCACGGAGGAACAACGCGATGCCATCATCGCCGCCATCTCGGCCAAGGAGGTAAGTGTGAACGTGCATTTCATCCCGTTGCCGTTGCTGAGCCACTACCGCAATACGGGTTGCCGGATGGAGGAATACCCCAACAGCTACAAGCAATACAGCCGGGAGATCAGCCTGCCGGTGTACTACGACCTGACGGATGCGCAAGTTGACACCGTGATCGCGGCCGTGCAGGCAGCCGTGCGGGAGGTGATGGGCTGATCGATGGTGAAACGGGCCTTCGATCTCTTGTTCGCCTTGGTGATGCTGGTGCTGCTGCTGCCGTTGCTTGTGGTGTTTGCGCTGGCCGTTGCGCTCTCCTCGCCGGGCGGAGCGTTCTTCCGGCAGGTGCGCGTGGGCCGGGCAGGGCGCGAATTCAAACTGGTGAAATTCCGCAGCATGCGGCCGGGCAGCGAGGCCAAGGGCCAGCTCACTGTTGGTGGCCGCGATCCACGCATCACCGGCGTGGGCTACTTCCTGCGCAAGACCAAAATGGATGAGCTGCCCCAGTTGTGGCATGTGCTGATCGGCGAAATGAGCGTGGTGGGGCCGCGCCCCGAAGTGCCCAAGTACGTGGCACTATACACGGCGGAACAGCGCGCTGTGCTATCGGTCAGGCCAGGCATCACCGGCATGGCCAGCCTGGACTACATCGATGAGAACGAACTGCTGGCGCGTGCCGCGGATCCCGAAAAGGCCTACGTGGAGGAAGTGATGCCTGCCAAGCTCGCACTGGACCTGCGCTACGTGCGTGAACGCAGCTTCCTGTTGGACCTGCGCATCATCCTGGCCACGGTTGCCAAGGTCTTCGGCGGTTGGGGAGGGGGGGGCGCCTAAAGCGCGGTAAGCAGGTACTTCAGGTCCTCCGCCCGGTCCGGGTCATTTAGTTTTTCGTAGCTGTTCAGCAGGTTGTTCAGCAACCTGCGGATGATGTCGATGTTGGTGCAGGGCTGGTAGAAGCTTTCCTCCTCCGGGAGGTTCAATTTTCCCAGGAACTCATCGATCTCCGACTTCCCCAGGATGTCACCCTGGCTATAGGCATTCACATAGAACAGCACGTCGCCATGGCCGAATTCGCTGGCGGCCACGCCCGTCTCGTCCATGTAGGCCAGCACGAAGTGGTTCGGCAGGTTCACCCCGCGCAGGGGCAATTCCAGTTCTTCGGCCAGCACCTGGTAGATGATCGCCAGCGAGAGCGGGTTGCCCTTGCGGGTATCGAGCACCTCGTTGATGTAGCTGTTCTGCGGGGCGTGGTAATTGCGCTTGTTGCCCTTGAAGCCGTGCACTTGGAAGAAAATGTGGTTGAAGACACGCACCTTTTCGAAGGCGGTCAGGTTGTCGTTCAGCTCCAGCCAGATGTCCTGCCGCAGGGCGGCCAGCTTCTTGCGCACAGTGCCCTCGTTGAGTTCCGCATACCGGTAGCGGCAAACGGTGAGCGCGCCATCGAGCAGGTCTTCACCCCCCTTTTTGCACCATGCTTGGAGCCGGTGGTAGGTGATGTCCAAATGGATGCTGTGCAGCAGGTCCTCGATGCGGTTTCTGCACAGGTCGCCCATTTCATCCCGCTCCCAGGCGTGCTCCAGCACGGGCACCACGGGCTCGCCCAGGGAAAGGATGCGGTCGCGCACGTGGTGGTAGATGTCCGGGTCCGGGTCGTCGATCAAGGCGACCAAGGCTTCAATTTCAGTATCGCTCATGGTGGTGCTCCTTCTCGCGGGTTGCAGGGCGAAAGTATCCGGCCTCCCCAGGTGCATGCGGGGGCTGGGCCAGCTTGTTTCAACCATGCCGGGTTAATGAAAGCGCCGTCAACAGTGGGGTGTGGAAAGTCTGGCACGGTAAGCTGCCGCAACGGGCGATAGGTCCACCGGCAGCTTTATCCGGCCAGTCGTTCCAGCACTTGGGCGATCATGCGGTCGATGGCGGCATGATGGTCCTTGCTGTACTCCTTGCGCAGCCTGTTGGCCACTACGGTGCACACCGTGCAAGCCTTGTGGCCCAGCAGCCCGCTGAGGCCGTACAAGGCGCTGGTTTCCATTTCGAAGTTCAACAGGCGCAGCTCCTCGTGCTTGAAGGTGGTGAGCAGTTCATTCAGGCCGCCCACGCTGGGAACGGCCCGGAGTTGGCGCCCTTGCGGGCCATAGAACCCGCCCGCAGTGGCCGTGATCCCTACATGATTGCCGCGTCCCAGTTCGGAAACCAGGTGTTCATTCCCCGTGGCGATGTAGGGCATCGGAAGATTGTCCGGCCATTCCGTGTGCTGCACAAAGGCTTGCAGGATGCGCAGTTCCGCGCCGGTCTGTTCATGAGCGTAGTAGTGCAGCACATTGTCCAGGCCCAAGGCGCTGTGGCTCACTACCAGTTCGTCCACCGGTACATCTTCCTGCAATGCGCCGCAGGTGCCCATGCGCACGATGGTGAGCGTTTTATGCTCCTTCTTTGGTGTGCGTTGCTCCAGGTCGATGTTCACCAAGGCATCCAGTTCGCCAAGCACAATGTCGATGTTGTCCGTACCGATGCCGGTGGCCATCGCCGTGATGTGCAACCCTCTGTACCTGCCGGTGTGGGTGATGAATTCGCGGTTGTGCACCTGGTGCTCGATCTTGTCAAAGTGTGCGCTGATGCGTGCCACTCGCCCTGGATCGCCCACCACGAAGACCAGGTCGCCCAGTTGTTCCGGGCGCAACGCCAAGTGATAGACCGAGCCGTCGGGGTTCAGGATCAGTTCGCTTGGCTCGAGGATGGTGCCGGGTTCTGTGAGCAGAATGGGGTGCATGATGGAGGGTGCGCAGGGCAGGATTGTTCCATGGGCACTGCCGGGCAAAAGTGCGCACGATTGTCCGAATTGGGATCCTCGGCCAGGGCAGCCGGTCTGTCCCGGCTGCATTTCTTCACGGTTTTGTGCCGGGTGCATGTTCGGTATACCTTGCAGAAAATCCATTTCCCATGGTGAAGGCACTGCCCCCTTTCCTCTTGATCGCCCTGGTTGCTCCCTGCTTTGCCCAGCAGACGGTGTTCATCGAAGACTTTGAAGGGGCGCAGCCCGCGTTCACGCTCAACACACCGGACATGGGCTCGGTGCAGGCCGGCGACAATACCTGGCTGGTGAACAATGCATACACCGGTGGACAAGGCACGTTGAACTGCCTCGGGATCCCGTTTTCCTTCACCATCCCGAACACGGCGGCACAACCGGCGGGCATCAGCTCCCCGAACGGGAATTACATGCACATCACCAGTGGGGCCGCGATCAGCAGCGGCATATTGAACTGCAATTTCGCCGCGGCCGATGGGATCTGCACCGATGCCGCAAGCCACTTTGTGCGCATGGCCAATGACGTGTCCACGCTCGGTGCCTCGGATGTTACATTGAGCTTCTGGTGGTTGTGTGCCGGAAGCGTGGACAACTATGGTGAACTGTATTTCAGCACGGACGGCGGCACTTCCTGGACCGTGGTTCCGCCTTCCAACGGGTCCTACCGCGCCCAAGCGGCCTGGGTGCAACAAACAGTGACGCTTCCCGCCTTTGCGGGACAGGCCAATTTGCGGTTCGGCTTTCGCTTCGTGAACAACGAGACCACGGCTGCCAGCGACCCGGCTTTCGGGATCGATGATGTGCGGATCACGACCACTTCGCAAGCCGTAAGCCTGTCCACCGGCGCGCTTTCCTCCGCGACCTATTGCCCCGGAAGCAACCTTGAAGTGCCGTACACCGCGACCGGCACCTGGGACACGGACAACATCTTCACGGCCCAGCTTTCCGACGCCAATGGCAGCTTCGGTGCACCCACCGACATCGGCAGCATCAGCTCCACTGCTTCCGGCACCATCAATGCGGCCATTCCGGCAGGCACACCGGTGGGCAGTGGTTATTTGATCCGTGTGGTAGGCAGCGACCCTGCACTGGTGGCGGACAACACCCAGGCCATTGCATTGACGGAGGCGCCTTATGCCGGTGAGGACCATCACGTCTCCTTCTGTTCCAACGCAGGCCCTCAAGTGTTGCTCGATGAATTTCCAGGGGCCTCCACATGTGGCGGTTTGACGGGTCCTGACGGCAGCACCATGGCTGGCATCCTATACCCCGACACGGCATCATCCGGTGGTTATACGTACACCACCAACTGCCCCGGCAATTGCCCGCAGGACATGGCCGTGCTGGTCGTTGGCATTGTTCCGGCCCCCAACGCCGGAGACAGTTCCACCGTTACAGTTTGCACGAATGATCCCGCCTTCAACCTGTTCACTGCATTGGGCGGAAACCCGGATGCAGGGGGCACTTGGACCTATTCGGGCGCACCGCATGCACCGGTCTTCAATCCTGGCGTGGATCCCGAAGGCTGCTTCCAGTACACGGTTGCCGGGCTAAGCCCATGCGCGGATGCAACGGCGTTGGTGTGTGTGGAAGTGGATGATTGCACGGGCATTCATGAGCGTGGGGCTGCCATGAACGGGTTGCGTTGGCTGGGGCAGGCTGGAGGATTGCAGCATATCGCCACCGGCCTGGATCGACCGGTTCAAGTGGTTGTGTACGACACGGTCGGCCACCTGGTCACTTCGGAATTCCAACAGCAGGGGCAAGTACTTCTGTTGGACCTGCACGGTGCATCACCCGGAATCTATGTGGCGCACTTGTCCAGTGGAACGCAGTCCGGCATGGTGCGCCTGGTCCAGCAACGCTAAGGCACTGCGGTGGTTTTCACTCCTGCCCGGCAAACACCCGCTTCAACAAGTCGGTGGTGCGCGCCATGGGGTCCTTGCGGATCTTCTGCTCCTCATCGGCCACCAGCAAAAACAGCCCGTCGATGGCCTTTTGCGTCACATAAGCATCAAGGTCGGGGTCCACGGCTTGGCCGCCGGTGAACAACGAGGTCTTGTTGTATGCGCCAGCCAGTGGTGTCCAGTAGCTGGTGAGCGCCACTTGCTTGGTGGCATTCTCCACGATCGGCCTGAACTTGGCCGTTAATTCAGTCGTCGTCTTCTCTTTCAGGTAATTGGTGGCCGCATGGTCCCCGCCTTTCAAGATGGCGAAACCGTCCGCCACGGTCATTCCCTTGATGGCGTTCACAAAGACAGGCACGGCTTCCTTGGCGGCGTTCTCCGCGGCGCGGTTCATCGTCAGTTCAAACTTCTCCACTTGGGCGTTCATGCCAAGGCCATTCAGCGTGTTCTTCACTTTGATCGCCTCGGGTGGAAAGGGGAGCCGCAGGCGGTCGTTTTTCCAGAATCCGTCCGTTACCGAGGCCAGGTCCACCGAATGTTCCGCGCCTTTGTTGAGAGCTTCCTTTAGCCCGGCAACAACATCGGCGTTGGTAAGGCCCGTTCCGCCCTTGCCGTTCACTTGTTTGGCCGCGTCCTGAAGGACTTTTGGGAATTGGGCGTTGCAGGAGCTGCTGAGAACAGCCACCAGGAGAAGGGTAGGGATGCTTTTCATGGGTGAGGGAAGATCAGGCCGCGCCTTCATCCATGAACCGTGCCAAGGATGTGCGCCAGGCCGCTGGCA
>CALMYC010000343.1 GCA_937873385.1 uncultured Flavobacteriales bacterium | reverse complement strand
AGGCGGGGGGGGGGCTTGGCCCGGGGCCGGCCTGCCCAACCCCGGGGGGCGGCACGGAGAAAAATCCCCCCCGGGGGGGGGCGGGGCCCGTTTGGCAATTGGGGGGCCCCGGGAAACAGGGCCAGAAACATCCTCTCCGGGGCGGCCACAGCCGCTTCCTTGACCGCCGTGATCATCGATCAACACGGGCAGCACCCGCTGGAACCGGTGGCGATCGTGGCGGAGAGCGTTTTTCTGGCATCCGGGCTCACCAACACGGTGAAGGAGGTCGTGCGGCGTCCGCGCCCTTACCTGTATGACCCCGTTGGCCCTCGCACGGTGGATGGATCGGGCGAAGACCTCCTTAGTTTTTGGAGCGGGCACACCGCCAACATGGCCTCCATCACCTTTTCCACCGCATGCATCGTGCAGCGGTCGGACGCTTCCCATGCCGTGAAGTCCACTACGTGGATCGCGGCGGCGCTGGTTCCCGCCACCATGGGCTACCTCCGTGTGCGGTCAGCGCGCCATTTTCCCACGGACGTGCTCACCGGCTATGCCGTGGGCGCGGCTGTGGGCATCCTGGTGCCCTACCTTCACCGCCCCTTGGAAAAACGCTGAGATGGCCCAGATCGCAATAGCTGTCCACGGCGGTGCCGGCACACTGGACCGCGCTGCCTTGACGGCGGAAAAGGAATCAGCCTACAAAGCCGCGTTGTCCATGAGTGTGCGCCGGGGGCATGGTGTGCTGGCAGCAGGCGGCAGCAGCCTGGATGCCGTTGAGGCGGCCGTGCGCGTGCTGGAGGATTCGCCACTGTTCAATGCAGGGCGCGGCTCCGTGTTCACTGCCGAGGGCACGCATGAAATGGACGCAGCGGTGATGCAGGGCAGTGACCTGCGTGCAGGTGCCGTAGCAGGTGTGCAGCATGTGAAGAACCCGGTGACATTGGCCCGCTTGGTGATGGAGAAGAGCAACCATGTGCTGGTCAGCGGGCGTGGCGCTTTCGAGTTCGCGTACAGGAACAAGCTGCAATTGGAGGATGATGCCTACTTCTTCGATCAGTTCCGCTACGATCAATGGCAGGAAGTAAAGGGAAGCGGGGAAGTGCGCCTGGACCACAATGCCGGGGAGCGGAAGTTCGGTACGGTTGGCGCGGTGGCACGCGATGCACAGGGCAACCTGGCGGCAGCAACCAGCACTGGCGGCATGACGAACAAGCGCTGGGGGCGCATCGGTGACAGCCCGGTGATCGGCGCGGGCACCTATGCCAGCAACGCCACCTGCGCCATCAGCTGCACGGGCAACGGCGAGGCCTTCCTACGCGCTGTGGCCGCACATGACGTGCATGCACTAATGGCGTACAAGAGCTTGTCACTGCAAGAAGCCGTGCGCATTGTGGTGCATGAAAAACTGCCCGCGCTGGACGGCGAGGGCGGCCTCATCGCCATCGACCGCAGCGGCAACGTGGTCCTGGATTTCAACTGCACCGGCATGTACCGCGCACGGATGGATGCCAACGGCGAGGAGGTGGCGATCTTCCGGTAAGCATGGGCCTCGGCCAGGGAATTCAATCGCCGGTGAACGTCTGATCATCCGGCCGTTCCGCCGCATTCATGCGGAGATCCCCGGCACTCCCGCCGCGCCACCGCAAGGTGATCATGCATTCAATGGCGATGCGGGACCCTGCAATGGTATCCGGCCGATCAAGGCAACGCTACCTTCGTGGTGAACACCTCGCCGGTGCCGTTCATAGCCTGCAGGACATACAAGCCGGCAGACCGCCCATGAAGGTCAATCTCCACGGATCCTTGCTCACCGTGCCAAAACCCAACCAGGCTGCCCGTTGAACTGTACACGGTAAGGTCCCACGGCTGCTGGGTCGGGAATTGCACCCTCCATGCTCCCGCAGCTTC
>CALMYC010000342.1 GCA_937873385.1 uncultured Flavobacteriales bacterium | reverse complement strand
GGAGGTGAAGGCCGAGCTGGGCGACCTGATGCTGCACAACGTGTTCTACGCCAAGATCGGCGAGGAGCAAGGCGCCTTCACCATGACGGACGTCCTCAACGGCATCTGCGAGAAATTGATCCGCCGCCACCCGCACATTTATGGCGACGTGAAGGTGGAAGGGGAGGAGGAGGTGAAGGCCAACTGGGAAAGGATCAAATTGGCGGAAAAGCGTGGGATCGACCCACTGGGTCGACAAGTTGACGCCCCGCCCAGCGTGCTCCAAGGCGTGCCGCGCGGGCTGCCCAGCATGGTGAAAGCCATCCGCATCCAGGACAAGGCCCGGGGCGTGGGCTTCGATTGGGAAAACGCCGGGCAAGTCTGGGAGAAGGTGAACGAGGAACTGGCCGAATTGAAAACAGAGGTGGAGGCCGGGAGCGACAAGCAGGCCGATGAGCTGGGCGACCTGCTCTTCAGCATCGTGAACTACGCGCGCTTCCTGAAGATCGATCCCGACGAAGCCCTGGAGCGCACCAACCGCAAGTTCATCCGGCGGTTCCAATACCTTGAGGCCGAATCGCACAAGGACGGCAAACAATTGGGCGAAATGAGCCTGGCGGAAATGGACGCGTACTGGGAGCGGGCGAAGGGGCTGTGACCGCATTCCCTTCCCCTGGGTTCAAACCCATGAGTTAATAAGATAACATCCGCCGTACGGTACAGGCCATGTGCGAAGGATAAGTTCGCACCCGTTGGGCCCAACCATGGGCTTCAAGCTTCCCGCGTCCATGATGAAACCGAGCACCCCGGCCCGCTTGTGTATGGCATTCGTTGCCACAGTAAGCATGTTCAATGCGGAGCTATGCGCACAGGTCCCCACGAAGTGCCTGGAGATCGAGAGCATCCTGGTGGATGCCTGCATCTCCGCCACCGACTGCCCGGCCAGCACCGAGGGCATGAACGAAATGGTGCGCTTCATCACGGGTCCGGCCCCCATCGCACTCGGGGACCTTCAGTTCCAATTCTACAGTAGCAGCTTTCAGGGCATTGTCCAGAATGCAGGCACAGCCGCGCTCACCAGCCAATTGAATGCCTCCGTGCAAGGCTGCGGGTTCCTGCTCGAACCCCCGGGCGGAATCATACCCCCGGGCAGCCAGGTGATCTTTGTGACCTCCACCGCCATGTGCGTACAGGCCAATTCCTTCACTGCGCTCAACGATACGCTTTACATCATTTTCCAAGTTGCCGGAAACAGCCAAGGGCATTTCAAGAACAATGACCTGGTGGGGCAGCCCATCACAACGGTGCCCGGACCAGTGCTCAACCGCTGGCTGCGCATCTTCGTTGGCGGTACCGGTTGCGGCGACACGGCCACCTACGATGCAGGCCAGTTGACCAATATCTACGGCACCTACGGAGGGACATCCGCTGAGAACGACGGAGCAACGGTTGATTTCAGTTGGCCCGGGATTCCCACGCCCAGCTATCTGAACCACGGCTGCATCGCGGCATTTGAGCCTACCGTCCCCGAAGTGGTTTCCGGTGGAGGCTCGATCGCCTGTGGCGATTCTACCGCACTGACCGGAGTGATTTCCGGTGACTACGTTTCCGCATATTGGCATGGCGGCGGTGGAGCATTCAGTGACCAAACGTCATTCTCCACCTACTACATTCCCGGTGGTGGGGACAATGGCAATGTTGCACTCTCCTTCTGCGCCATCACGGCCTGCGGGGACACCATCTGCACCCAGGTTGTGGTGGTCACCGGCACCACGCCACTGGTCTCCGTTTCCGGCGATACCACATTGTGCGGGCAGTTTGACACTTCCGTGCTCACCGCTTCGGGCGCCGACACCTACCTGTGGAGCACCGGTGCCACCGGCCCTTCGATCGTGGCAGCGATCACGGGTCCCATGGATTATTGGGTGGTGGGCACCAATGCCTGCGGCAGCGATACGGGCTACATCTCGCCCCGTTGGATGAACCATACCACATATTATCAGGATGTGAGTTGCGCCGGTGCTTCCGATGGAACATTGTCACTGCAGGGAAACTACGGCGCCATGCCTTATAGCTACAGCTGGTCCACGGGCAGCACGGATTCGCTGATCACGGGACTTTCACCGGGCAACTATTCCTACACCATCACTGATGCTGATGGCTGCAGCCAGAGCGGCTCCTACACCATCACTGAACCAACGGCGCTTACCGCCACTGTTGCTGCTGATACAACTATATGCTCTGGCGGTTTCGCGTTCCTCATCGCACAAGCAGCCGGTGGCTCGCCCGCCTACACGTATACCTGGTCCCCGGCAGGCCCGTTGGTATCGCCCACGGAAACCACCGTGTACACCGTTGTGGTTTCCGATTCGCACGGGTGCACGGCGGCCCCGTTGCAAATGACCGTGAACGTTGGCGGGGCACCTGCGGTGTTCACCGCTTCGGGAACGCTGGGCTGCTTGCCGCTTTGCGCCACCTTTACCGCAGACTCCACCGATGGAGCAACCTATACCTGGACCCTTGGCGACGGCAGCACCGCGACCGGTGCCGTGCTGGAGCATTGCTACACCACCGTTGGTTCCTTCACGGTCAACTTGTCCGTGGATGCTGGAAATGGCTGTGCCAGCAACTCCACGATGACGGACCTGGTGCAGGTGGAAGCCCCGCCGACCGCGCAGTTCAGCTTCAACACGGACGGAAGTGCGCCCCAAGTGCAGTTCAACGACCAATCCACGGGAGCGACTACATGGTACTGGTTGTTCGGTGATCTTGCCGGAAGCACCTCCACAAACCCATCACCGCTGTTTGAATTTCCCGGCAAAGGCTGTTATCCGGTGACCTTGGTGGTGGCGAACGACGCGGGATGCGTGGACAGCACGGCAGCGCAAGTCTGCATATCCGGCGAAGACTCCTTGTTGATCCCCAATATTTTCACGCCAAACGGTGACGGAGGGAACGACCTGTTCCAGATAGGTGGGGTAACCAAGTTGGAATTGCATGTTTACAACCGCTGGGGCCAGCGGGTGGCTTTCTTGGACCATCCGAAGCAGGCGTGGGACGGGCATACGCCAACCGGTGAGCCTTGCTCTCCGGGAACCTACTTCTACGCGATGAAGGCTACCACTGCAAATGGGGAGGTGATCGATCGCTCAGGCACCATCACCCTTGTGCGCTGATCGGCATCAGCTATTTCGGCTTGCCGCCGATCACAATGCCAAGTGTTGCATACCAAGTGAAGTACTTGCTGTCGGACAGCAGTTTTCCTTGGTCCTTGTATGCATTGCTGAGGCCGTAGCTTACGCCTGTCTCCAGTGAAACAAAAGCGAGGTCCACGCCCAGGCCGCCGTCCATGTTGAAGGAACCTCCGTTGTAATCGCTCTTGTTGAATGCGATCTTGTCGTCCTTGCTGTCCACGCTAAGCAGCGCTTCGTAAGTGGGGCCGGCGTTCACGCGCAGGCGGAAGGCATCACCATGGATGATGTTGTACCCGATCAAGGCCTTCACCTTGGCGGTGGTGCGGATCAGGTTGTCCTCAATGAAGGTCGTGTCCAACGGGCTGAACTTGACCACCGTGGCACTGCGGCCAAAGAAGGCACCCGGCTGGAAATACAGGCGGTCCCCGAACCGTAGGTCTGCACCCAGTTGGAAGCCCACAGCAGCGGAAGTGGTCACATTGGACGGCGTGTTGGTGAGATTGGTGTAGTTGATTCCCAGTTTGGGGTTCACGGCAAACTGGGCGCTCGCCGAGCCGATGGCGGGCTGGGTGCAGCGTTACCGCTATATGGACAAGCTGATCGACGAACTGGCGAAGGGCAAGGCGATGGAGAAAATCCTGCGGCAGTGACAAGGCTTTGCCGCTTCGGCAACCTGCCGCGCGGGACAGCGACGAAACCAGTTGATCGAAGCCCTCAACCGCGGCCCGGCATCCGGCGCATCCGAGCCTTGCGCCCGATCAAGTCCCGATCATGACGGCTCGTGTTAAGGTGCTTTATGACCGATACG
>CALMYC010000341.1 GCA_937873385.1 uncultured Flavobacteriales bacterium | reverse complement strand
TCCCCTTCCACGATGTCCAGCACCTGCCCATAGAGCCGCCCGGCCTGGTACTGGAACACTTCCTTGAAGATGGATTTCTTCGTCTTGAAGTAGTAATGCAGGAGGCCCTTGTTCACGTTCGCCTTGTCGGCCAACTCGCGCATGTTCACGCCGTCGTGGCCGTGTTCCATGAAGAGTTCACGGGCTGCCAGGATGATGCGCTGGCGGGTCTCGCTCCTCGTTGACTTACCCATGCGGGTAACAAAGGAACGAAAAAATTACCCGAACGTCCAAATACATGATGGGTCGATCGTGCAACGATCCGGCGATCGGGATGCACCCGGGTCCGTTGCGGCGGGAGCACAGCCGGATCAGGGCCATGCGCTCCACTGGCCCGGCCCGCAGCTTGTCGTATTCGTGCCGGCACCTTCGGCCGGGGTGATCGGAACTGGTTGGCCTGTGGATTCCATGAGTGCCCGGAACATGCTTCCATAGGGCCGAATTGGCTACTTATGGACCATGGAACAACACGACCATGGACGGTTCGCCCTCCGCCAACTGCCTGCCGTTGGCGTTCCTGGTGATGCCGTCGGTGATGAGGGTGGGCAGGATGCTCTTGCGCGTGGCCGTGCGGAAGGTTGCCACCTTGCCGACGAATGCAAGGCAATTGCGACCTCCCTGACAAACCTCAGTTCCTCCCGGTCCATTCGTCACCTACATTTGCCGCGCTGATGATCCCCGGCTTCACAACCGGGGTGAAAAGGGAACCAGGTGCAAATCCTGGGCTTTTCCTGAAGCTGTAAGCCTGATAACTGAAGCGGCACACCGCCACTGGCCCCGCAAGAGGCCGGGAAGGCGCCGGGGAGGGGGCGAGCCAGAAGACCTGTCAACAGCACAATGGATGATCGCTTCCAGGAAAGAAGCGTGCCCATGTGCCCGGTAAACGTTCGGCACATAAGCACCGGTATTCCTGGAGGTCTTTGGAACGAAACCCCTCAAGAATACCATGAAAGCAACCGGACACCTGCTCTCTCTGCTCGCGATCGCCACGGCAACGGAGGCGCTCGGTCAGTTCAACATGTCGGATGTGCAATACTGGATCGGCACCGGGGCGGACAGCTCCGTGCTCGTGGTCGATTTCCAGGACGGCACGGACGATCCCAGCTACGCTTGGGGCTGGCTGCATGACGGCGGTACCGGTGAAGACATGGTGAACGCCATCTCCGCCGCCGACCCGGACCTTTGGATGGAGGTCACCAGTGGCTTCCTCAACAGCGTCACCTATGGGAGCCACGCGGGCATCGGCGGCTCACCCGACTATTGGTCCACATGGGATGGCCCGGACCTGGCGGGAATGACCTCGAATTCGGGCCTTGCCACCGAGGTGGGCAATGGCCAGTGGTTCGGTTGCTCCTACACCGATTTCAATCCGGCGCTGGCACCCACGGAACCGATTGCCGCAGGGGTCCCCACCGGCATCCATGAAAGGGAGATCGCACGGGTCCAAGTATATCCGCAACCGGCCTTGAACTTCTTGAACATCAGCACCAGCGCAAGAGGCGGACAGCCGGTCATCATCTTCAACACCAGCGGCGAACGTGTGTTCCTGGCGCATGCCAACGGTCTCCTCACCACCATTGATGTGAGTGCATTGGCCCCGGGCCTGTATGTGTTGCAGGTCGGAGATGTGAAGCGGAGCATCGTTGTGCAATAGGTGGTTTGCCCGCCTGCCGTCCCATGCGTTGTTGCCATTTCATGGTCCTGTGCGCCCTGCTTGCCGGGCCGGACAGCCATGGGCAGCAACGACCGGACACGATCACACTGAAGGATGTGGTGATCACTGCGCCGCAGCGATCCGACTTCGCCTCCGGTCTGAAGGTGCAGACCATCGACAGTGCTGCCATGGCGCGATTTGCCACAGCCGACCTGGCCATGTTGCTGGTGCAGGAAAGCCCGCTGTTCATTAAGCATTACGGGCCGGGCAGTTTGGCCACTTCTTCCTTCCGCGGCGGCAGCGCCAACCATGCCGCGATCCTGTGGAACGGCTTCAATATCGGCAGCCCCATGAACGGGCAGCTGGATCTTTCGCTGGTGCCCGTGGGCATTGCCGATGCCGTCAGCATTCAATATGGTGGCAGCAGTGCGCTCTGGGGAAGCGGCGCAGTGGGCGGCGCCATCTTGCTGAACAACACTCCTGTGTTCAGCCGGGGCATCAGCGTGGATGCGGGTGTTTCATTCGGCAGTTTCAGCGATCGGCGGCAACATGTTGGCGTTGCCATCAGCAAGCCGGGATGGATCTCGTCCATCCGCTTGTTCAATGCCTCTGCGCTGAACAACTTCGAGTATGCCACCACGGAAGAGCGAGGTGCACCCAGGCAGCGGCAGCAGCATGCGGAAAGGGCTCAGCACGGGCTGCTTGCGGAGAACTACTTCCGCATCAATGATCGCCAGCGCATCAATGTCCGGTTCTGGTACCAGCACAATGACCGCAACATCCCGCCCACGTTGTTGGAGCGGAGCAGCACCGCGAACCAGCAGGATGAAAGCTACCGGGCCACCACGGAATGGCAGCGGACAGGAAACAGAGTGAACAGCTACGTTCGCGCCGCATGGTTTGATGAACGCTTGAACTGGGATGGTCCGGCAACCGACAGCGCGGCCTTCAGCCGATCGAAGACGTTGATCGCGGAGGCGGAAATGCGGATCAAGCTCAACAACGACCGGCAGCAGATCAACATCGGCCTCAACAACACGTTCACGGAGGCTCTGTCCGACGGCTATCCCGATCGGCCGGAACAGAACCGCACGGCACTGTTCGCGGCCTTTCAATTCAATACGAAGAACAGGCGATCCAGGTCCACGCTTTCGCTCCGGCAGGAAGTGGTGGCGCAACAACTTGCGCCCCTCACCTGGTCGCTCGGCAGCGAGTACCAGCTTGTGAAAGGGTTGACCGCAAAAGCGAACATCTCCAAGGTGTACCGCCTCCCCACGTTCAACGATCTGTACTGGACACCCGGGGGAAACCCGGACCTGCTGCCGGAAAGCGGCTACAGCGGGGAGTTGGGGCTGGCCGCGAAAGGAGAAGCATCGGCACACGTGGCGGTAACTGCCGAGGGCACGGTATTCCAACGCACCATGGACAACTGGGTCATCTGGTTGCCTTCCGGTGCCTATTGGAGCCCCGAGAACATCATGAACGTGTGGAGCCGCGGCGTGGAGATGCGCGGCGAACTGGCATGGCACGTGGGCAATGCGGCGATCAGACTCGGTGTGATGACGAACTATGTGGTCTCCACGAACCAAACGGAGAAGACCGCGAACGATGCTTCCGTGGGCAAGCAATTGATCTATGTGCCGATCTACAGCGGGCACGGGAAGCTTTCGGTGGGATACAAGGACCTGCTCCTTTCCGCCGGCATGAACTACACCGGCTATCGATACACCAGC
>CALMYC010000340.1 GCA_937873385.1 uncultured Flavobacteriales bacterium | reverse complement strand
ATTCGTGGAGCGCATAGCCTATCAATTGTTGTTGGTGGTGGGTGAACGTGTAGGTAGGGCGGGTGTCCATCTTGTTAGGGTTGTGTTGTGAATGTTCCTTTTGTGCCTTTGATGGTCCATGCGCTCACAGCAGTTGATCCGCAACATCCAGCACGTTGTTCCCGAACCGCTTCAGGTAGGCGGCGGTGGTGTTCACGCTCTCATGCCCCATGCTCTCCGAAATGATCGCCACGTCCACGCCCCTCCGCTTCAGGGTGGTGGCGTAGGTGTGCCGGGCCACGTAGAAGGTGAGGGAACCTTTGATGCCAAGTGCCTTGGCCACGGCCTTCAGGTCGCGGTTCACGTGTTGGAGCCGGTCCTTTATGCGCGTCCATACCTCAGCCTCCGTGCCCTCGTTCCCTTTCAGGACCGGGAACAGGTAGCGGCTCTCCCGGTCGTTGAAGTAGTCCATGATCTCCTGCATGGGGGCACTTACCGGAATGCTGAAGTTGGCCCCCTCTCCCTTGCGCTTGGTCTTGGTTCGGGTGTATTCCAAGCGTCCGTTGATGACGGAGCCGTGGGTTAGGCGGGCGATGTCCGCGAAGTTGATGCCCCGTGCATAGTAGCTGAAGAGGAACAGGCGGACGGTGCAACCCAGCAGGGGGTGTTCACCATAGGGGAAGGCTTTGAGGCGTTCAATGTCCCCATCCTCCAAAGCGCGTGGTCGGGTGGTGGCCTTCAGCCGCTTCATGGAGTAGCCTTTGTGCCGGGCCGTTTCAAAGGGGTAATGCTCCTGTGCCAGCAGGCCGTCCTTTATCGCTTGGTTCACCGCAACGCGGATTATCCGGTAGTAGGTGGCTATGCCGCCGGGGGTGCAGCCCTCACGGCGAAGGAAGGCTTCCACCTCTTCCAGCTTCCGGGGTGTCAGGTCGTGGAAGGGCAGGGGCTTGCCCGCATTGGCCCGGCGTAATGCGCTCACCGCGTTGCGGAACATGATCGCATAGCCGGGGCGGTCGTTGCGTAGTTCCTGTTCCGTGGCCTCCATGTAGGCCAACACGTCCGAAGTGGCCTTGGGGTTGCGGTACATTTTCTCGAAGGCTTCCAGCGACAGGGAATTGTTCACCACCAGCGCGTCAACGATCCCGCACACGCGGGCCTCAATACCGTTGACGATCCCGTTGATTAAGGTGCCACCGCGCACACGTGCCTTCACGCGGGCTTGGGCCTCATCCCATTGCTCCGGCTTCACGGCCTCTTTGAGGGAGTACCGCTTCACCTTGCGGCGGTGGGACAGTTGCAGGCATATCGGTGCCATGCCGTTCTTCATTCGCTGGCTTGTCAGCAGGATGAAGCGGGCGTTGAAGCCATCTTCCTTGGCCCGCCTGTTCAGGGGTATGTTTTCGCCCATATTGAGGCAAACGTAAGCAAAACGTAAACACTTTGGCAAGATGGAGGAAAAAGGGGGCTAACCGGTTTTCCTTGCTGGGTTTATGTTTGCCAGCGTCAAGCAAGGGAAAAGGCCACTTTTGGAAGCCCCGGAAAAGGCCGAAATAACTCATTCGTAATGAGCAGGTAGCCGGTTCAAATCCGGCGGGAGGCTCCATTGCAAAGCCTTCCGGTTGAGTCCGGAGGGCTTTTTCGTTTCGTGTTCCCGCAGTGGCCGCCAGGTACCGGAGATTTTGCTTGGGGAGACCAGGCAGCAGCGAGATGGGCATTTGAGAGCATCGCCTCACGCCGGCGCAAACACCTTCTCCAGCTCTGCCAATGTTTCGGGCGTGGTCTTCAGGTCCTTCACCAGTTTCCCTTTTTCCAGTACCAGGATCCGGTCGCACACTTCGGCCACATGCGCCAGGTCATGGCTGGAGATCAGCATGGTGATGTCCTTCCGCGAAGCAAGTTCCTTCAGGATGGACTTCAAGCGGAGCTGGGAGGATGGATCGAGGTTGGCGAACGGTTCATCCAGCACCAGCACTTTTGGTGATCCGATCAGCGCGGCCACAACGCCCGCCTTTTTCAGGTTGCCCTTGGACAGGTCGCGCAGGTATTTTCCTTTGCCGAGGATCTCGCCGTTGAAGAAGGGTTCAAACGGGTGCAGGAAAGCATCGAGGTCTTCCTTGGTAACTCCGCGCAAATCGGCTATGAATGTGTAGTACTCCTCAGGTGTGAGGTAGCCGATGGTGAAGCTCTCATCCAGGTATGCGCCGGTGTGGTGTTTCCAGCTTTCGCTCCGGGCCACCTGCACGCCGAGGTTGCGCACCAGCCCGGTGGTGGCGGGCACCAGGTCCAGCAAGAGGTTGAAAAAGGTGGTCTTTCCTGCGCCGTTGTTGCCCACCAACCCCACGCATTGCCCGTCCGGGATGGTCAATTCAGGCAGGTCAAGTGCCGTGCTCCGGCCGTACTGCTTGGTGAGGTGTTCCACTTCGATCATCGGGTTCAGTTTTCCTTGAATCCTGCAACTGTCTTGTATTTCCGCGCGGCGTACCGCACTTCGATCAACCGCAGCAGCGGGCCTTGCACCAACAGCCCCGCCAAGCCGAGGCCGGCCAATGCGGCCATCGCCGTTTGGGCTGAATAGTTGGTTTTCAGCAGGACCACCATGGCCATGGTGGGTCCCATGATCAGCAGCACCAAGAGGAAGCGGCCTGCATTCACGCCTTGCCAATTTCCGAAGGCACTGCGGCCCAGGTCGATCCGGGAGGTGTTGAAGCTGCCGAAGAACATCACCATCGGCACGGTGATCCCCAGGTTGTACAGCATGTTCACCAACAACGGCAGGGCCCAGTTCCGATCGAGCACGGCGTAGGGCAAGGCAAACAGGGACATTACAAGCACCCCGGTGCGCAACAACAGCACCTTGGAACGCAGGTATTGTCGGATCGTGCAATCCTGCGTCATCAGCAGGGGGTAGTAGGCGCTGTCCCAGGCGGGCACGTACTGGCCGAAGTTCAGCACCAGGAATCCGGTGATGAAGAAGGAAAAGAACATGAGCATGGGCCATTCCTTGGGGTTGCCCGGATCTTTGACGATCAAGCCGTAGAAGACAAAAAGTACGGACATGAGCAAGGTGGACCGCGGGCGCTTGTTGCGCCAGATCATCCGCAGGTCCAGCCGGATGAAGGGTGCCGCCGAGCCGAAGATGCCGGTCCACGCCATGCTGCCCGAACCTGATGCTGCGCGCACCTGTTCGTGCCGGTCCTCTTGGTAGAGGCGGCTGCGCATCGCCCGGAAATTCAACCCATAGATCAAGGCACCGACCCCCAACGGCACAAGGCCCAGCCACGGTTTTGCATACAACCCCAGGAAAATGCGGCGCGAAACATGGAATACATCCATGTATCCAAGGGCATGCGCCCCTGAAACCAATGCCAGGGCGGTGAGAACGGCCACGAGGAACCTGAGCCTGCGGGCCGCAAGGAGGCTTAATTGGCCCAGCATTACCGAGGTGAGCAACAGGCCAAGGCACCAGCCGGTTACGTGCAATGGCACGTAGCCATGGTGTACCAAGGAAGTGCCCAAGGCAAGCAGCAGCACTGAAACGGCAAGGAGGAAATAGGAGAGGACGGACCCTGCCAGCACGTAATGCACAATGCTGGCGCGGCGGATGGGGAGTATGAGCAACGGCCGCACCTGCATGGTCCCGCCCTTCAGAAAAAACATGCGCAAGGCCAACTCCACCGCCATCCAGGCCAGGCCGGCGCTGCATACCATCCCGAAGGGATCTTCACCAGGCATTTGTGCTTTCAGCAAGGGAATGGTCATCCAACCGATCAGCGCTGCGTAAAAGAGCATCACTAGTCCGAACAGGCCGAGGAACAGGTTAACGGCCAGCTTTCGGCCAAAGGAAGCCGAGCGTATGGCCCGCTTCCAATGCAGGCTCGCGAACAGGTATGCCGTGCTGATGCCTTTGCCCCGGCGGGTCCCTTGGGCCGTCCTCACTTTGGACATAGCAGGTTGCCCGGAGGGTCAGTTTTGACCAGGGTGAACTGGCATGAGCGCCGAATGTAGCCAACGGCGTGAGGAGCACAGCGACAGTTGACCATCCCCATTCATCCAGCCAACTCAGCTGCTTTTCGTGCCACGCGTATCCCGATGGCCACACCAATGCCACCCAGTCCGGCAGCCAGTACTACGTTTTCGGAAAGGTGCTCCACCACCGGTGGGCCGCCATGCGTGCGGAAGCCCATCACCCCGCTCCAGCGCTGGTCCACGGTGAAATCCCGGCCAGGCAGGATCACATTTCGCAACAGTTCCTCCAAAGCGGCTTGGACCTGCGGCGTGGTGCCGTCCTCCGTGGTGGTCTCTCCGGCCTTGTCCAGGTGGCGGCCGCCGCCCAACAATACGCGCCCTTGGAAATGGCGGAAGTAGAAGTAGCCCTCCTCCATGTGGAATGTGCCGCGCAAAGCCAGGCCGGCGATCGGGGACGTGAGCAAGACCTGCCCGCGACCCGGCGCAATGTCGGCCCCGGGCAACAGGTCCCGGGTGTAGCCATTGGTGGCAAGCACCATACGGTCAGCATAGAAGACTGCGCCATTGCACGTTCGGACCCCCACTCCTTCGCGGCCATCTTCCCAATTATCCACCGTTGAATTGAATTGCATGTCCACACCTTCCGCCTGCACCCTGTGCAGCAGCGTGCGCACCAACTTGCCGCTGTCCACCGCTCCTTCCAACTGGTTCC
>CALMYC010000339.1 GCA_937873385.1 uncultured Flavobacteriales bacterium | reverse complement strand
TCGATCTTGATCACCGTGGCCTTGTCGCCCACTTGGCCCTTGAATTCATCCAGGATGGGCGCCATGGTTTTGCATGGACCGCACCAAGTGGCGAAGAAATCCACCACCACGGGCTTCTCCCCGTTGATCAGTTCCTTGAAGCTTGGTCTTTCAGCCATGGTCAATGCACTTCCTCGTATTCCGTTTCCTGAACAAGCGGGTCCGTCCTTCGGTTCGCGGGAGGCGTCGCACACGCGGGGCCGCAACAGCCCACATTGAAGATGGCCTGCACGCCGAACACGGCTGCGATGAGGTAGGCGATCCATTCGCCGCTGCTCAGTGCCGCACCGAGGAATGCACCGGCCAGCACCAGGCGCAGCACGCGCGGAAAATTCCAGTTGCGCAGCAGCTCGCCCATCAGCCGTTCAGTTCGCGGTCCAGGCTGGACCAACCGCCGCCGTTGTACGCCTCGTAGCCCTCGGCCTTCAGGATGGACACCGCGCTCCCACTGCGGCCTCCGCTCAGGCAGCACGCGATCACTGGCCTGTCCTTGGGGATCTTCTTCAATTGCTGCTGGAGCCTGTCCAGCGGGATGTTGATGGCGCCCTTCACATGGCCGCCGGCGAACTCTCCCGTGGTTCGTACATCCAGGAGCGTGGCCCCCATGCGCTTGATCTCCTTCAGGTCCACCTTGGGTCCCATGCCGAAAAGTGTGCGGAACATTTGCTCAATTGTTTTTGTGGTTATCAATCCCCGTTCATTCAAAAGCTGAAACAGGAAAGTTGAACAGGAAAGCTGAAACAGGAAACATCCGCCGGGGAGAACCCCTCCAATCACCAATCACCAATCACCAATCACCAATCACCAATCACCTCTTCACTTCCTCCCCATTTGCCCCACTCACCTCCTTCTCCTCCCTCACCTCTTTTCCCTTGGCTTCCTGCTTGAACGTATTCACCAACAGCCCGCCCATCAGGCCGCCATAGAGCGTACTGTTGAGCGGATGCCCCGTGATGGCACAGCCCTCCGTGCAGCCCCATTGGCTCCAGTAGAACCAGCCGGCCACCGCGCCCAAGGCGATGCCGATCCCCGTGATGATCCATGTCTTCCTCATTCCCCAGGTCGTTGAGGGCGCAAAGATCCGGATTCCGCAGCGGATGATCGGTGATGATCCTCACGAAGGCCAACATTGAACCCGCTCGCCAGGCAAAGCCCCACATCCAAGTACGCCCAGGCAGAGGTGCGGAGATGCCCTCTAGTTCATCGTCTTGCCCGGGCACTCGAAATCGCTGGTCGGCAGATCGGTCTTTTTCATCGCCGCGAACCCCCCCGCCACGTCCACCACATTGTGCATTCCGCGCGCCTTCAGCAGCGAGGCGGCGATCATGCTGCGGTAGCCGCCGGCGCAGTGGATGTAGTTGGTGTGCTCCTTGCTGAACTCCGCCAGATGGTCGTTGATCTCCTGCAGGGACACGTGCTGCGCCTGCTCCAAATGCTCCGCGTTCCATTCGCCGGGTTTGCGTACATCGATCACCTTCAGTTTGTCCGCCTTCAGGCGCAGGGCGAATTCCTCCGCGGGGATGCTCTTGATGGTGTCCGCCTCATGTCCGGCTGACCTCCAAGCGGCGATGCCGCCCTTCAGAAAGCCCAGCACATGGTCATAGCCCACGCGGGCCAGGCGCGTCACCGCCTCCTCCTCCTGGCCTTCCTCGGTCACGATCACCAGGGGCTGCTTCACATCGGGGATCATGGTGCCCACCCACGGGGCGAAATCCCCGCGCAGGCCGATGTTGATGCTGCGCGGCACGAAGCCGTCCTTGAAGGTCTGCGCCGGGCGCGTGTCCAGCACCAGCGCGCCTTCGCTTTCCACCAAGAGTTCCAGTTGGTCCGGTGCCAACGCGCGCAGGCTGGTCCGCTTCACCTGGTCCAAACTGCGGATGGCGCCCCTGTTCATGGCGACGTTTTGCGGGAAGTAGGCGGGCGGAGGAAGGATGCCGTCGGTGACCTCCCGGATGAATTGCTCCTTGGTGGCGGCCTTCAGCGCATAGTTCACCTGCTTCTGGTGGCCCAGGGTGTCGAAGGTCTCCTTGCTCATGTTCTTGCCGCAGGCACTGCCGGCGCCGTGCGCAGGGTACACGATCACGTCATCGGGCAGGGTCATTATCTTGTTGTGGAGGGATTCGTACAGGTGCCCGGCAAGGGCTTCCATGGTAAGGCTGCCCGCTTTCTGCGCCAGGTCCGGGCGGCCCACATCGCCGATGAAGAGCGTGTCGCCGCTGAAGATGCAATTCGGCTTTCCGTTTTCGTCTAGCAGCAGGTAGGTGGTGCTTTCCATGGTGTGCCCCGGGGTGTGCAGCACCTTGATGGTCGCCTTGCCCAGCTTCAGCTCCTCGCCGTCCGTGGCGATGTGCGCGGGAAAATCGGTCTTGGCGGTGGGGCCGTACACGATGGTGGCACCAGTGCGCTTGGCCAGGTCCACGTGGCCGCTCACGAAGTCGGCGTGGAAATGCGTCTCCAGCACGTACTTGATCTTGGCACCGTTCTTTTCGGCGCGGTCGATGTAGGGCTGGCTTTCGCGCAGCGGGTCGATCACGGCCGCTTCGCCGTCGCTCTCGATGTAGTAGGCGCCTTGCGCCAGGCAGCCGGTATAGATCTGTTCGATCTTCATGGGATGTCTTGTTTTGGTTCACTACAGAGGCACTGAGGGCACGGAGAAGCTAATGGCCGGCTTCAAAGTGAACCGCATTTCTCCGTGTCCTCCGTGCCCCTGTGGTGGTGGTATTCGCATTTACCCGTTCAAGGTGTAAAGTTCGCGGATCAGGATGTAGCTTCCCATGGCCAGCACGAACCAGCCGAAGGCCGGCCGGAGCTTTTCATTGCCGACACGCTTGCTGAGCCGGGCCCCAACAACGATGCCCAGCGTGGCCAGGGCCAGGAAAGGCAGCAGGATCGTCATGTGGTCGGCCAAATGGACGTGCCTGTCACCGAGGAAGCCGATGAAGGAGTTCACGGTGATCAGCAACAGGGAGGTGCCCACCGCGCGCTTCATGTCCACCCCGGCCAGCAGCACCAGTGAGGGCACGATGAGGAAGCCGCCGCCCGCGCCCAGCACGCCGGTGAGCAGGCCAACCAGCAGGCCGATGAGCAGCAGGGAAGGCAGGTGGCGATCGCCGTTTTCAGCGGGTGTGGAAAGCTTCCGGCCGCGGATCATGGAGATGGCGGAGAGCAGCATCACCACGGCGAAGAGCGCCAGGATCGCCTCGCCCTTGCCCACGGCCACGCGGCCTATGTGCAGCAGCGGGTCCGGCAGCGCGGGCACGAGCCAACGCCGTGTAGTGAACACGCTGAGGATGGAGGCCGCGCCGAACACGATGGCCGTGCGCCACTCGATGTTGCCCTGGCGGTGGTGGCTGAAGAGCCCCGCACCGCTGGTGAAGCCCACGATGAACAGCGAGAGGCCGGTGGCTGTGACGGGGTCCAGCCCGAAGAGGTACACGAGGATGGGCACCGTGAGGATGGAGCCGCCGCCGCCGAGCAGGCCCAGGGAAAGGCCCATGAGCACCGCGCCGAGGTAGCCGATCACATCCATGCGTTGTACTTACGGACCCGGTTGCCCATGCGCCGCAAACCTACCGAAGTGCTGGCAAGTACCGCGAGACAAGGGTCACGGAGGTCACCCCGCTCATATCCGGGCCAACAGCGCGGGCCCGAATTCCCGCGCCTGGTACTTGCGCAAACCCGGGACAACGGCAAGGGTCGCCATTTCAGTGGGCTTCGCCCGGGCAATATCGGTGAGCAACTGGTTGGCCGCCACAATCCCGGGGCGCAGCTCATACTGCAAGGCCAGTTCATCGCGCACGGCCTTCAGCCGTTTGAACCGCTCGTCAAACTCGGGGTCACGCTGGTGGCGCTTGGGGCGCTCCTGGCGGGGCCATTGCTCCTTGGGCAGGGCAAGTCCCCGGTCGATGGCGGCCAGGATGTCCTTGGCGTACTTCTCCATGATCGAGGGCCCGATGCCCTTCAACCGGTTGAGTTCGGCTTCGGTGGTGACCGGTTGCCGGCTCAGTTCCAGCATCACCTCATTCCCCAGCACCATGAAGGGAGCCCGGTCCATGCGGGCGGCCACGCCGTTGCGCCATTCATGCAATTCCTTCAGTACGGCCAGCTCTTTCGGCTTCAGGGCCTTGGCACCCTTGATGCGCAGGAAGCCCGGTGTTTGGTCCTCATGGGCTTGGAACGGGATTTCCGTGAGCAGGTCGAACTCCTCCATGGCCCAATGCATGCGGCCCAGTTCGTTCAGCCTTCCCGCCAGCACGTCGCGCAGGGCGATCAAGTGGCGGGTGTCCATGGCCGCGTAATCCAGCATGCCGGGCGTCAGCGGGCGTTTGGTCCAGTCGGCTTTCTGGTACCGCTTGTCCAATTGGATGCCGAAGTATTTCTTCATCAAGGAGGCCAGGCCCAGTTCGGGTTCGTTCACCAGTTCCGCGGCGATGAGGGTATCGAAGATGTGGCGCACCCGAAAGCCGTACATGCGCTTGAGCAGCCGCAGGTCGTAGTCGGCATCGTGGATCACGGTTTCATTTCCCTCCGTGCCCAGCAGTTTGCCCAGCGCTCCCATGTCGGGCAGGGCCAAGGGGTCCAGCAGCCAGGTGTCCTTGCGGTTGCTGAGCTGGATGAGCCCGATGCGCTCGTGGAACCGGTGGAAGCTGCTGGCCTCCGTGTCCAAGGCCACGGTGGTTTCACCGGACAGCCTTGCCATCAGGTCCCGGAAGGGGCCGGGTTCGGCGATCAGGGGGGCTTCCGCCATGGTCAGTTGCAAAGGAAGATGTTTGGAAAGGATGATCGGGGAATGATGGGTCTTGGATATTCCGCAGGTGCCGGTTGCAGGTTCAGATGTATTTGTCCCCGTTGCCTGCCGTAAGCTCGGCCACAATGGTCTTGATCTTCTGCTCATCCTGTTTTCGGCAAACCAGCAGTACGTCGTCCGTGCTCACGACAATGTAGTCGTCCAAGCCTTGCAGCACCACCAGGCGTCCATCCTGAACATGGACCATGTTGTCCGCCCCGTCGTGCACGAACACCTTTTTCCCGGTGCCTGCATTGCCGGCCGGGTCCTTGGGCAGATGCGTGTACAGGCTTCCCCAGGTGCCCAGGTCGCTCCAGCCAAAGTCACTGGGCAGCACGAACACGTTTCCGGCCTTCTCCAGCACGCCGTAGTCAATGCTCAGGTTCTGGCACAGGGCGTAGGCTTTGCGGATGAATGCGGCTTCGTCCTTCGTGCCGTAGGTATCATGGCCTTCGGCAAAGAGCTTGCGCATATCGGGCAGGTGCTTGGCAAAGGCGTTGTCGATGCTGGCCGCGGACCAGATGAAAATGCCGCTGTTCCAGAGGAAGTCGCCGCTGTCCAGGAAGCGCTGGGCGGTGGCCAGGTCGGGCTTTTCGGTGAAGGTTTTGACGCGCTTCACGCCGGGCGCGGTGCCGTTGTCGTCGTCATTGTATTGGATATAGCCGTAGCCGGTATCGGGCCGGTTGGGCCGGATGCCCAGGGTGACCAGGCAATCCGCGCTCGCGGCCTGTTGCAAGGCGATGCCCACGCGCTCACGGAAGCCCGCTGCATCCAGCACCAGGTGGTCGCTCGGCGCCACGATGATGAGGGCCTTCGGGTCGCGCTTGCGGATCACATGGTAGGCGTATGCGATGCAGGGCGCGGTATTCCGCCGGTCCGGCTCCAGCAGCACTTGCTGCAGCCCCAGTTGGGGGAGCTGTTCATGCACCAGCGGCGCATAGTCCGCATTGGTCACCACGAAAATGCGCTCCGGGGGGCACAGCGGCACGAAGCGGTCGAAGGTCTGCTGGATCAGGGTGCGCCCCGTGCCCAGGAAATCCAGGAACTGCTTGGGTCGGCGGGTGCGGCTCATGGGCCAGAACCGGCTTCCGATGCCTCCGGCCATGATGACGCAATAAGTATGTGATTCGTTCATTGCTTGCTTGTGGCAACCTCCTTCAGGAGGCGCGGCGCACCACCAGGGGGTGCTCCAATTGGACCTCCGCCGTGGGGTCGATCAGGTAAACGCGGCGGTTGTTCAGGCAGCTGCAGCGGAAGCGCTTTCGCAACTGCTTTCCCTTCACGAAGATCTTGTCGTTGAAGCCGAAGACCGTGTTCTCCTCCAATTCCTCGAGGAAAGGCCTGGGGGCATGGTCATAGCGGCGCAGCACGCGCATCAGGCCGTGGTCCGTGCAACTGCTGCTGGGCGCGTCGTCCAGGTGCAGGGCCAGCACGCGCAGCACGTCCGCCGGGAACACTTCCCGGCTGAGGAAGGGGCGCATCAACCGCTTGTATTCCGCTTTCCATTCGGTGCCGTGCGGCTCGTGGCGGTGGAATTTTTGGAAGGTGGCGTAGTGCGCGAACTCATGCACCAGCACCACGAGGAAGGCGTACTTGTTCAGGTCTCCGTTCACCGAGATGCGGTGCCCCTGGGTGCGGGTGGCCACGCGGTAGTCGCCGAGCTTGGTGGTGCGCGGCGCACTGATGCGCACCTGCACCGGGTTGCGGCGCAGCCACAACTCCACCACCGGCCATGCGCGGCGCGGCAATCGGGCACGCAGGCCCAGGATGTCAGTGGCCCGGGGCATGGTTTGCGGTGGAATGGACGGGTGCAGCGCCGGTGGACTGCGCATGCACCTCCTTGCCTGCGGCCTGCGGGGCGGCGTTCCACTTCGGGCAATCACAGCCGCGCTTGTGGCGGGGGCTGGCACCGTAGCGCGGACGCGAGGCACAGCCGGAAGCGATGACCAAGGTGGCAAGCATAAGCAGCAGGGTGGAGGGGCGATGGATCAGGCGGTACAGGGACATGCCGGGCGTTGGGAGGCGCTGGCAGGCAAAGGTAGCCGAGCAGGCATGTGGACAAAAGCCCGGGGGCAAAGATTTTGGGCAAGGCCGGGAGACCTACTTTAGCCGGTCTTTTCCCGATCATGGCCCTGCTCTTCCACATCGGACGTTATTTCATGCTCCTGGGCGAGGTTTTCTCCAAACCCGAACGTCTAAAGGTTTACTGGCAGCGAACGGTGGAGGAGATGGACCTGCTGGGTGTCAAGAGTTTAGGTATCGTGGCGCTGCTTTCCCTGTTCATGGGGGCGGTCATTGCCATCCAGACCAAAACGAACATCGATTCCCCCTTGATCCCGGCCTATGTGGTCGGGTTCACGGTGCGCCAAAGCACCATTTTGGAGTTCAGCCCCACCATCATTTCCCTGATCCTGGCCGGGAAAGTGGGGTCCACCATCGCGGCGGAGATCGGCTCCATGCGGGTGCGCGAGCAGATCGATGCCCTGGACATCATGGGGGTGAACTCCGCCGGGTACCTCATTCTGCCCAAGATCATCGCCACCGCGATCATCAATCCGTTCCTGATCATCATCAGCATGTTCCTGAGCATCTTCGGGGGCTGGATGGCGGGCACCCTTACCGGCATCATCAGCTCGGCCAATTACATCCAGGGCATCCAGTATGATTTCGATCCGTACATCATCACCTATGCCCTGATCAAGACCGTGGTCTTTGCCGTGATCATCGCCACCATTTCCGCCTATCAGGGCTACTACACGGTGGGCGGTACCCGTGAAGTGGGCATCAGCAGCACCAAGGCCGTGGTGTACAGCGACGTGGTGATCCTGATCGCAAACTACCTCCTTACCCAGTTGCTGCTGCTATGATCGAGGTGCGCGGCCTGTACAAGAGCTTCGGCGGCGTGGAGGTGCTGCACGACATCAACGCCACGTTTGCCAAGGGGCAGGTGAGCCAGATCATCGGCAAGAGCGGAAGCGGAAAAAGCGTACTGGCCAAATGCGTCATCGGCCTGTATCCGCCCACCCAAGGTGAGGTGCTCTATGATGGAAGGTCATTCCAAGGCATGGACAAGGACGAGCGGCGCCAATTGCGCCAGGAGATCGGCATGCTGTTCCAGAGCAGCGCCCTGTTCGATTCGCTCACCGTGCTGGAGAATGTGATGTTCCCCCTGCGCATGTTCGCCACCATGAGCGAGAAGGAAATGCGGGAGCGGGCCGATCTCTGCCTGAAACGGGTGAAGATCGAGGGGTCGGACAACAAGTACCCGGCGGAGATCAGCGGTGGCATGCAGAAACGCGTGGGAATTGCACGGGCCATCGCCATGAACCCCAAGTA
>CALMYC010000338.1 GCA_937873385.1 uncultured Flavobacteriales bacterium | reverse complement strand
GGGGGAGGGGGGGGGGGGGGGGGGAGAGGGGGGGCGGGGGGGGGGGGGAGAGGAGGAGGGTGGGGGGGGGGGAGAATGAGGGCCGCGGAGGCACGGAGAAAAGTACGATGAAGTGTTATGCCCCATGGCCGCGAAGGCGCTGAGGTGGAGGCATTCAAGTACCGGCTGGTCTCACTCCTCATTCAACCCGTTCGCCACTCTTCTGAGGCCCTGCACCAATGTTTCCTGGTTGAAATTGATCAGCAGTCCCAACCGGCAATTCGTGAGCTTCAGGTAGCTCAACAGCTGAGCAAGATGTACGTCGTGCATGGCATCCACAGCCTTCAGTTCCACCACGATCATCCCTTCCACCAGAAGATCGACACGATAGGCATGATCCAAAGGCCTGCCTTTGTATATGACCTGCACCGGTTGTTGGCGTTGGACCCGCACACCTCGCTCCCTGAGCTCATAGTGAAGGCAATCCTCATAAATGCCTTCCAGCAAGCCCGGCCCAAGTTCGCGGTGCACCTCTATGGCAGCCCCAATGATCAGCGCCGATAACTCATCATAATTCCCGATCCAGGCCATGTTAGGCAAAGAAAATGCACAGCCTCCGATTCCTGGAAATAACGCTGCATTCACCGTGCCTCCCCGGTACCACTTTCACGCTCCATGCCCTTGCGGCCTCACCTTCATCCTCCGCGCCTCTGCGGCAACACCTTCATCCTCCACAGCTCTGCGGCAAAACTTTCATCCTCTGTGTCTCGGCGTCATCACCTTCATCCTCCGCGCCTCTGCGTCTCGGCGGCAACACCTTCATCCTCCACAGCTCTGCGCCTCTGCGGCAACACCTTCATCCTCCCCACCTCTGCGGCAACACATTCATCCTCCGCGCCTCTGCGCCTCTGCGGCAACACCTTCATCCTCCGCGCCTCTGCGGCAACACCTTCATCCTCCCCACCTCTGCGGCAACACATTCATCCTCCGCGCCTCTGCGTCTCGGCGGCAACACCTTCATCCTCCGCGCCTCTGCGCCCCGGCGGCAAAACCTTCATCCTCTGCGTCTCGGCGGCAACACCTTCATCCTCCACAGCTCTGCGCCTTTGCGGCAACACAACCATTCTCCCGCCATACATCAAACTAACTTTGCACACCTATGTCGGAGCCCCTCGATGTCCGCGAAAAAGTGAAGCTGCTGCCCCACAAGCCCGGGGTGTACCAGTTCTTCGACAGCGACGGGAAGATCCTCTACGTGGGCAAGGCCACCAGCCTGCGCAGCCGCGTGGGCAGCTACTTCGCTAAGGACCATCCCGACGGCAAGACGCGCATCCTCGTCCGCAAGATCGTTGACCTGCGCACCATCGTTACGGAAACGCCTTATGATGCGCTCCTGCTGGAAAATTCCCTCATCAAGGAATACCAGCCCCGCTACAACATCCTGCTTCGCGATGACAAGAGCTACCCGTGGATCCGCATCCGCAACGAGCACTTCCCGCGCATCGAAGGCATGCGCAACCCGGTGGACGACGGCTCGGAATACATCGGCCCTTTTGCCAGCGTGCGTGCCATGCGCACCGTGCTGAAGTTGGTCCACCAGCTGTACAAGCTGCGCACCTGCAACTACGACCTCAGCCCGGAGAACATCGCCAAAGGCAAGTACAAGCGCTGCCTGGAATGGCACCTTGGCAACTGCCGTGGCCCGTGCGAGGCGCTGCAAAGCGAAGAGGACTACAACGCCAACGTGGCGCTGGCGCGGCAGGTGGTGAAGGGCCGCATCGGCGGGGTGGTGAAGCTGCTGAAGGAACAAATGCAGGCCCACGCCGAAAAGCTGGAGTTCGAGGAGGCCGAGGAGATGCGCCTGCAGCTGGAGCTGCTGGAAGGCTACCAGGCACGCAGCACCGTGGTCAGCGCTTCCATTGGTGATGTGGACGTATTCGGACTGGCGCGCAACTCCACCAGCACCTATGTGAACTACATGCGGGTGATCGACGGCGCGATCGTGCACGGCATCACCGTGGAAATGAAACGGCGCTTGGACGAGCCCGACGAGGAGGTGCTCCAGTATGCCATCGCCGAATTGCGTCAACGCTTCCGCAGCAACGCGCCCGAGGCCATCGTGCCCATGGAACCAGGGATCGAAGTGCCGGACCTCAGCTTCACCGTGCCGCAGCGGGGCGACAAAAAGCACCTGCTGGAAATGGGCGAGCGCAACGCGCAGTACTTCATGCTGGAAAAGCAGAAGCAGGAAAGCCTGGTGGACCCCGAGGCCTCCACCAACCGCATCCTGGAGCAGATGAAGCAGGACCTGCGCCTGAGCGAACTGCCGCGCCACATCGAATGCTTCGACAACAGCAACACCCAGGGCACCGACCCGGTGAGCGCCTGCGTGGTGTTCAAGGACGCCAAGCCCAGCAAGAAGGACTACCGCCACTTCAACATCCGCACGGTGGAAGGCCCCGATGATTTCGCCAGCATGGAGGAAGCCGTGGAGCGCCGCTACGCACGACTGATCACCGAGGGCGAACCGCTTCCGCAATTAGTGGTGATCGACGGCGGCAAAGGCCAGCTGCACGCCGCCATGAACGTCTTCGACCGCCTCGGCCTCCGCGGCAAGGTGGCCTTGTTGGGGATCGCCAAGCGATTGGAGGAGCTCTACTTCCCCGACGATCCCGCACCGCTGCACATCGACAAGCGCAGCACCACCCTGCGCGTGATCCAGCAGATGCGCGACGAGGCGCACCGCTTCGGCATCACCCACCACCGCGGCAGGCGCAGCAAGCGCATCGTGAAGACCGGGCTGGAGGAGATCGCCGGCATCGGGCCGGCCACGGCCCAAAAGCTGCTCAAGCGCTTCGGCTCGATCAAAGGCATCCGCGATGCCGCGCGGGAGGAAGTGGTGGCGGAGGTGGGCAAAAAGAAGGCGGAGGTGGTGTTGAAGGGTTTGGAGGTAAGTTCCGTTCAGCCGGCGACCAAGAACTCCTGATCAATCCCCAAAGCGCACCACCTGCTTCAGCCGCTTCTGCCCTTCCGTGTTCATGTAAGACTCCTTCACGGTGATGTACGCCGGGGTGAGCTTGCGCTGCAGGTAAATGCCAAGGACCGCCACGGCACACAGCACTGCCACGCCTCCCACCTCCATCCCGCCCACGGGCAAAGCCTTGCTCTGCCCGTGGCCCATAACTTCAAATAAAGCTAACACACCCACCAGTGCATGTGCCCGCCTCCAATACTTCAGCAATCCAAGGAAGCCGACCACATAGCCAGCGCACCAAACGGAATTGTACACGACGTCCACCATCCTGCCCTGTGCCGCTTCCAGTAGATCCACCCCAAGCTTCCACACGATGACCACGGCCAACAGTGCCAGCATCACCATGTGGGCCGTCCGGTAGGTGGCACGCCGTTCCATGGTGGGCACGTTGCGCACCAAGTCGGCAAGCTGCTCATCCGCTGCGTTGCCGGTCCCGTGCAGCTCATCGTACACCTGTTGCGGGCTGGTGCCTGCTTCGATCTTACTGCGGATGAGTTTGCGCTGTTCGGTGGTGGCCATGGTGGTGGGTTGAAGTCGAAATGTACTTGCCGATCGCCGAGTTCCAAAAGTGGATCAAGCCAGCTTCAGGCCTCTGATACCTTTGAAATGCTTCTTGTTTAATGTCAGCAACGCACAACCGTGGGCCATGGCGGTTGCTGCGATCAACTGGTCCGCAAAATGGACTTTCAGTTCACGGGCCTCATGGGCCAGAATGCTCCTGAAGTGTTGGGAGACCTCCATTGTAAAGGGCAGCACATGGAACTGTGTGGTCAATTCCCGGTGCGTGGCGTCGTACGCAAGCTTGTTCCGGGACCCTGCGAGCACCTCGGCCACCACCACGTCACAAAGTACCACCTGAAGGCCGCCCACCTTTTCCAATGCGGCGATGGCCCTGGGTTCCTTTCTGATCCGGCTGATCAGAACATTGGTGTCGATCAGGACCGCTTCCATGCGCGCTCACGCAATTCCTCCGCACTGATGGGATTGTCCTTCCAGATCTCGCTCAGTTTTGCGAACGGGTCCTTCTCCTTGGCCGCTTCCCGCTCGATCAATTCCACCACCAAGGCACTGATGCTCTTGCCGCGCCGTTGGCTGAGGCGGCGTGCCGTGCGCTTGAATTTAAGCGGTACTGACAAGGTCAGCTTGGTTGTCATCGGATACGTAATGCTCAGCGAAGATACGTAATTCAGGGCAATCCTGCCTACTTTCAACCCCCGGCCCGTTTTTCCCACATGTCGCGTTTATCCATCCTACTGCCCTTTCACAATGCCGCGCCAACCCTGGATGCCGCCATCGCCAGCATCGCCGCGCAAACTTTTGCAGACTGGGAGCTCCTGCTGATCGACAATGCCTCCACGGATGGAAGCCCGGCGATTGCGCACCAATGGGCCATGCGGGATGAGTGCATCCGCGTGATCACCGAACCCGTAATCGGCATTGCCCACGCCTTGAACACCGGCCTGCACCACGCACAAGGCCGCTACATCGCCCGCATGGATGCCGATGATGTGAGCCATCCCGAACGGTTGGCGAAGCAGGTGGCGTACATGGACGCACACCCGGAGATCGGCGTGCTGGGCACCCGCACACGATTCGCCACTTCCGTGGAAAAGAGCAGCGGCATGCAAGGGTTCGTCTACTGGCAGAATGCGATCCTATCGCCGCACGAGCACTACGTGAAGCGTTTTGTGGATGCACCGTTGGCCCACCCCACGGTGGTGTTCCGTCGTGAACTGGTGGAGCGGCATGGCGCCTACAACACCGGTCCGCTGCCGGAAGACCACGAACTGTGGCTGCGCTGGATGGATGCCGGTGTGCGCTTCGCAAAGCTGCCCGATGCGCTGATCACGTGGAACGACCATGCGCAGCGCCTCAGCCGCACGCACGCCAACTACAGTACGGACGCTTTCTTCACCACCAAGGCAAGGTGGCTCGCCAAGTGGTTGCACCGGAAGTTGGACGGAAGGCCGGTGATCATTGCGGGCACCAGCAACATCTGTCGGCAACGGGCGCGGTTGTTGGAGGCGGAAGGCAATGCCATCAGCGCCTTCACCGATGTGAGGCCGCGTGAGGTTCCGGGGTTCGCCTTCATCCCGCACCTCCGCCTTCCGCCTTCCGGCGAAGCCTTCATCGTGTCCTTCATTTCGCAGCGCGGCACCGGGGACCTGATCGCGGAATTCCTTGCCAGCAGGGGCTTGGTGGAAGGGCAGGACTTTGTGCTGGCGGCCTGATGAAATTTGCTCCCAGCACGCGCTCGGCTTTTTGCCGAGTGCGTTCAGTCATAGGGCCTCCGGCCCGTCGATTATACTACTTGCAATCGTGGTTCTTGGACGGGCCGGAGGCCCTAACAGGCACACTCACTCGGCAAAAAAGCCGAGCGAGTGCTCGCGGGGTTGAATTTGTTCCATCAAGGTCTCGCACGGCGGACCTTGAATGCTGAATGCCAGTTGAATTTGTTCCATCAAGGTCTCGCGCAGCGGACCTTGAATGCTGAATGCCGGTTGAAGCACTCAATCCCCAGCTCCCTACCTTCACCCAATGCCCGGCACCACCGATCATTCCACCATCCCCTATCTCGGCTCCACGCCCCTTTAAGCACGCGCTCGGCTTTTTGCCGAGTGCGTTTCGCACATAGGGCCTCCGGCCCGTCGATTACACTACTTGCAATCGTGGTTCCTGGACGGGCCGGAGGCCCTAACAGGCACACTCACTCGGCAAAAAGCCGAGCGAGTGATCACGGGGTTGAATTTGTTCCATCAAGGTCTCGCGCAGCGGACCATGAATGCTGAATGCCGGTTGAAGCACTCAATCCCCAGCTCCCTACCTTCACCCAATGCCCGGCACCACCGATAATTCCACCATCCCCTATCTCGGCTCCACGCCCCTTTAAGCACGCGCTCGGCTTTTTGCCGAGTGCGTTCAGTCATAGGGCCTCCGGCCCGTCGATTATACTACTTGCAATCGTGGTTCTTGGACGGGCCGGAGGCCCTAACAGGCACACTCACTCGGCAAAAAGCCGAGCGAGTGCGGAGGTTGAATTTGTTCCATCAAGGTCTCGCGCAGCGGACCTTGAATGCTGAATGCCGGTTGAAGCACTTGATGCCCAGCTCCCTACCTTCACCCAATGCCCGGCACCCCCGATCATTCCACCGTTCCACTATCTCGGCTCTACGCCCTCCGCACTTTTTTCAACAGCGGCGCAACCCGCCCTTACGCCGCCCGCCGCAACGCGTTGAAAGCCCTCAAGCACGCACTACACAAGCACGAGGAAGCCCTCCTCACCGCCATGCACACGGACATGCGCAAGGCCCGCTTCGAGGCCTACATGGCGGATATCGGCTTGGTGTATGGCGAGATCGATCACGCCCTGCGCAACCTGCGCGACTGGATGCGGCCCGAACACGTGCCCACGCCGTTGACCTTGTGGCCCGCCAGCAGCAGCATTCACCCCCAGCCCTTGGGCGTGGTGCTCATCATCGCGCCGTGGAACTACCCCGCCTTGCTGGTGCTATCGCCCTTGGTGGGCGCCATTGCCGCAGGCAACTGCGCTGTGGTGAAGCCCAGCGAGGAAACCCCGCAGACTGCGGAAGTACTGGAAAAGATCATCGCGGAAGCCTTCCCCAAGGAGCACGTGACAATGGTGCAAGGCCCCGGTGCCACCGTCATTCCACCGATGATGGAAGCCTTCCGATTCGACCATGCCTTCTTCACCGGCAGCCCGGCCGTAGGGCGAAAGATCCTCGCCATGGCCGCCGCGCAGTTGGTGCCTGCAACACTGGAACTCGGCGGCAAAAGCCCCGCCATCGTAGACCGCAGCGCGGACGTCAACCTGGCCGCCAAACGCATCGCCTGGAGCAAATTCCTCAACGCCGGGCAAACCTGCATCGCCACGGACTACGCGCTGGTACACCGATGTGATGGAGCAATTCCTGGAGGCATTCACCAAACACACTACCCGTTTCTTCGGCGAAGACCCACAGCGCTCACCGGATTTTGCCCGCCTGGTGAACACCAAACACTTCAACCGGGTGAAGGGCTACATCGGTAATGGCCGCATCCTTTTCGGCGGCCAACACGATGCTGCCGAACGCTACATCGCACCCACTGTACTCACGAATTTGCCGTTGGAAAGCCCCGTGATGCAGGAGGAGATCTTCGGGCCGGTGCTGCCCGTGATCCCTTGGAAAGAACCGGAGGAGGTGCTTGCCATCGTGGCCAGGAACCCCACGCCCTTGGCGCTCTACGTGTTTGCCAGGAGCCGGTCTGTGCAACGCTATTTCACGGAGCGCATCGCCTTCGGCGGCGGTGGCGTGAACCACTGCCTGCTGCACTTCGGGAACCTGCAATTGCCCTTGGGCGGTGTGGGCAACAGCGGCATGGGGCGCTACCACGGCAAGCGCAGCTTCGAGTTGTTCAGCCACTACAAGGGCTTGGTAAGGGCTTCCGCAATTCCGGAACCGGGCATCCAATATCCGCCGTATTCGGGGTGGAAGGAGAAGGTGTTGCGGTGGACAATGGGGTGAATGCGTTGGGTTGGCACTCCCGGCACGCGAGTGCCAACCAGCTACAGTGATCACCCCTCCACCAATCGCTCCGCCCGCTTGGGCCGCAGCAGGTCCCGCACCAGGATCATGTGCTGCTCATCGCACTCCATCGAGGCCACGCAACGGTTTTGCACCTTGGTGGTAAACGTGCGGGGATCTGCAATTGCATGGGTTTCGCAGAACTCCTCCAAGTGATGGCAGAAGTGCTTGGCCGTGATTTCGGCATCGGGGCCGAGGAAGTCCCAGTGGAAGCGAAGGGTGGACATGGCAACTGACTTATCAGCACTTGGGGGAACAGCATCCCAAGCACTGAAACTCCCTGCAAAGGAACGGGTTCCGTTCGGCAGGTTGGCGCCATCCCCACGCCCGCCAGTGCCGTACTGTGAGCAATGATCGGGGCCGGTTCTCCGGATTTGGACAACTTTACCGCCGAATACCATGCAATGACCGAACAAACCACCCGCAGCGAGGAACTGGTTATCCGCCGAAAGGCCGCCGTGCCCAATGGCGTAGGCATGTTCAACAGCGCCACCGCCGTGAAAGCACAAGGTGCCGTGATCACCGATGAAGATGGCCGCGAACTGATCGACTTCGCCGGAGGCATCGGCGTGGTGAACGCCGGCCACTGCCCTCCTCCCGTGGTGAAGGCCATCCAGGAGCAGGCCGAAAAGTTCCTGCACGTCAGTTTCAACGTGGCCAGCTATGAGCCCTACATCGCCCTGTGCGAAAAGCTCAACGGCCTGATGCCGCACGGCACGCCCGCTAAAACGTTGTTGGTGAGCACCGGCGCGGAAGCGGTGGAGAACGCCATCAAGATCGCCCGCCAGGCCACGGGCCGCCCTGGCGTGCTCTGCTTCACCGATGCATTCCACGGCCGCACCATGATGGCCATGACGCTCACCAGCAAGGTGGGCTACAAGCCCGGCTGCGGGCCGTTCGCGCCGGAGGTGTACCGCACGCAGTTCCCGAACTTCTTCCGCCATGGTGCCGGTCGCGGCGAGGCCGAATTCGTAAAGAGCGAGCTGCACCGCCTGGAGGAGCTCTCGCACAACCTGGTGGACCCCAAGGAGCTGGCCTGCGTGATCATTGAGCTGGTGCAGGGCGAAGGCGGCTTCAACGTGGCCCCGAAAGCCTACGTGGAAGGCTTGCGAAAGTGGTGCGACAAGCACGGCATCCTGCTGATCTTCGATGAGATCCAAGCGGGCTTCGGCCGCACCGGCGCTTGGAGTGCATACAGCCACTTCGGCGTATTGCCGGACCTGAGCACCTGGGCCAAGAGCTTGGGCAGCGGCATGCCCATCGCAGCTGTGATGGGCAAGGCTGAACTGATGGACAAGGCCGGTCCCAGCAGCATCGGCGGCACCTACATCGGCAATCCCCTGAGCTGTGTGGCGGCACTGGCCACCATCCAATACATGGAGGAGGTCGACATCAACGCCAAGGGCCGGCACGTGGGCGAAGTGGTGCGCAAGCGCTTCGAAAAGATGAAGGCCAAGCACGACTACATCGGCGACGTGCGCGGATTGGGCGCCATGTTGGCCATGGAATTCTGCACCGGCCGCGATCCGCTGAAACCCGATGCGGACACCTGCACCAAACTGATGAACGCCTGCGCCAGGCGCGGCCTGGTGGTGATCACCGCCGGAACCGACAAAAACGTCATCCGCATCCTCAGCCCCCTGGTGATCAGTGATGAACTGCTCAACAAAGGCTTGGACATCATGGAGGAGGAGCTGGACAAGATCGCCGGGTGAAGATTCCACCAAAGAGGCACAGAGCAATCAATGAACGTCCGCATGCGGGAAGACTTTGGATCGAATGCACCCGGCATTCCCTCCGTGTCCTCCGTGCCGCTGTGGTGAAGCATTTCCCATGAAGCCTTTTTCCATCGCCGGTGTCCAGATGCGCGTCAGCGCCTCCTACAGCAATGTGGAGGCCATGAAGCTCAAGCTGGGCATCCTCATGAACCTCTACCCGTGGGTGGACATGGTGCTGTTCAGCGAGCTCTGCGCCTACGGCCCGCTCACGCATTTCGCACACGAGCGCATCGAGGATTTCGAGGAGCCCATGCAGGAGCTGGCCGCGCGCCACAAGGTGTGGCTGCTGCCCGGCTCGGTGTTCCACAAGGTGGACGGCAAGATCTACAACGTGGCCAGCGTGATCGACCCCAACGGCAAGATCATAGCCCGCTACCGCAAGATGTTCCCCTTCTACCCGTACGAAGTGGGCGTTACCCCCGGCAATGAATTCTGCCTCTTCGACGTGCCGGACGTGGGCCGCTTCGGCGTGAGCATTTGCTACGACATGTGGTTCCCCGAAACCACGCGCACCTTGGCCGTGCAGGGCGCCGAGGTGATCCTCCACCCCACGCTCACCGGCACCATCGACCGGGAGATCGAACTGAGCATCGCGCGGGCCAGCGCCGCCATGAACCAGTGCTACTTCTTCGACATCAACGGGCTGGACGCGGGCGGCAGCGGGCGCAGCATCATCTGCGGGCCCGAAGGCCGAGTGATCTACCAGGCGCAGAACATCGAGGAGATCATCCCCATCGAGATCAACCTGGAAAAGGTGCGCCACAGCCGTGAGCTCGGCCTGTTGCGCCTGGGCCAACCCCTGAAGAGCTTCCGGGACCACGCCGGGGATTTCGAGATCTACCGCCAAGGCTATCCAATGCCTTATCTTGACAGCCTCGGACCGCTGATCAAGCCCCAACGGGTGAAAGAGCTGGGCGAACTGATCCAACAGGAAACGCCCTCACCGGGCAAGCCCACCTTCATGCCCTCCATCCCGCCAGGGGGCAAAACGGCCTGATCAACCACGAACCAAAACCGCGCCGTTTGCGGCGCATGCACCATGGGAAGCACAGCAAGCACGGGGATCGGGGGGGCCATGAAAAAATTCACGGCATGCAAGGAATACGTAACCTGGTTCGAGATCCCGGCCTATGACATGCTCCGGGCCAAGGCCTTCTACGACCATGTCTACGGCATCACCATGGGCACCTCCCTGGTGGGTGATTTCGCCATGGCCTATTTCCCCACGGAAACCGGTATCGGCGGTGCCGTGGTGCAAGGGCCGGGCTGCCTGCCCAACGATACCGGGGCACTGCTCTACTTGAACGCAGCCGTGGGGCTGGAGGAGATGCTGGAACGGGTGGACCAAGCAGGCGGCCGCGTGGTGATGGGCCGTACGCTCATCAGCACGGATTCGGGCTCCTTCGCGCTGATCATCGACACCGAAGGCAATCGATTGGCCCTGCACGAGCGGCCCTTGGCCAGAAAGGCCGCACCGGCCAAGAAGCAGCCGGTGCGCAAGGCTGCAGCCGCGAAGACCAAGCAAGCGGCGGTGAAGAAGGCGGCGAAGAGAAAGGCGCGTTAGGGCCGGGACCTGTGCATCGCAGCGTGCATGCGCATCTGCTTCTCATTGTCCCTTTGTGACTAGAACGGGGCTTCGGCACCGCTCAGGCAAGTGTGATCATCGCAACCATAAACAGGCCTGAGCGGAGCCGAAGGCACTGCCACAGGCTCTCTTTAGCCCATTCTCCTTGTGTAACATCGAATTGTACGGCGGTGATCCCGATCATTTGATGCGTTGCCGTGGGGAATCTCAACCCTGCTTGCACCGATCACCCGCCGAACCCTACATTTCGCAAAGCATCCCCTTGGCCATGCCCCTTCGCCCCACCACCACTGAACCCCACGAACCTGCTCAGGAACATTACAATGCAGGCCGCTTGCGCGTGCACAAATGGGAAGCGCTGAAAGGGGCCACCTCAAACCTGGTGGCATCCAAGGGCAAGCGCGATGCCGTGGAGGCCGTGAAGAACCTGCTGGATGAACTGCTGGTGGTCGAGCTTTACTGGGCTTACCCCGGGAGGGAAGTGGTGCAGGCGATGAAAGCGAGGCTGGAGCGGGCCGAATACACTGCATTGGAAACATTGGTGCAGAAAGTGGTGCGAACCTTCGTCAGCGGCCAAGTGCGCCTGGATGCCGGCATGCCCCATGTGGACGAAGACCAGCACTTGGCGGAAGACCAGGAACGCAACCGCAACAAATACTTCGAGCTGCTGGTGGTGGACGACCTCGACGGAAAGGAGGAGCAGGACCTGAAACAGCGACTGGCCGAAGTGCGCAGCCCATCGGACCCCTTCACCTACGACATGATCGTGGTGCCCACCGTGCAGGATGCCCTCATCGCCCTGCTCTTCAACCCCAACATCCAGGCCTGCGTGATCCGCTATGGCATGCCCTTCACGTCGGACAATGCCAAGGGCTTCCTGCGCGACTACATCCGCGCCATCAAGGACGTGGACCTGCGCAACCGCGCCAAGGCGGACATGGGGCCGCTGCTGGGCAAGATCATGCGCTGGTTCCGCCCTGAGGTGGACCGCTACTATGTCACCGACACGCCATTGGGTGAATTGAAAGACACCACTGTCCAGAACTTCAAGCGCATTTTTTACCGGCAGGAGGATATCCAGGAGATGCACCACACCGTGCTGCGCGGCATCCAGGACAAATACGAAACGCCCTTCTTCACCGCCCTGGTGGACTACAGCCGCAGACCCATGGGCGTCTTCCACGCCATGCCCATCTCCCGCGGCAACTCCGTCTTCAAGAGCCGTTGGATCCAGGATTTCGGTGCCTTCTATGGCCGAAACCTCTTCATGGCCGAAACCTCCAGCACCGGCGGCGGACTGGATTCGTTGCTGCAACCCACCGGCCCGCTGAAAGCCGCCCAACAAAGGGCCGCGCATGCTTTCGGGGCGCAATTCACCTACTTCGCCACCAACGGCACCAGCACCAGCAACAAGATCGTGCTGCAGGGGCTGGTGCAACCGCACGACATGGTGCTGGTGGACCGCGATTGCCACAAAAGCCACCACTACGGCCTGGCCCTCACCGGTGCTTATCCGGTCTACCTGGACAGCTACCAGCTTCCACCTTTCAGCATGTACGGAGCGGTGCCGCTGGAGGAGATCCGCGCCAAGTTGTTGGAGCTGAAGCATGCCGGGCGCCTGCAGCATGTGAAAATGCTGCTGCTCACCAACTGCACCTTCGACGGCGTGGTGTACAACGTGCAGCGCGTGATGGAGCAGGTGCTGGCCATCAAGCCGGACATGATCTTCCTGTGGGACGAAGCGTGGTTCGCCTACGCCGGCTTCAGCTACATCTTCAAGCAGCGCACCGCCATGTTCAGCGCCGCGCGCCTGCACCGCAAGTACCACAGCGATGCGTACAAGCAGGAATACGCGGACCACATCGCCTCCCTGAAGAAAGGCGAGGAGCCCCGCCTGCCCGATCCCGAGCGGGTGCGCATCCGCGTCTACGCCACCCAGAGCACGCACAAAACGCTCACCTCCATGCGCCAGGGCAGCATGATCCACATCTGGGACGAGGACTTCAAGCGCAAAAGCGAGGACAGCTTCCACGAGGCCTACATGGCCCACCCCAGCACCAGCCCCAACTACCAGATCCTCGCCAGCCTGGACATCGGCCGCCGACAAGTGGAGTTCGAGGGCTACGAACTGGTGGAGAAGGCCATTGAACAAGGCATGCTGCTGCGCCACAAGATCAACGAACACCCCAAGCTGCGGCGCTACTTCGACATCATCACGGTGGAGGAACTGGTGCCCGCGAAATACCGCCCCTCCGGCCTGAAGGAGTATTACAGCAAAGTATCCAAAGGCTGGAACCGCATTGAAAAGGCATGGGCCGATGATGAGTTCGTGGTGGACCCCACCAAGATCAACCTGTACACCGGCAAGACCGGCGTGGACGGCGACACGTTCAAGAACGAAGTGCTGATGAACAAGCACGGCATCCAGATCAACAAGACCTCACGCAACACCGTGCTGTTCATGACCAACATCGGCACCACGCGCGGCTCCGTGGCCTACCTGCTGAAAGTGCTGCTTACCATCGCCGACGAGCTGGAGGCCCGCAACAACGCGCTGAACCCCGCCGAGAAGAAGCTGCACATCGACCGGATCCGCTCCCTCACGCAGGAAGTGCCGCCCCTGCCCGACTTCAGCCGCTTCCACGATTCGTTCCGCGCCGTGCCCGGCGTGCCCGGCGGCGACCTGCGCAAGGCCTACTTCCTCACCTACGACGAAAAGAACTGCGCCTACATCAAGCTCCAGGAGTGCCTGCGGCAAACGTGCGCGGGCACCGAGCTCGTCTCCGCCAACTTCGTCATTCCCTATCCGCCCGGCTTCCCCGTCCTGGTGCCCGGGCAGGTGATCAGCAAGGAGATCCTCGATTTCCTCATCGCCTTGGACGTAAAGGAGATCCACGGCTTCCGCGCCGACCTGGGCCTGCGCGTGTTTACCGAGCAGGCACTGGGGCGGCAGCGCACCGGCACGGCCATGGGCGGCATGCGGAGTGCACAGGTTGGCAATGGTGCGGAACAGGAACGGAAAAAGAAGGATATATGAACATGGAGAAGAAAATGAAGGCAAGGAGTGCAGAACCGGCCCGCAAGCGTGCACCCAAGGCCACCGCGCCCGTGCTGCACGGCCTCAGCGACATCCGCCGCTTCTTCCACCGCAACGAAACGCCCATCTACTTCATCAGCGCCACCAACTTCAACCTGCTGGGGGCCGATGAATGGGTGAAGGGCTTCAAGTTCATCACCTACATCGATTGCTTCGACGGGCAGCACCCCAACCTGATGTGCCCCTTGACCGAGGAGCCCCATGAGGAGTTCCAGAGCATCGAGGACATCAACAACTACCTGCTCACCCACAGCGAGGTGAAGGAATACATCGCCAAGCGCAAACGCAACGGAACCGCCGGCAAGGTGCTGTTCCTGATGTTCGATGAAAAAACCGAGAAGCTGGCGAAGAAGCTGGGCTTGGAGGTGATGTTCCCCCCGGCCAAGCTGCGCACCTTCATGGACAACAAGGTGAACACCAATCGCATCGCGGAGAAGGCCGGCGTGCCACCCGTGCCCTATGTGCTATCCCCGGTGAAGGACTATGCGCACCTGCTGAAGGTGGCTGAAAAGTTGGGCAAGGACCTGGTGGTGCAAACACCCTTCGGCGACAGCGGGCACACCACCTTCTTCATCAACAGCGAGGCTGACTACCGCAAACACGCCAAGGAGATCGAGAAGGAGAAGGAGTGCAAGGTGATGAAGCGCATCAACTGCCGCGGCGCGGCCATGGAAGCATGCGTTACCCGTCACGGCACCATCGTGGCCCCGCTGATGACCGAGCTGGTGGGCTTCAAGGAACTTACCCCGTACAAAGGCGGCTGGTGCGGCAACGAGATCTATGCCGAGGCCTTCACGCCGTCCATCCGCCGGAAGGCCCGCAAATACACACAGCTCTTTGGCGACCAGTTGCTCAAGGAAGGCTACAAGGGCTACTTCGAACTGGATTTCCTCATCGACCAGCGCAACGGCGAGATCTACCTCGGCGAGCTCAACCCGCGCATCACCGGCGCCAGCAGCATCACCAACCACGCCGCCTTCGCCATGGGCGATGCACCGCTGCACCTCTTTCACATGCTGGAATGGATGGACCAGCCATACACCCTCAGCGTGAATGCGCTGAACGGCCGCTGGGCCAAGGCCGAGAACATCGATTCCTGGGGGCAGATGGTGATCAAGCATACCCAGGACGACATCCGCCGGGTGATCGAGGCCCCGCGCAGCGGCATCTGGCGCATGCGGCCCGACGGCAGCATCCACTACTGGCGCATGGACACGCACCGCCGCTATGTGGAAACCGACGACGAGGCCTTCTTCCTGCGCATCAGCCGCGTGGGCGACTGGCTCTACGAAGGCGCCGACATGGGCATACTGGTGATGCGCGGCCGCATGATGACCGACGACTTCAGGCTTACGCCCCGGGCCAAGAAGTGGTTGCAGGCCATCCGCAACGAATACCGCAGCGAGGTCCCCGGTACCGGCCGCTCATCCCCGCAGGCCATGGAGATCGGGGGGTTCAAGATGATGTAATGTGCACCGCGATCGCACCGGGGTCACAGAGCGGTCATTCGGCCCAGCCGCGTCCGCTCAACCCGAATTCAGCAACCAGAACGAACTAGTCTCCATTGCCTCCGTGCGCTCCCTGCCTCTGTGGTGAAAGCAATTCATCGATGTACATCACCCTCAAATTCATCCGCGAGCCCAAGCCTTCCGAACGTTGGCAACGGTTTTTCCTGCGCGTGTGGCCGCTCTACCGCAATTGGTGGACGGGCGAAGGCGAGGCAGCACGCCCTTCCCGCGAGGAGTGCAGGAGGGCTCTCAACGTGCACATGCCCGAGCTGCTGCCCACCTACGACCGGCTCTGCGAGCTGGCGGGCGGCGGTGACCTGGAGGCACGCTTCCTCAGCATGTGGTGCCCCCCGCCCTATATGGCAGGCTGCTCCCAAGCGGCATGGGTGCGGGGCAACCCCACCCTGGTCCGCAACTACGACTACGACCCGCGCTACTTCGACGGGCGCATGCGCTACTCTGAATGGCTCAAGCCGGTGGTCGGTATGCAGGACAGCGCCTGGGGCGTACTGGACGGCATGAACGCCGATGGGCTGGGCCTGGCCCTGGCCTTCGGCGGCCGAAAGGTCAGCGGCACCGGTTTCGGCATTCCGCTGGTGGTGCGCTACGTGCTGGAAACCTGCTCCACCACGCAAGAGGCCGTGCGCGCCCTCAGCCGCATCCCCGTGCACATGAGCTACAACGTGCTGGTACTGGACAAGGATGGCCGCTACGCCGTGGCCTACCTCAATCCCGACCGCCCCGCCAAGGTGGTGGCCCAGCCGGTGTGCACCAATCATCAAGGCACCGTGGAGTGGGATGAATATGCGGCCTTCACGCAGACCGTGCGGCGCCGCGATGAGCTCGAAGAACTGCTGCGCGATGAGAACGTGGACCGTGCCCAACTGCTCAAGCGATTCCTGAAACCGCCGCTCTACCACCAGCAGTACCTGCGCGGCTTCGGTACGCTCTACGGTGTGGCCTACGACCTCAAGCGGAAGACCGTGCGCGTGTTCTGGCCGGACCGGCACGTTGAAGTGGGCTTCAAGGATTTCCCCGAGCAGGAGCTGAAAGTGGTGCTGCTGAAACCCGCCGGGCGGTACATGGCCAAATAGCGCTCCGGGCCGCTTTCGGTACCTTTGCATCTGCATTACTACCCATCAACAGTTGGCGAACGCCCCATGTCACAGACCCTCACTGCACGCGGTTCCCAGGCCGCACTTTATCCGCTGGCCAACTACATCAACGGCACCTGGTACAACGAAGGTGACGGCAAGTTCACCACCGTGGTGGACAAATACCATGGCACCGAATTGGCCAAGCTGCCTTTGGCCACCGCCGCCCAAGTGGAGGAGGCCGTGGCTGCGGCCTTTGCCAGCCGGGGCGTTCTGCGCCGAATGAGCGCCGGTGAACGCGGTGAAAAGCTGGAAGCGCTTGCCCACTTGATGGAGGCGCGCAAGGAAGAGCTGGCCATGCTCATTGTGCAGGAAGCCGGAAAGCCCATCGGCTATGCCCGCGATGAGATCGCGCGCAGCCTAACCACCGTGCGCACCGCCGCCGCGGAGGCCCTTCGCTTCAGTGGTGAGGTAACCCCGATCGATTTCGGCAA
>CALMYC010000337.1 GCA_937873385.1 uncultured Flavobacteriales bacterium | reverse complement strand
GGTGCTTACGGCCTGCCCCTGGCGGCGCACATCAAGCGCATGGGCAAGAAGGCGGTCCACCTGGGCGGCTCCACTCAGTTCATGTTCGGCATTACCGGCAAGCGCTGGGAGAGTAACCCGTTGATCAATGAGCATTGGGTGCGGCCTTCCCTGGATGAAACCCCTGCCAAAGCCGCCTTGGTGGAAGGTGGTTGCTACTGGTGAGCAGCGCACTTGTGCCGGCATGAGCGTCCCACCGCATACCTCCCCGCCCATGTTGCGCGTGCTTGTCGTGGGGCAGACACCCCCGCCCTTTGGCGGCCAGGCCGTGATGGTGGATGCGTTGCTCCGCTCGCGCCCTCAACGCGTGGTCTATTCCCATGTCCGTCTGCGCTATTCAGCGGATATGGACAGCGTGGGCAAGTTTGCGTTGGGCAAGGTCCTGGTCCTGTTCTCCACCATTCTTCAAGTGTGGGTCGGGCGCTTCAGGCACCACGCACCTATGCTCTACTACCCGCCCAGCGGGCCCAACATGGTGCCGGTGCTGCGAGACATCATCTTTCTCTGTGCCACGCGCTGGCTGTTCAAATGGACGGTTTTTCATTTTCATGCGGGGGGGGTGTCCGGGTTTGGCCAGCAACTGCCCTTCTTTTTGCGCCCCTTTTTCCGATTGGCCTATTGCAATGCGACCATGGCTATTCGCACGGCACCACAAAATCCTGAGGACGGCAAACTGCTCGGCGCCAAGTACAATGTGGTGGTGCCCAACGGGATCACCGATGAACGGGGCCACGTGCAAGAGCATACGGCCGCAACGGGAACACCCTTGGTGATCTTGTTCACCGGAGTGCTTATTCCCTCCAAAGGCGTGCTCGTCTTGTTGGAAGCCTTCAGACAAGTGAGGGAACAAGGTGGTGATGCACGATTGGAGCTGATGGGCCGCTGGGGCGATCCCGCATTCGAGGGGGAATGCATGGAGTTCATTTTGCGCCACCGCCTCACGGAGCGGGTCGCCATTCTCGGCGTGAAGCGCGATCGGGAGAAGCTGGGGCACTTCGCAGGCTGCGACATTTTCTGTTTCCCGAGCCACTTTGAGGCGGAAAGCTTCGGGTTGGTGCTCCTGGAGGCCATGCAGTTCGCGAAACCAGTGGTTTCCACTAATTGGCGCGGCATTCCTTCAGTGGTGGCAGATGGCGTGAACGGATTTTTGGTGCCCGTGGAGGATGCCGCAGCGGTGGCAGACCGCCTGATGCGATTGATCGAGGACGAAAACTTGCGCAAGCGGATGGGGGATGAGGGCAGGCGCATCTTTGCGGAGCGGTTCACGTTGGAACGGTTTCAACAAAACATGGAAGCGGCCCTGCTGGCCGCTACGGAACAGCATTGAGCGGATGCGGCTATTGGTTACCGGGGGATCCGGATTCATCGGCACCAACCTTGTGCAAAGCGCACTGGACAAGGGCATTGAGGTATTAAACCTGGACTGGAACCCGCCTTTGAATGCCGGTCACGTGCCCCAATGGAAGGAATGGGACATCATGGACCGCAGGTCCACGGACCTGCTCCTGGCCGAGTTCAAGCCCACGCATGTGGTACACCTTGCGGCACGGACGGACACCGATGTCCAGGATGACATGGATGCTTACCGGCAAAACCACGAAGGCACGGCCATCCTGCTGGATGCCTTGAAGAATGCCCCAAGCGTCCAGCGGCTCATCGTCACCAGCACGCAATTCGTTTGTGAAGCCGGATACCAGCCCGGGCATGACCAGGATTTCAAGCCCTTCACACTATATGGCGAAACCAAGCGCCTGTGTGAGTTGGCCACGCGCAATGCGGGGTTGGCCTGCGTGTGGAGCATCATCCGCCCCACCACCATCTGGGGACCGTGGAGCCTGCGGTACCGGGACGTGATGTTCAGGGTGATGCGCAAGGGGCTGTACTTCCACCCGGGGAAAGGCAAGGTGGTGAGGTCCTATGGATACGTGGGTAATGTGGTCTGGCAGATTGAACGGATCCTGTCCGCCGAACCCGCGGTAGTGAATGGCAAGGTGTTCTATGTGGGCGACCAGCCGATCGACCTGCGCACGTGGGTGGAGGCGGTGTCCCGCGAACTGGTCCATAAGCCGGTGCGGTACATTCCCACATGGATGGTGAAGAGCCTGGCTTTGGGCGGGGATGTGCTGAAATCCGTGGGCATTCCATTCCCCATTACCAGTGGGCGGTTCCGGAGCATGACCAGCGATTACATCACACCCATGGACCGGACCGATTCGGCATTGGGCAAGCCCCCCTTTAGTTTGGGGGATGGAGTACGGGAAACAGTGAGGTGGTATGATTCGGAAAGTGCGAGTGCCCGGAAACCCGAATTGATCGATACCCGGCAGAAAGGGTCGGGAAGGCAGCCATGAGCGCATTGCCCAAGTCGGAGGTTTTCGGGATAGGCCTGAGCGTCGGGACCTTCCAGGCCCATGTTGATGCCATCATGGGCCTCGGCCGAATGCACAAGTCCTCATACGTGTGTTGCGTGAACGTGCACATGTGCATGGAAGCCCAATGGGATCACGGATTTGCGTCCATTGTAAACGGCGCTGACCTGGCCACTGCCGACGGCGTGCCCATGCTAAAAAGCCTCAACAAATTCCAGGGGGGCGCACAGGAACGTGTGGCGGGCAATGATTTGATGCCTGCGGTAATGGCGGCTGCGGGACCCCAGGGCCTATCGGTCTTTCCCCCTGGAGGCCAACAGGAAGTGTTGGACACGATCGTAGCGAAGGCTGGGAAGGAATATCCCGCCTTAAAGATCGCCGGGACCTGGTCACCACCGTTCAGGCCGACGAGCGAAAGCGAGCGGTTGGAGGAAGTGGAACGAATTGCCCAAAGCGGGGCACATATCGTATTGGTGAGCCTCGGTTGTCCCCGCCAGGAGAAATGGATGGCCGCCATGCAGGGAAAGGTGCCTGCGGTGATGTTGGGCCTGGGCGGTGCTTTCCTGCTGTATGCCGGGGTTGATTCAAGGGCACCGCTTTGGATGCGGAAGGCTTCCTTGGAATGGTTATACAGGCTTTCCTTGGAACCCGGCAGGCTGTGGAAACGGTATCTCGTCACGAATTCGGCATTCATCTTGCTGTATACCAAGGAATTGGTTCGGCGGTGGCGGCATGGGGATTGACCCGATCCGTAAATTCGGAGGTAAAAATCATCGACGAACTTGACAAAACTTTCGACGAACAGTTACATTTGGCTCCTGTCGCACGATTGACCGTCCGCTCTGCCTCCGTTCAATGGAAAAGATCGACCCCCAGGCTCTTGCACCCTCGTCACCTGTCCTATCCGCGGGTTCCCGTGCCACCCGCACTGAGCTGAACCATGAGTTGGCCGCGCTCTTACGCTCCAGCAGGCAACAACTCCACCATGTGCAGCACGGGCTGAACAGGGTGATCGCCCTGGAGCCGCTCACCTCGGTGAAGGATTTGATCATCGTCGGGGAAGGGCCTGCCGCAGAGGAGATTTTTCAATATTGCGAGGATCAAACGGTGCGTGGTTACCGCTTCCGGGGCGTATTCCACGACCATTCAATCGCTGGTCCGCTTGCCGAACGACAGCTTGGCGGCATTGAGGCGGCGAAAGTGTTTGCCGTTCAGAACCGCATCGATATTCTGTACTGTGCGCTTCCCGGAAGTTACCGGGAGGAGATCATGGAACTGATGGAATTCTGTGAGCGGAACACCATCCGGTTCCGTATCATCCCCAGTCCGGACAGCTTCATTCCAGTGGTGAACACCACCGATCTCACTTTCCATGGGGCTGTACCCGTAAGCCGTCTCCGGCATGAACCACTGGACCGGAGGGGCAGCCGTTTGCTCAAACGCAGCTTTGACCTTGTCTTTTCCTTTCTGGTGATCACGTTGGTCTTTAGCTGGTTGTTCCCCATCCTGGCCTTGCTGATCAAGCTTTCATCTAAGGGCCCTGTCTTCTTTAAACAGGTTCGCTTGGGCGAGCGCAAGAAGAAATTCACCTGTTACAAGTTCCGCAGTATGCGGATGAACGCGGAGGCCGACAGCAAGCAAGCCACGAAAGGAGACCCGCGCATCACACGGGTCGGGGCCTTTTTGCGCAAGAGCAACCTGGATGAAATGCCACAGTTCTTCAATGTTCTGTTGGGTCAGATGAGCGTAGTGGGCCCGCGTCCGCACCCGCTCAAATTGAACGACCAGTTCAGGGACATCATCGACAAGTACATGGTAAGGCACTTCGTGCGGCCTGGAATTACCGGTTGGGCGCAGGTGAACGGCTTCCGGGGTGAAACCCGCACCCCCGAGTTGATGGAGAAGCGTGTTGAACTGGATGTTTGGTACCTGGAAAACTGGTCCTTCCTGATGGACTTGAAGATCGTGGTGAGGACCGTCACGAACATGTTCAGCAAGGATGAAATGGCTTATTGAGCCACCCGTAAATGGTGAAAAAGGCCGGTGGACCCGGCCTTTTTCAATCGGTACTTGCCGGATTGCCGGAATGGGCTATATTTGCCGCCCCTAACGGGGAAAGAAAAATGGCCAACCACAAGTCCTCCATCAAGCGTATCCGACAAACGGAAACGCGCAATGAGCGCAACCGCTACCAGCACAAGACCACACGCAATGCGGTGCGTGACATCCGGGCCACCACGGCCAAGAAGGAGGCGGAAGAGCTGCTACCCAAGGTGAGCAGCATGCTGGATAAGCTGGCCAAGCGCAATGTGATTCACAAGAACAAGGCTGCCAACCTCAAGAGCAGCATCCAAAAGCACGTGGCTGCGCTGAAGTAGGCGCTGCTCTCCTTGAACGGCGATCACAGGTCCCTGCGGGGGCCTGTTCGCATTTTATGCCGGTGCATACAGGGGATTGGAGGCATCTTTGAAGCGAATGGATCCGATGGGAGGCAAAACGGGGAAAAGACTGAGCATCCCGGAATGGGACAGCAGCGACCAGCCAAGGGAACGCATGCTGGCGCAGGGGTCCAAGGCCATGTCCGATGCCGAACTGGTGGCCATCCTGATCCGTGCCGGCACACCAGACTTGAGCGCATTGGAACTCGCCCGGCAGTTGCTCAACCACGTGGGCAATGACCTGAATGCGCTAGGGGCGCTTTCCCCGGTTGAGTTGATGAAGCACAAAGGCGTGGGTGAGGCAAAAGCACTGAGCATCATTGCAGCGTTGGAACTGGGCATGCGCAGGCGGGCCAATGGGCCGCAAGAGCGCCCACGCATTGGTACAAGTACCCAGGCACATGAAGCGCTTCGGGCCAAGTTGGCCGACCTGCCCCATGAAGAATTTTGGCTATTGCTCCTGGACCGGGGCATGCGCCTCATTGAAGCGCGCAGAGTGAGCGTGGGCGGGATACATGGCACGGTTGCGGACCCCAAGGTCATTTTCCGTCATGCGATCGAGAAGGGTGCTTCCTGCATCGTGGTGGCGCACAACCACCCCAGCGGCCAGTTGAGGCCCAGCGAGGAGGACATCCGCCTTACCCGCAAGCTGACCGAAGGAGGGCGCATGCTGGACATACTTGTCCAGGACCACCTGATCATCACAGCAGAAGGATATTACAGCTTCGCGGACAACGGACAACTGCATTGAATGAGCGCACCGATCCGATTGTTGACCATCATAGGAGCGCGCCCCCAGATCATCAAGGCGGCGGCCATCAGCCATGTCGTTCGCACGCGTTTCGCTGACCGTATCACCGAAACGATCCTGCACACCGGACAGCACTATGATGCCAACATGTCGCAGGTTTTTTTTGACGAGTTGGGCATCCCCCGCGCGGACATTGACCTGGGTGTGGGATCGGGACCGCACGGTGTGCAAACTGCGCGGATGATCGAGGGGATTGAACGTGAACTGCAACGTGAAAGGCCCGATGTGGTGTTGCTCTACGGCGACACCAACAGCACCCTTGCCGGGGCCGTTGCCGCGGCAAAGTTGCACGTTCCGGTGGCCCATGTGGAGGCCGGGCTGCGATCCTTCAACAAGTCCATGCCCGAGGAGATCAACCGCATTGTGTGCGACCACTGCAGCACCTGGCTGTTCTGCCCCACTGAAACAGCGGTGCGGAACCTTGCGCGTGAGGGATTCGTGCAGTTCGGCAAACCACCCTTCAGCATGGATCATCCGCAGGTGTTGGCCTGCGGTGACGTGATGTACGACAACAGCATGCGGTTCGCAGCACTGGCGGATGACCGGTCCACCATCCTCGGTGCGCTCGGTCTTGCGCCGGGGAAGTTCATCCTCGCCACCGTGCACCGGGACCACAACACGGACGATGCTGACAGGCTCAGCGCCATTTTTGACGCACTGCTGGGGCTGCACATGCAACATGGTCTTGCGGTTGTGCTCCCCCTGCATCCGCGAACGCGCAAACTACTGGAGGTACAACTGCCTCCTGCGTTGTTGGCGGC
>CALMYC010000336.1 GCA_937873385.1 uncultured Flavobacteriales bacterium | reverse complement strand
GCTCCGCCGGGTGCAGCAGCATGAAGGCCCGGCTGGTGTTCAGGTTCACCATGTAACGCCCATGCACCGGCAGCAGGCCGATGCGGCCCTGTTTCAGATCCAGCGCCTCAATGTCAGCGCCGTTGAAGCGGCCGTTGTAGAAGCATTCCACCTGTTCCACGGGAAGGTCCATGGTGCGAGTTGCCAATTGGTAATAGGCCTTGCCCGCATAGCGCCCGCCATGCCGCAGGTGCTTGCCGCAGGCGATCACTAGGTCGTACAGCGCATCGTTGCGGCCCACCACCTGCACGGCGGAAAGCTCCGTGGTGGAAGGCTTCAACCGCACCTCGTGCAACGCGCGCACCTGTGATGCGGCTATGCGCAACAGTTGGTAGCCCAAGTAGGAAAAGGCCAGTGTGTCCGCCTCCCCCACCGAAGGGATGCGGAAGATGCCTTCCTCATTGGTGATCACACCTTGGCCATCCTTCACCGCGGCCACGCTGGCATAAGGCAGCGGCTCCAGGGTGCGGGCATCCACCACGCGGGCCTGCAATGGGGCCTGGCCCAAGGCCAATTCCGGCAACAAGAAGAAGATCGATCCGATGACAATGGCCGGCAACCGCATGCAGAGCGGAAAGCTAATCCGATGGACCATACGACTACTTTGCTGTGTCCAGATACATCCGCATGTGCCCCCATCACCGCCACACCCGCCTTGTTCACTGCACGGAAGCCAATGGCAAGGCTCCATACTGCCGCACTGAACAACCTCCGCAGTACAATGTACTGGAAGCTATCGCTTTCATGACCCACTCGGCCCCAAGGTGATTACTTTCGCAAAAGCAGCGGTACAGAGGGAGGCTTCACGCAGAAAATCATGACCAACAGGAAGCCACAAGTCGCCCCCGCCATTCAGAATGGAACGCACACTGTGGTTGGTGGGGTTAAGGTGCGGCAGCAGTGTGCCAGACACAAAACAGTAAAATGGATAAAGCGATGAGAACATTCCGCATATTGCTTGCCGCGTTCTTGGTTTGGAATTGCACCGGCATGGTCGCACAGACCTGGTGCCCGCCCGGTGCCACCTGGTGGTTCGGCTTTGACTACGGCCAATCATACGGATACAAACAATATACCTATGTCGGCGATTCCCTGGTCCAAGGCTATAATGCGCAGAAAATCACCGCCGAGGTACACGTGCATTACGTAAATCCCCCGGCGGACGATGTGTACATGGAAAGCCCTGTCATTACCCGGACGGAAAACGGCGTATTGTACCGCCTGCAAACCATGACCATGGCGAACCCCAACACCTGGGACACATTGATCTGGTTCTCCGCTGTACCTGGAAACCATTGGAATGGACTCCGGCCGGACGATTTTGAATGTTACTCCCGGTATGAGGTGACGGACACCGGACATGTAGCCCTAAACGGGCTGAACTTGAGGTATGTGCGAACCTATTATCCGGACGAGTATGGCGACACGTGGTACTACCCCGTGTTCATAGAGCGAATCGGCTGTGTTTACGGCACCTTTTTGAATGCTTGCGGCTTACCGGGAGCCGATCTGGCGGACACCACGTTACGCTGTTATCAGGATGCGGAGTTCTCCTACACCGTGCCCAATGCCCCGCCCTGCGACCTTGTTGCCGGCATCAGGATGGTACCCGGCCAGGGTACAGCAGCGGTTTTTCCCAACCCTGGCACATCCGGCTTTACCGTGAACCTGCCGGCAGGGCAGCGAGCGCAGCTGGAACTCACTGATGCAACGGGCCGCTTGGTGCTGGTGGCCCGGCTTGCTGGCAGGCAACCACAGATCCCGGCGGGGCACTTGGCCGCCGGGACTTATGTGTGGACAGTGCGCAACGATCAAAACACGCCGATTTCCCGGGGAAGGTGGGTGAAGGAATAGAAGGGTGGATTCTCGCCGATTGAGTTTGCACTACCGTAAATGGGGCAGTGGAACAGCCCGTGCGAGAGCGAGAGCGAGAGAGCGTGCGCGGGTGGAGGGTGAGAGGTTCAACCGTTCCATTTGCCAAGATGCCAATGAACCCGGCATTTCTTGGCAACTTGGCAAATTTCTTCATTGGCGAATTCCCTGGTCCAATGGTCTAGATGCGCAAGTGTGCAAGGGCGCGATAGTGCGTTGGTCGAAAATTGCATCTGCACAAAGATCACTGCCCTGCGACCCGCACCATCCGCATCCGCCCCCACAGCGCCACACCAACCACCAGGGCCAGCACAACGGCCTGCGTCACCAAGCCCTGCATGGTGGGGTGGATGCCCAGCACCGGCACGGAGATGAAGCGCACGAAGGTGGCGTTGAGGACTCCGGCCTCCTGGAGCGCGGCAATGCCGTTGCCGGCAAAGACCACGGCCATCAGCGCCAACAGCCACCCGGTAACGGCGAAGAACGGCCCGATGGGGAGGCGCACGCTGAACCTGAGGATGGCCCCGCCGATGATCGCCAGGAGCAGTAAGGCCACGCCGATGCCGGCCATCACGGCGCTGTGGCCGGCCGGGCCCACCTGGCTGAAGAGCGTTTCATAGAAGAGCACCACCTCGAAGAATTCGCGGTACACTGCCAGAAAGGAGATTCCCGCCATGGCCCACAGTGTTCGCTTGCCAAGGGCAGCCGACACCTTGTCCTTCAGGAAGCGGTTCCAGGCACGGGCGTGCGATTTGTTGTGCAGCCACCAGCCCACATAGAGGAGCATGGCGGCGGCCAGCAAGGCGGTGATGCCCTCGGTGAGCTCACGCCCCGCACCGCTGATGGTGATGAGCGTGTCCGCGGCCAACCAGGTGCCCAGGCCCAGCAGCACGGCCCCGATCCAGCCTGCATGCACGTACGGCATGGCCTCGCGGCGGCCGGTCTTGCGCACAAAGGCGATGATGGCGGCCAGCACCAGGATGGCCTCCAGCCCTTCGCGCACCAGGATGAGCAACGAGCTGATGAACGCAGCCGAAGCGGGCAGGCCCTCCCCGCCCAACAAGGTCTCGGCACGGTCCAGCGAGGCATTGATGCGCACGATGCTGGCGGCCACGGAATCCACCGGGGCCTTGCCGGCGATCTGGGAGCGCAGGGCCATCATCTGGCGTTCGGTCTGCTTGCGCAGGGGCGCGTCCACATTGTCCAAAGCGGACTCAATGAGCTCATACCCCTCCAAGTAGGCACTGATGGAGAGGCGGCGGGCTTCCTCCGGCTGGCCTTTGCGGTACGCTGTCAAGGCTTCCTCCAAACGATCGCGCGTCAATGCGAGGGGCGAGGTGCCGCTTTGCCGCAGCGCCTCCGGATGGGTGGTGAGATAGGCCAAGACGGCCAGTTCATCGGGGCCGCCGTCCTTCTCCACTTGTTCCGGCGTGGCCGTCACCAAGGCGGTCAGGTTGGGGAAACGGTTCTTACCCACTTCCTTCTTCCAAAGCGCCTCACCGCGTGCCTGCTCATCGGCGGTGGCCCGCAGACCGGCCACGTGGAAGGCCAGGACCCACCGTTCCTCATCTGAAAGCCCGGCATAGGGCAGCATGGAGGTGCCTTCCACTCCGAGGGTGATGGTGTTGTACAGGCCGAAGGGGCTACGCACGGACATGGCTTCCACATCGTGGAAATTGCGGGGTGCGGGCTCCAATCCCTTGGCCTGGGGCCCGTCCCCAAAGCCGTGTTCACCATGGCAACTGGCGCAATGCGCGGAATAGAGCGCGGCGGCAATGCTGAGGTCCGGCGCTTGCGCCGGGGCCACGGCCACCTTGTACACCATGATCACTTCTTCGCGCAGGGCTCTGGCCAGTGCGGCGATCTCCACGCCGTCGGCCTTGGCGGCGATGCGTTCCTGCAGTTTCAGGGCATGGGCCACCAGGTCGGGCGCGGATTCCACCTTGGGCAGTTGCCGCAAGATGGTGATCGACTGCTGCGCGAATTCCTGCTGCTCGGCGTATTCCGCCGTGTCCAGCACCACGCCGTCCTTCACAAAGGCGGGATAGTCCGCGCCCACGTACTCCAGCATGTGCACCACGGTGCGGGCCTGCTCCTCATGTCCAGGCGCGGCCGTGGAGGCCAGGTGGAGACCGAAGGCCAACAGGACCCAGGCAAGGAAGCGAAGCACCTGCATCACACGTTGAACAGGAAGTGCATCACGTCGCCGTCCTTCACAGGGTACTCCTTGCCTTCCACCCGCAGCTTGCCAACGGCTTTGGCCCCGGCTTCCCCTTTGTACTGGATGTAGTCGTCATAGCCGATCACCTCGGCGCGGATGAAGCCTTTCTCGAAATCGCTGTGGATCACACCGGCCGCCTGTGGCGCGGTCATGCCTTGGTGAATGGTCCACGCGCGGACCTCCTGCACGCCAGCCGTGAAGTAGGTGGCCAGCTTCAGCAGGTGGTAGGCGGCATGGATCAACTTGTTCACGCCGGGCTCCTTCAGGCCGATGTCCTGCAGGAACATGTCGCGCTCCTCCGCGGTCTCCATGCTGGCGATCTCCGCCTCGATGGCCGCCGTGACGAAGATCACCTCGGCATTCTCGTTGGCCACGGCCTTGCGCACGGCCTCCACGTAAGCATTGCCGGTCACCGCGCTTTTCTCCTCCACGTTGCACACGTACAGCACCGGCTTGGTGGTGAGCAGTTGGAACTCGTTCAGCAGGGCGGGGTCATCATTGGCCGTGATGACGCTGCGGGCACTTTGGCCCCGGAGCAACGCTTCCTTGATGCGGCCGAGCAGTTCAAAGCGGCGCTTGGCCTCCTTGTCGCCGATCTGGGCCTGCTTCTCCACCTTCTTGATGCGTGCCTCCACGGTCTCCAGGTCCTTCAACTGGAGCTCGATGTCGATGATCTCCTTGTCGCGCACGGGGTCCACGCTGCCGTCCACGTGCACCACGTTGGGGTCGTCGAAGCAGCGGAGCACGTGCAGGATGGCGTCACACTCGCGGATGTTGGCCAGGAACTGGTTGCCCAGCCCCTCGCCCTTGCTGGCGCCCTTCACCAGGCCGGCAATGTCCACGATCTCCACCGTGGTGGGCAGGATGCGCTGCGGATCGACGATGTCCGCCAGTGCTTGCAGGCGCGCATCGGGCACGGTGATGGTGCCCGTGTTGGGCTCGATGGTGCAGAACGGAAAGTTGGCCGCCTGGGCCTTCGCACTGCTGACGCAATTGAACAAGGTGCTCTTGCCCACATTGGGCAGGCCCACGATACCGCACTTCAACCCCATGCTTTAGCGAGTGTAGCCGCTTTCAAACCCGGCTTTCGGGCCGCGAAAGTACTCTTCCTTTCCCGGAAGTGTGGAATCGTTCTAAGATCGTGACGCACCACAGGCCCGGAACCATATCCCGGCCATTCTATACAAGTTCAAGTGATCCATCCACCGTTGAGAACCGCAGGACGGGCAATCCTGTTCCCCTCCCCATATTACCCGCTCGAGAGGATGCGGGCCTCGCTGGCCGTGAAGCCGGATCCCCTTGCCATTGCCGGGAAAGCGCAGGCGCCCCCCCGATCCGCGTCCTCCGTTTATCTTGCCCGCCCAATGGTTCCATGAACGGATGCCGGCTTGGGCGGGAAACAGTCCACGACCCTGCACAAGGCAACAACGTGAGGACCCATTAACAACCTGAACCCCGGCAATTCCTACCTTTCGCCCTGATCCAATTCATCACTCATGATGCTTCGCTCCTCCCTACTTTCCATCACCGTCGGTTCCGCCTTGATCGTGGGCAGCAGCCTTCATGCCCAGCAGCGCCCCTGCTACACGGATGAGATGCGCCTGCGGATGATCGCCGAAAACCCGGACCTGCTCCACCGGGAGCACCAGTATGAACTCGGCTTGCAGGAGTACCTGCAAGCGAGGGCTGGCCTTCGTGAAGGCGACGATTCCACCGTTTATGTGCTGCCCGTGGTGTTCCACATCCTGTACGACCCCACCTTGGGAAGTGACGTGCACAACATCAGTGATGCGCAGATCTTTGATGAGATGAACATCCTGAACAGGGACTATGCCAAACTGAACGCCGACCTGAGTGACGTGTGCTGCGGATTTGACGCCATCGCAGCGGATGTGCGCGTGAAGTTCCAACTGGCCACCAAGGACCCGTTCGGCAATTGCACCAACGGCATTGACCGCATCACCAGCCAGCGCTCCACCCAAGGCAGCAACTTCTCCAAGTTGAACCCCTGGTTCCGCGACCATTACATCAATGTTTGGGTGGTGAGCACATTGGCCGGCGAAGCTGATTTCTCACCTGCGGGTTTCTCCCAGCTCCCCCCCGATGTTGCCGATGCATCCGGGGCATTGCGTGATGGCGTTATCCTGCTGCACGACTATACTGGCAGCATCGGCACCAGCAACGTCTTCACGTCGCGCACGCTGACCCACGAGATCGGGCACTACCTCAACTTGAAGCACACCTGGGGCGGCACCAATGCGCCTGAAATATCCTGCGGCGATGACGGCGTGGAGGACACCCCGGTGACCAAGGGCCATCTGAGCTGCAATATCTATGATTCCTACTGCAGCCTGCAGGCAACGGATACGGCCTATACGTTCAGCGGCGTTACCCTGACCTCCGGCAACACGGACCCCTCCCCCGCACCCACGGTGCATTGGAACGACACGTTGGAGACCACGCTCACCTTCAGCCCGTTCAAGGCATTCGGGGTCTCGGCCAATTCCTCCGAGGCAGGCAACTTCTCGTTCTCCCAATGGGATACAGGGGCGCACCAATCGGACAGCGTTTACAACCAACTTTCCGGCACCATCAACCTGAACCGCTACTACGAGTTCACGGTGACCCCCGCAGTGGGGAAATCGATGACACCCACAGGGGTCACCTTCCGTGTGAACCGGTCGGCCACGGGCCCCCGCACCTTTGCGGTCCGGTCCAGTGCCGGTAGCTCCCCGTTCCAGAACAACATCACCGGCTCGGTGATCCCCAGCAGCCCATACCTCGGCATGGCCGCTTCCAACACGGTTTTCTTTTTCAAGAGGGACACCACAGTGATGGTGACCAACGGCAAGGTGGCACTTACAGGGGCGGCCTATGTCAATGTGCCCGGCCCGATCACCTTCCGCATCTACGCATGGAACGCGGAGGATGCCGACGGATACTTCACCGTGGACTCCGTTGGTGTGAACGGGAACGCAGGGATCATCGAGAACGTGCAGAACTACATGGAGTATTCCTACTGCAGCCGCATGTTCACCGATGGCCAACGCGACCGCATGCGGGCCACGCTGAACAGCAGCGTAAGCGGGCGCAGCAACCTGTGGTCACAAGCCAATCACCAGCAGACCGGAACGGACGGCTATGAAACCACCTGCGGCCCGCAAGCCGGTTTTTACAGCATGACCGCCTTCGCCTGCCCGGGCGTTGGCATCCAGTTCAAGGACAACTCAACCAAGGCTACACCAACCTCCTGGGCTTGGAGCTTCGAGGGCGGCAATCCCGCCACGTCCACCAGCGAAAACCCGGGGGTGTCCTTCGACCAGCCCGGCCCGCACAGCGTAACGCTTACCGTGGGCAACGACTATGGCTCCAACACATTGACCAAGACCTCGGCCGTGTACATCGGTGCCAACTATGACGAAGCGGATGGCCTCCTCAATGAACCGTTCGACACCGAGACCCGCTTCAGCAAATGGCCCGTGGTGAACTACGAGAACAACATGTCCCGCTGGTTGTACAGCAGCGACGTGGGCCACAATGCCCCGGGCTGCGCCAAATTGAACGCTTCACAAACGTACACCCTGATCCAGGACATCTTCAATTCCCCTGATTCCTATTTCATCGACAAGGATGAACTGGTCACGCCCACGCTTGACATGGAGAACATGAGCAACTTGACGCTCAATTTCTGGTACGCCTATGCCGCGCGCACCAGCGTGATGGCGGAGATCACCGAATCGCTGAAGATCTATTCCTCCACGAATTGCGGCGGCACCTGGCTGCTGCGCAAGACGATCACCGGCGGGGACCTGATCACCGCGGGTCTGCAGACCCCGGGCTATGTACCAGGGGCCAGCGACTGGCGGGAGGTCAATGTCTCCCTGCCGCCGATCTTGGCCACCAGCCATGTGCGTTTCAAGTTCGTGTACACCTCCGGCCTCCATTCCAACGACATCTTCATTGACGACATCAACATGGGTGCCGTGGTGGGCATTGATGAACTTTCGCAGAGCGGCAGCCTCAGCCTGATGCCGAACCCGGCCACCAACCGCCTCACGGTGGGCTTGGACCTGGCCGGTTCCGCGAACGGAACGCTTTCCTTCCTGGACATGACCGGCAGAACCGTTTACAGCCAAGCCGTGAACGCCGGGCAACCGACCCTGGACTTCGACCTGGGCCGCATGGGCATCACCAGCGGCGTGTACCTGGTGCAGGTGAAGCATGCCAAGGGCCAGCGCGTGGAACGCTTGGTGGTGCAATAAGCACCCACCTCCAAAATCTGGAAGGGGCCGGTTCTTGAAGAACCGGCCCCTCTCGCATCATGGCTTCCCGAAGGGCTGCTACAACTTGTCGTTCGCCAGGTTTGCCAAGCCGCTGCGTTCGCCTTTGGCCAGGGTGATGTGCGCAAACAGCGGGTCGCCTTTTGCCTTGTCGATGAGGTAGCTCAATCCATTGCTTTCCGAATCCAGGTACGGAGTGTCGATCTGGTGAACATCGCCGGTGAAGACGATCTTGGTGCCTTCGCCTGCTCGGCTGATCACCGTTTTCACTTCCAGCGGCGTGAGGTTCTGGGCCTCATCGACGATGATGAACTGGTGCGGGATCGAGCGGCCGCGGATGTAGGTCAGCGGCTCGAGCACGAGCTTGCCGTCGGCCATCAGCTTCTGGATCCGCTGCTCGCTGGAGTGGCTCTCGGCGTTCTGGATGTGGCTCCCGCGCGTGCTGAGCAGGTAGGTCAGGTTGTCGAAAATCGGCTGCATCCAC
>CALMYC010000335.1 GCA_937873385.1 uncultured Flavobacteriales bacterium | reverse complement strand
GCTTGAAGCAGCATCGCCCTATGCGGGAAATCCAGGAATGCAGAAGCTGCGTGAACTCGGCGCTGATGCCGTCGTCTCCGGGATGGGTTGTTGAGGGAGCTGCACGCCCGCCGTGTTGCGGGCCAGTGTGGCGGCAGAATCAGCGGGCATCGCGTCGGCGACGCTGGTGTGCGAGAGTTTCATGACCCTCGCCAAAGCGGCATCGCAGGGTCTGGGTTTTCCGAACATCGCGGTGGCCCCCGTGCGCGGCCATCCGGGATTGCAAAGCAAGGAAGTGCTGCAGCAGAACGTGCGTGAGCTGACGCTGGATGGTGTGTTGAACGCATTGTTCAAAATGCCGGCGGCAACGACCGTCGGCGGCGAGCCGGGCGCCGAGGCGCGCGGTCCCCGTGGCCGCGGCCCAGCCGATCACTGGCGGCAGGGCGCCGGCCAGGCCGGCGGCGCCCAGCACCAGCGCGGCGGCGATCATGGCAGTCTTTTCACTCTCCACCACGGCTACCGGCTTTTCCATTGGCCAGCTATTCAGCAGGTGTTCCCCGAACAGGCACTGTTCCACGTTCAGGTCGCTTGCGCTTTTGTGGTACCGCTCGAAGTGTACCCATCCGGTGCCGCTGCCCTTGGCTCTGTGCCCCGTGGCCGTATCGTACTGCATGATCTTCCCAGCCTTCACATGCCCGTGGATGTCCACCTGCCAATAGACCGCAGCCCCGGCCAGCCGCCCCTCCGACCATGTGCCCAGCGCGTAATCCTTGGCCACCTTGTCCCAGCGGTCGGCACCGATCCGGTTCCGCCAGTATGCGCTCAATGTGTTCCTCTCAGGGTAGGCGCGTAGGGCGGCGACCTCGGCGCGATCATGCAGGTACGGGGGGCGTGGTGTCGGCTCAGGCTTTGGGGTCCATGTTCCTCCGTTGTCGGGGCGGGTGCCACCATCGCGGAAGTAGTCGCGGGGTGGATAGTGGTACCCGCATTGGTCAGCCCGGTTGCACTTTCCTACATGCTCAGGAAGTAGCTCCCCGGTTTCCGTGTCCACGTATCGCGTGAACTCCTTTCGCTTGTCGCAGCCGGGGCAGGTGTACCGGGTAGACGGACCCTTGTACGGTTCCAAGATGAAGCGATGGGGGCTGCTCATCTTTGTGCCGTGTTATTACCCGTGGCACAAGTGGCACTTTGGCACTTTCATACGGGGACAAGGGTTGTAGCGCGTTTTGC
>CALMYC010000334.1 GCA_937873385.1 uncultured Flavobacteriales bacterium | reverse complement strand
GGTGCCGTGCCTATGCGCAAAGCCAGGTCGTGGTCGGCGTGCACGGCAGCAATATGATCCTGCCCACTGCGCATGCAGCGGGCTGTGTGGAGATCTTGCCATATGACCGGTATGGCAACATCGTTCAGGACATTTCGGTGCGGTACAATGACCGCATGCAATTGTTCATGTACCGCTTCACTGATGAGTTCGCACGACCCCGCGACGTGGCGCGCCACGTTGTCTCGATGTTCAAGGATTTTGAGGTGTACCGCCTCGACAACCAAGTAAATATCTTCCGCACCACATGAGCTACGCAAGCAGCCCATTGAGCACTGCAGTTCTTCTCATCGCATTTAATCGCGTCGAGCCGGCGCGGATGGTGATGGAAGGAATCCGGGCCGCCAAACCGCCACGCCTGTATTTCGCTTGCGACGGCGCCCGCAATGAAGCGGAGCGTGAGCGGTGCGAAAAGGTCCGTGCGCTTACGGCCATGGTGGATTGGGACTGTAAGCTGTTCACCAAGTTCAGCGATGTGAACCTGGGTGTGATGATGGGCGAGTCCACCGCCATGGACTGGTTCTTCGAGAACGAGGAGGAAGGAATTGTCCTGGAGGACGACACCTTGCCCACCCGTTCATTCTTCCTGTATTGCCAAGCGCTGCTCGAACGCTACCGCAATGACCAGCGGGTGTGGTGCATCATGGGCAACAACCTGATGTCCGATTGGGAGGTCAAGGGTTCGGATTCGTACTACTATTCAGAACATGGTTACGGTGCCTATTGGGGCTGGGCGGGTTGGCGCCGGTCCTGGCGGAAATACGACGTGCAAATGGCCGATTGGCCGGAATGCCGGGACCAAGGCTTGATCGAGGGCCACTTCCGGAGCAAAGCCGAAATGGCCGAGGTGTACAAACTGTTCGAAGGTCAGTACGTTGGTGCCATACGCTCATGGGACTACCAGAGGGCCCTGGCGGGGATCCTGAATGGGGGGGTTACGTGCATGCCCAACATCACCCTGGTGCCAAATATCGGATTTGGCGGGGACGGCACACATACGGAAGGTGAGCACGACCGCCGAAACAAAACGGACGAATCAGAGCTGGCGTTCCCCTTGGTGCATCCGCGGCACATGGTGGTGGACGTCGAAAGGGACATGGCCTATTTTGAACAGTACATCCAGCCCAGCCTGTTCCGTAGTTTCAAGGATGCGTTGAAGAGCATGCTCCCGTCCAAAGTGGATGAAGCCATTACTCCATTTTTGTCCAAGGTGCAACGCCGGTTGGGCATCAACTAAGCCGCTACCTTGGCCAGCTGATCGATCAACGCCCGGCCGTGCTCAGCAAGAGAAAGCTCATAAACGCACTGTTCGTCCTGTCCTTTCCCTGGTACGGGTACGGCGCTTATTCCCTGATGTCCAGGGGCTTTGCAGTGGGTATTTTCCTTTGTGCCGTACCCTTTCTCCTCATCCTGGGGTTCTATGTCCTTGACCTGCTCTACCGGCAAACCGTAACGCCCCTGGTCAACGGCAAGTTCCTGTTGGTGATGGCCGCGCTCACTTCCATCAGTGCCTCCGTTCTGCTTGGATTGCATTACCACAGCCCGGTGATCAACAATGCCAACGGTTTCCTGCTCATTGTACTGTTCTATGCACCGTTCCTCAGTTCAGTCGTGGTCCAAGTGTACAACCGCCATGATCCGGACTTCAACATGGCGTGGTTGGTGATGAAGGGTTTCCTCGCCTATCTGGTCTTTAACTTGATCGGCATGGCCATTGGCCTGCGCAACCTGCTCCACTTTTTTCCCGGAAGGGCAAGCCCGCCCTTTGCCATGGGCATATACGATGCCGCGCACATGCTTTCCATCGTAAACCTGATGCTCTTGTTCCATCTCCGCGATTTCAAAAGCAACCCGCTCCGGTGGTTCCTCCTTGCGGGTGTGTACATGGTGAACATGGGCATCATCCTGAGCATCAATAGCCGGCTGTCGTTCATGATCTTCATCGTGTTCACCGTGCTCTTCCGTACCCATGCCATGAAAGCCTTGCGGGGCCTGTTCACCGTCTCGCTTTTTACCATGCCGATCATGATGAGCTTTGCCCTGCTCATTTACCAGATCCTTTCCCTGCCCGTGTTTGTAGCCTTGATGGAACGGGTGGATGAAAAGGACGTGACCACGTTCAACGGCCGTACCTACATCTGGACTTCCGCGGCGGATTGGCTTCGGGATGACCGGCGCGGGCTCATTTTCGGGAACGGATACAACGGCCAGTACCACCTGCGGCTGCTGGAGTGGGTGGCCAAATTGTGGGGGGAACCGGGGTCCTACCGCTTGCACATGCACAGTGCTTTCCTGGAAATGCTCATAGACCAGGGCATTGTGGGCATTCTGCTGATGTATGGCGTGTATTACTCCGGCTACAGGTTCTATCAGAAACAGTACATGCGGAACACGGCATTGGCCCCGCTTTACGCCGCATTCGTGTACATGATGTTCGCCTGGCAGATCGACATTGTAGGGTATGCGTTCTACAGTGGTTTCTGCCTGGTCTTCGTCATGATGGGGCCGGTCGTGATGAAGGTAGGCCCGCACGATCAAGGCAACCTCCTGCCTGAACCAGTCATGAAATGATCGAAGGTGGTTCCCGCATCACCGGCATCCCGCCGGAAACAACGCCCAAGGTGAGCATTGTGACTGTGGTGTACAATGGTGGCGCCACCCTGGAGCGGACCATCCAAAGTGTGCTCCGGCAGGATTTCCCGGGAATTGAGTACATCATTGTGGACGGAGGAAGCACGGACAGTACCCTGGACATCGTGCGCCAATACCAGGACCGGTTGGCCTACTGGTGCAGTGCGAAGGACAATGGCATCTATGATGCCATGAACAAAGGAGTGGCCCTGTGCACCGGGGAATGGGTGGGTTTGATCAATGCGGACGACGCCTATGCGCCAGGTGCGGTTGCGCAGGCCATGGCCGCCGTCCAGGGCGATCCCCGGGTGAATATTGTACACGGTGACATCGTTGTGCACTACCCCAATGGGGTGGAAAAAGTGAAGTATGCCAAACAATCCGGCTTTCTGTTGAAATACTGGGAAATGGTGCTGAACCATCCCAGTTTCTTCGTGCGGAGGGCATACTACAGCGGGCACCCCTTCGATCCCACCTTCCGGGTGAGCGGTGATCATCATTGGACGCTGAGGGCCTGGCTCGAAGATCGGAGGCAGTTCCTGTATGTGCCACAGGTCTTGGCCCACTTTACGGCAGGCGGGGCAAGCATGACCAATTCACTGGGCCGGTCGTTGAGGGAAAGTGACCGCATGGGTGCTTCACTGGGATTCAGTGTACTGGAAAGGTGGTTGGCCTATTGCGTGCGCATTGCACTTTTTCTTCCCGGTATGGCCAAGTTGTGGATCAACGAACGAATGACACCTTTGCGGCACAAGTGATAGCCATGGGCGTGCGTTACGGCATTTTTCAGGATTGGAAGGCAAATCGTGGAAACCCCAAGGGCCGGTTGGTCATGGTCCTGTTCCGCATGGCACACGTGCTCCGCCAAAGCCTGTTTACTTTCCTTCTGTTTCTGCCCTATTTCATCTTGTACCGGATCCTGGTGGAATGGTTGTTGTGCATTGAGCTGCCTTGGAAAACGCGCATTGGGCCCGGGTTCCGCATTGACCATGGCCAAGCCTTGGTGATTAATGACGGTACGGTTTTCGGTGCCGGCTGCACCGTGCGCAACAGCACCACCATCGGGAACAAGCGGGCCAAGGAAGGTGGGTACACACGGCCCCCGGTCTTCGGGGACCGCGTGGATGTTGGCGCCAATGCGGTCGTCATCGGGCCCATCAACATTGGGGATGATGCGATCATTGGGGCTGCTGCCGTAGTACTTCGCGATGTGCCGGCAAATCATGTTGCCATCGGCAATCCGGCCCGGTGCGTGCCAAGAAAGTGACCGTGGCCGGCACCACGGCAAGAAGGGCCCAGCAGCGCTGCGCCCTTCTTGCCCTGCATGCGGGTCGGCCTATCGGACTACGATCTTTCGCACATCTGAACGGACATCACCTTGCACCCTTGCGATGTACAGGCCGGGAGCCAGGGATCCAGGCATGGCAACGGTACTTTCACCCGATATGACCGGTGTGTCCAGGACCAAAGTTCCGCGGGCATCGGTCAAGGTGAACCGGCCATTGGCCATGGGTTGGAAGTGGAGGCGGTCGCCCCGGTCCACTGGATTCGGATAGATGCCGCCGTTGCCGGTTCCGGATACCGGCTCATGCATGCCCGTGGTGGCCCCGCAGGCATCATCCGGAAGGCGGAACACGGTGGCGGAACTGAAGGCAGGCAAGGTGATGGCATTGTTCAGCACGCTACCGTTCACATCTGCCCAGCAACCGGATGGCAAGGTGAACGTTTGGGCGGATGCCCCCTCGTTCACGAACAGCTTGTTCCTGTCGTGGGGATCAATTGCCTGGACGCTCACCTTGGTCACTTGTACGTTGTCCAGGTAATACATCGGCTCTGTCCACTGGTTGATGAACTGGATCTGTGCCTGGTCGGTAAGGTCGCTCTGGAAGTACATCTCCAAGTCGCGCCGCTCCGCATCAAAGGGAACGTCCCGTTCCCAGGTGGTATAAGGGTTGGAGAAGGTTGATTGCCCCTTGATCCCCACCACCACGTCACCGGGCGAGTTGCTCTGTACGCTGCATCGCACGCGGTACCAGGCGCCATTCTCGATCGGGAAGAGATCAGGGTTGTGCAGGGTGAAGTTGGGGTATTGGCTATTGTTCGGCAAAAAGGCTTTCAGTGCGCCATTGTCCAAGTGGTCCGTGACGTGGGTGACCTGCGCATTGTTCGGCCACCCGGTCCATCCGTTCACATTGTTGGTGAAACTTCCGTTCTGCACCAAATTGGCCGACAGGTCGTCCACAGTGGCATACGCAGAGAGCCTTTGGGTGCTTCGGGTGCTTCCGCCGTCCTCATTCTTCTCCGCCTGCCACCGCTCCAGGGTGAAGTAGCGCGGGGCGCCGGAAACGAAGTTGATCACCTTGATGCTGAGTTCATTGTATGGGTTGAAATAGCGGTTGTTTGAGAACGTGCCGAAATCCACCGGATTGGCGCCATGCGTATTGTACTGCAGCATGCAAAGCTGGTCCTTGGTAAGGCAATACATCACGTTGCCGCTGTACACGTCATTGTAGTTCGGCACATAATATGGGGGGGTGGCGCCCGCGCCGGTGGCATTGGAATAGTCGGACACGGTGATCTGCACGCCGTTGTTGAAGAACACGTTGTCCTTGATCTGCAGGCCGGTGGTCACCATGGTGTGGTCCACATGAATGCCGGACTGCGGGCAGTTGTACACGGTGTTGCGCTGGGCCGTGGTGTTTTTGATGGAAGTGTTGCCGAAGTAGATGCCGATGCCCATGTGCTCATTGTGCGGGGCTGCCAAGGGTGCGCCATTCGCGAAGGAACCGATGGGATCCCCGACAATGTTGTCCTGGATCACCAGTCCGTCCGCATGGTCAATTGCAATGCCGCCGCCATCGTTCATGGTGGCCAGCGGATGCTTCACCACATTTTTCTCCACCAGGGCATTGGCTTCGGCTATAATGCCGATGTAGCCGATCGTATCCAGTGCGTTTTGCCGGATGATCGTGCCCGAACCTGTTGTCCGGATGCCGAAATAGCCCCATGTACTTTCTCCTTCACCATCCGTCAATGCGATGTTGCTGAACGTATTGTTGGCGATCAAGGCATCATCCCCGAGCAGAAGCGCAGCCGTGGCATAGGTGTTCCTGAAGATGTTCGCCGTGCAGGCATCATGGGCGCCCGCGCTGCGGATCCCATGGTAGAGGTTCCGGAAATCACAGCCGGTGGTGGTGACGTAATTGGCGCCATCGTTGAACAGGCCGGCCAAACGCTGGTGCCGGAAGGCGATGTCCTGGACCTTCAGGTCATGCCGTTGCCAGTAGCAGTTCACGCCCGCACGGTACACGGCAGCCTCCACAGTCAGTCCGGTGGGGTCCGCACCATTCGGTGCCCAGAGGTAAAGTTTCTGTGTACTGCGGTCGAAATACCATTCGCCCGGCACATCCAGTTCCGAGAGTTTCCCCTTCATGTAAAATCCCCAAGCCTCATCGCCCAGATTAAGGGTGGAACTGGTGAAGTGGAGCGTGGAATTGGCGAAACTGGACACATGAAGCGTATCGAAGGAGCTGCTGGAGCTCCGCACCACCGCGGTTGCTCCTTCCCAATAGCCGCTTGGTTGGGTGAGGTCATTGCTCTGGAGCTGCGTGCCTCCGCCTTGGCTGTTGCGCAGCCATCCCGAGTTTGGGAAACGCGCCGGTGTCATGCGTTGGCCGTTCACATACACTTGGTCCACCTGTCCGGCCACATCGGCCTGCCAAATATTCCCCTGGTAGTTGTTCCAGCCGGAGACGACCACGCTGCCCTTGATCACCGGCCTGTTCCCCGAACCGTATGCCCCCACGGTAATGGGCTGGGACGGCGTACCGGAAACACCCAAGATCACCTCACCCCGGTAAGTGCCGCCGCGCTGGAAAAGGATCTTGTCCCCAGGCTGGAAGGTAAACGCCGACTGGTTGACCCGGTCGATGGTTTTCCAGGCTGTGGCCTCGGAAGTACCATTGTTGCCATCGTTTCCGGTCGGGGCCACATAATAGTTGGTCGCGTATGCCGCGGGGATGCTCAACGCCAGAAGGGCGGTGGAGAGTGCCTTGGCAAAGGGGGCGGTTGGGTTTTGTCCCATGTCCATCGTTGTTTTCAACCCCCTTCAACCGGGTTGCCCAGGCAGGGTTCAGAACATTCGACGAACCGGTGTTATTTCCCCATGAGCGACCCTTTTCCCTGCGTGTTCGTACAATGGGCGGCAAATCAGGTTTCCCCGTTCAGGGCCGGAGTTGGCGGATGGCAGGGCTACCTTTGTACGCACAGAATGGGCATGAATTCAGGAGAACCGGGGCCCATTGCCCCGAAGGTGTTGGAGCGGCTGCAATTCGGACGCAAGGTCTGGTCGAAGTTGTTTCCGCGGTCTTCGCGGTTCGGCTACACCTATGATCAAGCTGAAGTCAGTGGGCAGGCTGCCGGTGAGCTGATCCGCAAGGAGCTTCTGGCACCCAAGGCCAGCATGATCTCACGCATCGGGATCGTGGAGCTCAATGCAGTGATGAACTATCAAGGTTCCCTGGTGGCCAGGCAACCTACATTTTGGAATCATTTGGGATACATCTCCGGGCGGTTCCACTCCTATGGATGGGAAGGAGAGACCTTGCGGAGCATGCCCAACAACGCGGGTTTTTTTCCGGGCACCACCCAAGCGCTCAGCCGATTTGCCCAGCGGATGCTTGCGGACATGCCCTTGATCGACATCCTGGGAACCTGCCATCGCCAGGAGAAGTTCATTGCGGAACAGTTGAAACAAGCGGTGAAGGTGCCATTGCCGGACCTTGAACCGCACGACCACACGGATCCATGGACCAGTGTGCTGGAAGGCAAGAAAGTGCTGGTGGTGCATCCATACGAGAAAACCATCATCAGCCAGTATGGGAAGCGCACGTTGCTGTTCAAGGACCGGCGGCTATTGCCCGACTTTGAGCTGAAGACCGTGAGGGCCGTGCAGACCATTGCCAACACGCCGTCGGAATTCGCATCCTGGTTTGATGCATTAAAGCACATGGAAGAGCAGGTGGAACGCACGGACTA
>CALMYC010000333.1 GCA_937873385.1 uncultured Flavobacteriales bacterium | reverse complement strand
TAGATGCGGTCTCTGTTAACTGCGATGGCTATTGGCCGAACATCGACGCCGGGCCGGCACAGAACTTCTCACCGGGCAATTCGATATGGCTCGATGATGCCTGGATAGGAGCACTATGGGTGGACCGGATCCAATATTCCACATCGGATTCGATCAATGGGTCCGTCCTGCGCAAGGAATACTACCACACCTTGCCCTTCTATTACGACCGGAACGTAAACTATGACACCTGCTCCGCCAACTTCGAGTTTCATGCGGAGTATCAAGCGGACGGGGCTATGGTCACCTTCCAGGCCATGAACCCCGCAGGGGTGGACACCTTTTTTGTCACCGGCTTCGGCAATCCCATCATCTTCGCCTCCAACAGCGGCTCCCACTTCTATCCATATGTTTCCTACGATCACTATTTCCCTTGGCTGATCTACCACAAGAACACGCAGAACGGTTGTATGTCCTCCTGCACCCAAACGTTAATGATCCAAAATCCAGGATATGTTACCCCGCCACCGTGCAGTATCCTGGCTCAACCCGTCAATCAGGTCGTTGCCGTTGGGAATAACGTGCAGATCACGATCGGATCCGGCGCAGGCACCACCAAGCAGTGGCAGCAAAATGCCGGCCTAGGATGGGAGGACCTTTACAATGCAGGGCCATACAGCGGTGTATATACGGATACCTTGACGATCGCAAACTGCCAGAGCTGGTGGAGCGGATACCAATTCCGTTGCGTGGTCACCGTGCCCGGCAACAATTGCCACAACACCAGCGGCACGGCCGTCATCCAGGTTACGGTGGGCATAGGGGAACTGACCGAAGGGCATCTTCACCTGCATCCCAACCCAGCATCGGACCGCTTGATCCTAACGTGGCCGGAAGTGACGGGCTCCGTGCAGCTCACCATCCAAAATGCCCATGGACAGTTGGTAGAGACGCTTTTGTTGAAAGGCTCAATGGCCAGCATGGACCTGAGCAACTTGCCGAGTGGTCACTATGTGCTCACCCTGCAAAATGAACAACGCGTTTTTCACAGCCAATTCCTGAAGTTGTAAGGAAATGATCGCTGTTCTGCCGGATTTATCCCCGGAACAGTTGGTTACTTAGCGCCAATGAAGAAGCGTTGGCTCAAATTGATCTTGCGCAACCTTCTTTTCACGGTCGGGGCCATGGCCTCATTGATGATCGGACTGGCCTTTACCCGCATCCCCTTTGATGCGCACCGCTGGTTGGGGACCGCGGGTGGCCTGTGTGCAAGCATTCCGGATGTGATCGTGGTCCTTGGCGGAAGCGGCATGCCCAGTGGCCCGGAATTGATGCGGTGCAATATGGCCGGGGCCCTTGCGCTCGATAACCCGGATGCGGAAGTGGTGCTGCTCCTCCCGAATGATACCGGCCTTGCCCGGGCCATGACCCGTGAGCTGATGTTGAAGGGTGTGACCCTTGACCGTATAGCATGGCTCTTGCATGGCAGGAACACGCGTGAGCAAGCCTTGAACCTGTTCAGCTCAGCGCCGGAACTGCGTTCACCGGGTATGACACTTGTGAGTGCTCCTGAAAACATGTACCGCTCCTTGCTCACGTTCAGGAAGGCCGGGTTCAGCAATGTTTGCGGCAGTCCGGCCTTTGACCATGCACTGTTTGATGACCTCGCCTATGCCCATGACCGGATCGGCGGGAAAACCTATGCACCGGATGTCTCCAGGAGCCTGGATCTACGCTACAACTTTTGGAATCAACTGAAACTGGAGATCACCTGTATGCGGGAATACGCCGCATTGGCCTATTACAAGCTTAACGCCTGGATATGAGCATATTCCGACGATAAAAGGTAACTTTACCAAGCGGAGAATGAACTTTTTGGCCTACTTTGCGCGCCAATTACAGGTAAGCCCGGGGTGTTGGGACGGATCATCCAGAACTGCACTAATGGTCAAAACCTGCATCTTCCACGACACACACCATGGGCACGAGGAAAAAACAGGTTGTGCTAACGCCGCCGGAACGAAAGGGGAAGCCCATTAAACTGCGTTTGGATGCCCGCACGGTGGTACTGGTCAAAAATGCGAAGGCCTTGGCATTTTGGCAACAACGCTATCCCAAAGCTGAAGTAATTGAGGAGCTTGGCGGGGCCATCCCCGCTGCAAGTGCCAAACGCAAGGCAAAAAGCACCGGCCGCACGAGCACAAAGCACAGTCGTTGAGCGGCTTCTTCACGGCCTACCTTTTAAGCGGGTGGTTTTGCGCCGTCCTGTCAGGACACCAACTCCCGGCCTGTCATTTTGTTATGGATCCTTAATTCAACGCGGACGGTTCCAGTTTGGCACGCTATTCCCTAGTGCAGGAGGAAAAACATCCCAATGGCACGCAAGAAGAAATCCATCATCCTTTCACAACCGGTGAGAACGGGCATCAAGGCGATCAAGGTTCGCTTGGACCAACGGACCATCATCACACTCTCCGACCTGAAAAAACTGGCATTCTGGAAAGAGCGGTATCCGAAAGCGGAGGTGATCGGATAGGAGCGGCTTGGTTGGGGGTGACTTAAACTTGTGGCCCATTGATTTGCCATGCCCAGTTTTGACATCCTCTCAAAGGTTGACCCACAAGCGTTGGACAACGCCATCAACACGGTTAAGCGCGAGTTGGACACGCGCTATGACCTGCGGGGAACAAACAGTAGCGTGGAATTCGACAAGAAAGCGCTCACGGTAAAATTGTCCACGGAAGACCATTTGAAGCTCGATGCCATACTGGGCATCCTGCTGGAACGCAGCTCCAAACAAAAGGTGGACGTAAAGAGCTATGATCTATCCGAGGAACCTGTTCCCAGTGGAAAGCTGCTCAACCGCACGGTGAAGGTGAAGCAAGGCATCGACAGGGAAACCGCCAAGAAGATCGTGAAGTTGATCAAGGACTCGGGATTGAAGGTACAAGCCCAGATCATGGATGACATGGTACGGGTTACCGGCAAGAAAATAGATGATCTGCAGGCCGTGATGGCCCATGTACGTGGCGCTGAACTGGAACTGCCCGTGCAGTTCGACAACATGAAGAGCTGAGGCGGCGTTGCAGCCGCAAACCTTCTTCGGCCCGCTATTCCCCCAATGCCTTACTTCGCCGTGGTATCACTTATTCGAGGCCCATGGCGCAGCACGTGGTAAAGATCCTGGACAGCACGTTCATTACCCACAATGTGAAGCAATTCACGGTGGAAAAGCCCAAAGGCTACTTGTTCACCCCTGGCCAAGCCACCAAGGTCGCCCTGAAAAAAACCGGATGGGCCGACATGAAACGGGAATTCAACTTCACCTCGTTGCCCAGTGCGAAAAGCTTGGAGTTCATCATCAAGATCTACGATGAACGGCAAGGGGTTACCCAACAACTGGGCTTGGCACATGCCGGCGATGAATTGATCCTGGAGGAGCCATTTGGTGCCATGAGCTACAAAGGACCGGGCTATTTCTTTGCGGCCGGCTCGGGAGTTACGCCGTTCATCGCGATCCTTCGCGACCTGCGCAAGAAAAAAAAGTTGGAAGGGAATACGTTGATCTGCACGAACCAAACTGCCTCAGACGTCATCTTGGATGATGAACTGACCCAAATGCTGGGGAAGAACTTCCTCAACATGTTCACCCGGCAGCATGTGATCGGCTTCCAGGAGCGGCGGATCGACCGGAATACGGTCATTGCCCTGGTCCAGAACTTCGACCAGAAATTCTACATCTGCGGACCGGACAGCTTTGTTTCCAACATCGGTGACATTCTGCGGAGCCTGGGGGCCAAGGCGGAGTCGATCGTGATCGAAGAATAGCGTAAAAACGACGGAACGCGCCTTACAGGGCGCGTTCCGAATATCCTGGCCTCACAGCTTACGGGCAGTGAAGGGAAGATGGGATCACCTTCTTCAGCCAGGGGTTTCCAAGGTCTTTCCGTTCAGGTAAAACACAGGGTGTGCAACGCGCCCCTGCCGATAAGGTTACACAAGCCGGGTGGCGCGACAGGCGCTTTCCCCTCGGGCCCATGCATGATGAAGTGATCCGTCGTGGAGCGGTGATGGACCGGGACCAGCCCTGGGGAACATGTCGCCTGGAACAACGCAGGGGAAACTGGCCCGGAGGAGAAGCAAATGAAGTTGGTCACAGGCAACCCGTGCAATGCCCGGTCAACCCAGGCCATCAATGCGCTGTCAGGATGGCAAGCAAAGCCCCGGCCAACACGGTAATGAAGCGTTGGGCATTGAAGCGGTGGTCCGGTGTTGATTCAAAGATGATGGTGGTGCTGATGTGCAGCAGCATCCCGATGGCAACGGCCAGGGCAGCGGAGAGGAACTCCCCGCCGTCTCCGGCCCCGAAAACATGGCCAAACAAGATCCCGAGCGGCGCGGCGACTGCAAAGGCAAGCAAGGTGAACCACGATCGGGCAGTTCCAACATTGGATCGTTTCAGGATGACGGCAAGCGCAATGGCCATGGGCATCTTATGCAACAGGACACCTGCGACAAAAGCCGCATCACCGCCTACCCTCGGGTCGGCAAAAGGCATTCCTTCCGTGAAGGAATGCACAAACAGGCTGAAAAGGGTCACCAGCGGGAGGCTACCGCCTTTACCGGGCACGGCATGCACGTGGACATGCCCGTGCTCAATGCCCCTGCTGAAAAACTCGAGCACCACCTGCAGCATGAAGCCGGCCAGGACCCACAAACCAATGTGCTCATCATTCCGTGAAAAAAGCTCGGGCAACATGTGCAGCACGGTTACCCCCAGCAGGAATGACCCGCTGAATGCCAAAAGGAGCTTGACACTTGCCGCCCCGGTGGTCCTGAACCTTACCCATCCACCCGCCGCCAATGGCAGCGCAAGAAACAGGAAGATCAACAATGGCAGGCTCATGCTGGCTTTCTGGCCCAAACAACGATCCGCTCAGAGACCTTTTCATCGAACGGGGTTGAGCAATCACCATCCGTGATCTCCGTGATCTGCAATCCGCTCCGTCCGATCATTGCACGCACCTCCTCCACGGTCCAGGCGTGCACGCGTTCCTCGAACATTTCCTGACCATCCGGGTGCTTCACGGTGATCTGTTTCACAATGTCACCCTGATCCCATGCCTTTCTCACCTCAAACTGGGCCTGGCCGATCGTTCGGGTCTCCAGAGGCACCAAATGATCGGCCACCTTTTCACCATTGAGGAGGTCCAGCACAAAGAGACCGGACGGTTTAAGCGCAATCGCAGCTGCGGTGACCGCCAAGTCGTCGTCCTGTCTGTTACTGGTATAGCCCAAGCTGGTGAAAAGGCACACCACTGCATCAAATCGTCCCAATGCATAGGGCTTTCGCATGTCAAACACTTCAAAATGCGCACTGGGCGTTGCCATGGCAGCCTCATGAATGCTTTCAGGCGAGATGTCCACCCCGGTCACCCGCAACCCTTCCCTTGCGAAAATGGAGGCATGCCGTCCCCGGCCACAGGCCATGTCAAGGATTTCCATGCCGGGCCGTAGTTTCCCCTTGGCGATCACTGGAAGCGCCATGGTGGCAGCGTCCTGCTCATCGCGGTGGCGGTAGAGCATACCGTACCAACGCGTGCCGAACCATCCTTCAAAGACCCCCATTGGCGCTTGTGGCGGGCGAAAATAAGCCTTGCGGCCGCCAGTCCTCCGGATCCGGCAAGAACCCAGGGCCTTCATCCGTTCACAAAACCGTGGAAAACTCGGTGGGCCGCCGGACGGAACGCGGGTGTGGGCAAGTTTCTTTGCCCTGTGAGGAATCCCCATTGCCGATGAGTGCCATGCTGGACCGGATATTTGATCTGTATGATGACCTGGAAAAGCAGCGCATCATGCTTTCCTTCAAGGGGGAACTTTCACCGGAACTAATCAGTGCCCTGCTCAACCTCATCGAGCATAAACTGGAACTGGGTGAAACGGACCACCGGGTGCGCAAGCGTGTCTTCAATGTGGTCATGGAATGCCTCCAGAACCTGTACCACCACCGCAGTATGACCAGAGTGGACGCGGATGGGGCGACAAATAGGGAGGAGCCACAGGGTGTGGTGATGATCGCCCATGCGGAATCCGGCTATTCCGTGCTCACCGGTAATTTCATGGCCAAGCCGGAAGTGCAGGCGTTAAAATCGCATTTGGACCATGTGAACGGCTGCGACCCAGAAGAACTTCGCAACTTGTACAAGAACAAATTGGGAAATGGCCAATTCACCGCGTCGGGAGGCGGTGGCCTGGGCATCATCGACATTGCCAGGAAGAGCGGGAAAAAGCTCGAATACGGGTTCGTTCCCCTGGACAATGACAATACCTTTTTCAGCCTGAACGTGAACGTCGGTTCCTGACAACGCACAACATGAACAACATTTTTCTCGACGGCAGCCCCAAGACCCCAACGGTCCATTTTGAGGGCAGTACGGGCCAATTGGAATTGCGCGGACGGTCCATTCCGGAAAATTCCATCGAATTCTACCGGCCGTTGATCGATTGGATCGACCAGTACGGCCGGGATCCCCAGCCCTTCACGCAACTACGGGTACAACTGGAGTATTTCAACACAAGCTCAAGCAAGTGCATCCTTGACCTGTTCAAGAAACTGGAAGCCGTGCGGAGTGCTGGAAATGAAGTTCAGGTGCTTTGGCACTATGAGGCGGAAGATGAGGACATGCTTGAAGCCGGTGAGGACTACCAAGCCATCATCAACATTCCGTTCAAGATGATCCAGATCGAGGAAGTCAACGGGAAATAAATCCCTCAGGCGGCATCCCTGCGGCGTTCAAACCGGGCAACCAACGCAGGGAAGAAATTGAACTTCAAGGCCAACGTCATCAACAAGGTCATTCCCCAAAGCACCATGAGGTTTGCCCATAGGGTCAGGACGGGCCGCCCGAAGAGGAGCTTTGAAGGAGCATAGAACTGGGCCGTGAAGAATCCGCCTTCCAGTGGTCGCACGTAGATCGGGTCGCTTTTTTGCACCAGTTCGCCGTGGTACTCGGTGATCATGTTCACGTCGTTCTTATTGGTCACGAAATCCGCCAGGCTTTCATTCCGGTTGCGATCCAACAGGTCAAAATAGGTTTTGCGCAATTCCGGCGTGGCCGTCATTCTGGTGATCAAGGCCTCCTTGTTCCGCTCCGCATCGCGATAGGCATTCCTGTAGTGCTGTTCAAGCACATTGAAGGTGGCATCGAGTTGATCAAGTGTGCTCAGATCCACCTTTCCGGGGGCCAATTGGCCCAACTGCGGAAACTCCAATCCGGCCATGTTCCTGATCTCCTTGGCCACTTCATTGTGCAACAAGGCCAAGTCGCCGGCCACCTCACCCGTGGTTTCCTCCTTGCCCCCATGCAATGCGCGGCGCACCGCATCACTGCGTTCCATAAGCTCACGCAACCACAGGTCCTTTTTCCAGTTGGCGGTCTTCATCCGCCGGTCCAGGTCGTAAAAGATCTTTTCATAATCATTGTCGATGAACTGGGACACCGCCAAGGCTTCATAGGCCCATCTGCTCGCCATGACGTTTCCGATCCAGGGCACGCTCTTTTCAGAGGCGAACCAAGGATGCAGCTTGTCAAAGCGCACGATGATGCCACTGAACATGAGCTGCGGAATGATCAACAGAGGGATCATCATGTAGATCACTTTGGCGCTATTGAAACTGGCACTCACGTTGAGGCCCAGCACATTTGCGAAACAGGCGGCGGAAAACAGGATGAGCCAATGGTAGATTCCCAATCCGGACATCCCAAGCACTGCATCGCCCACCACCACGAACAAGCAAGTTTGCAAGGCCGACAGCAGGAACAAAAGGCCGATCTTGCTGAGGAGGTAGCTCGCACGGCTCAATGACAGGAACTTTTCGCGCTGCAGGATCTTGCGGTCGCGGATGATCTCCTCCGCGGCCACGGACAAGCCCAGGAAGAGGGACACGATCACAGCGATGAACAAGTATTGGGGAATGTTATCGTTCTGCCGGAAGACATAGCCCGCTTGCCCATCGGCCCCGCTGCTGTAATAACGCAGGAAAAACGCCATGAGGAAGGCAAGCACGGGGGCCTCCAGGAGATTGATGAGCACGTATTGGCGGTTCGCCAATTTGGAAAGCATGTCCCGCGTGAAAAAGACGGCCATTTGCTTCAGCTTGCCGGGTGCCTTGAATGTGCTTTCCGGCACGGCGTCGATCCGGGGAACCTTGGCCACGCGCACCTCCATTTGTGCCCGGAACACTTCATTCCACGCCTCCGGCCCGATCCTGCGCTGGTCTGTTTCATGGCCGTACTCATCCACGATCTTGGCCTCGAGGATATTGAAGATCTGCTCGGGGTTCACATTGCCGCAAGCCTCACATTGGCCCATTTCACTGTCGGCATGGCCGGTCACCTTCTTGAAGTACACCACGGCATCCACGGGATCGCCGTAATACACCGGATGGCCTTCCTGGTCCATCAGGAGCAGCCGGTCGAAGAGCTTGAAGATCTCGGATGAAGGCTGATGGATCACGGTGAAGATGATGCGCCCCTTGGCGGCAAGCTCCTTCAACAGGTCCATGATGTTCTCCGAATCGCGGGAACTCAAACCGCTGGTGGGCTCGTCCACAAAGAGAACACTGGGTTCACGGATCAATTCCAAGGCAATGTTCAGGCGCTTCCGCTGGCCCCCGCTGATGGTCTTGTCCAGCACACTTCCCACTTTCAGGTCCTTGGTTTCATAGAGGCCCAAGGATTTCAACAGGTCGAGCACGCGCCGGTTGACCTGGTCGTTGCTCTGGTCGCCGAAGCAGAGCTTGGCGTTATAGAACAAATTCTGGAAAACGGTGAGTTCCTCGATAAGCAGGTCGTCCTGGCTTACGTGGCCAATGACACCGCGGATCCGGTCTGCGTCCTTATGTACGTCCACGCCGTTCACAGTAACGGTTCCCTTGCAAGGTTTGAGATTGCCGTTGAGTATGTTCAGCAAGGTGCTCTTCCCACTGCCGCTCCCGCCCATGATGCCGATGAGCTTTCCATCCGTTTCGGCCAGGTGCAGCTCATGCAAACCCACTCGTCCATTGGGGAACCGGTACTCAATGGCATCGGCCCTGAACACGATCCGGTCATTCCCGCCCGCCTTTCGAAAGCAGGAAAGCACCTCACTGTAATAAATGGGCGGGCCTTTGGGGGTGCGGACCGAGGCTCCGTTACCCAAGCTATACACCTGGCTGGGGTTCACGAGCTTCCCGCTGAGGCGCACCTCACCCGTACCCAGGTAGCGCATCAAATGCAGGTCCGCACCGGGCACGTTCAGCACGCGCAATTCTCCCTGCATCCCATGGGCGTGCAGGTGCTTGGCCGTGGCCATGCCCGTGCCTGTGGCGGCATCCACGTACAACAGATCATCCCTGTCCTCGCGCAAGCCGGCATCCGCTTGGATAAATGCATCGCAGCGCAGGTACTCGTCCCGGTCGATGTTGAATGTTTCCGCAACGGTGGCCGCGAAGTCGCGTTCCTGCTCCAACGCGCGGCCCTTGGAGTGGACCAATTCAAGCAAATGGACCAGCACCATGAACTTTTGGCGCTGGTTGAGCTCCTCATTCACTTCCGTGCAGATCTTCAGGACCTTCACCGAATTCATGCTGGTGCGTTTGCGGCCCCGGTCACTTTGGCCACCGCTGCTGTGGAATGCCAACACGTAAGCCTCGAAGATGCGCATGTGCTCTGCGGCCACCTGCGGGGTGAACTGCCGGTACAGGAACCTGCGCACGGCATCATGCCCCGAGGTGCCTGCGTTGTCACGCTCGGATTTCGCGATGATCGCGAATAGTTGCAGCAAGGCCTTGAGGATGTTCTCCGTCATCTTCCCTCCGGTGCCCGCATGGGCACGTCCATATACAAGTTGCGGCCCCTTTCTACGGTGGGGCTGCAACAATGTTCCGGGAAGGGAAGAGCTACTTCTTGAAGCCGATCAGCAGCACGGCACAACCGCTGTTGGCCTTGCCCGGGTCGAGCTCCGCATTCACGGTGACGTCCAGCGTGTTGGCCACAACCAGGTCCCAATAGGGGTCATTGTTGTAATCCTTGTTGCTGTACAGCAGGTTGTGCTCCTTGTCGTACACGCTGAAGATCAGGTTCCCGTCGCTGGTGCCGCTGCACGCGGCCACCCGGTACGTGGTCCCCCCGAATAGCGTCAGGTCGAACTCGGCCACTTCATCCTCGCGCAGAAGTGCACGGTAAAATTGGCCGTCGGGGATGTATGCTGCCGTGATGTTCTTTTCACACAGGGAGGCAATGGTGTCACATTGGGCGAACGCCCCGCTTGCGCAAGCCACGCCTACAGCCATTGCGATGGTTTGGATGGTCCTTCTCATGTTCAAGCAGTGATGGAGGAACGGAGCGCCCTCACTTTTCGGATAATGGTTTCCATGGTCCCCGCCGGCACTTCGGCCTTGGTCACACTGTTGATGTAGGTGGTCTTGTTGGCCGCATCCACCGTCGGTTGGGTGTACGTGTACGTATACTTCACACCGTCGAAGGAATTGGCCAAGCCTTGAAGTGAATCCACCAAGGCGGAGGGTGCCTGCCCCTGCTTCAGCAAGCTGATCAGGTTGTCCAACGAATGGCGCTGCTCCGCGATCCGGTCCACCACACGGGGATCCAGTTTCGCATCACTTTTCCCTACCGTGAGATACAAGCTCTCGATCCACCCGCCTGCCAGCACCAACGCCGAGACGTCATTGCGCTGGTCATTCTTCAAATACATGTCGACGGCCCTGAAGGCGGTCCCTCCCATCCGCAGCAGGCTGTCTTCATTTCCGATGTTCTTCTTGAAGCCGTCCATCAAGGTTCGATCGAAGGCACTCTTCAAGTTGAGCTTGTCCCCAAGACCTTCCACGGCCATGAGGATCTTCAGCGCCCGCTGGCCATCCTTGTGGACCGTGCAATACGCCAGGTCCGCCCCATGAATGCCCATGGCCAGTGCCATGCGGTGGTTGGTGGTGAATTGCGCAGTGCTATCGGTTCCCAAGGGCAGGCTGGCATCGTAGGGCATGCCCAGCTTGCGCATCAACAGTGCCGCTTGCACGGGGGAAGGGATGCTGAAGAGCTTGCCGCCCACATTCACCAGGCCATTCCCGGGATCCTGGGACTTCAAGGTGTCCGCCGCCGGGGTCGTATTGGCGGTATCGCCGCCTCCCGAGCTGCAAGCCGCAATACATAGTCCAAGCGCCACAGCCGCAGTCCATTTGGTCAAGTTGCACACCGTCATCGTGAAGAAATCAAGTTGCAGGAAGTCACGGGTCGAAGTTAGTCCGATAGGTGTGAGGTCATTTCCGCCGGGCTGGCAGTTTTCAACATTGCCCCATAAATAGGGCGGGGCCCGCCAAGTAGAACCCGCCATTGGGACGGGAAGCCGCATGCGCAGGGTAAACTTGCAGGGTAAATTCATCCGTGTGCCCCAATACGCCGACCTGATCCTGCCCTTGGCCGTTCCAGGGGTCTTCACCTATTCCCTTCCGCAGGAACTGGCTGAAACCGCGCTCCCTGGCATGCGCGTGTCCGTGCCGTTCGGGCGGAGCAACAAACTTTACAGCGGCCTGGTGCTGCGCACGCATGATGAACTTCCCGCCGGGCGCAAGCCCCGCCCGGTCATGGAAGTGCTGGACACCAGCCCGGTGACCACCTCCGAGCAATTGGCCCTGTGGGGCACCATTTCACAACACTACATGTGCAGCCTGGGCGAAGTGATGCTTGCCGCCATGCCTGGTCCCTTGGTGCTGAGCAGCTCCACCCGGCTTGTGGCTGCCGGGAGCCCCAGGGCAGCTTGGACGGGCCATGGCAGACGCGACGTGCTCCTGGACGCATTGGAACGGCGGCATGAGCTCACACTCCAGGAAGCAGGCGAGCTGCTCGGCGTCAAGAACGCCATGCCGGTGGTGAAACAGCTCATGGAAAGCGGTGCCTTGATGCTGGCGGAGGAACTAAAGGACAACTACACGCCCAAAAAAGAGCAGTTCGTTCGTTTAGCCGATGCAGCACGGGGGGAATCTGCGTTGCACAGCTGGTTTGACGCATTGGAGCGGGCTCCGCGGCAGCTGCACGTGCTCATGCGGTATATTGAGCTGAGCCGCTGCCTGGGCGATGATCCGCGCGAAGTACGGCGCGACCAATTGCTGAAGCGCAGCGATGCCACCTCCGCAGAATTGAGGAAGCTGGTCGAGAAGGGATTGTTCGTCATCGAGGAACGCCTCATGGGCGTCCCGTCCGATGAGGCTTTGCGCAAAGCAGCTCCTGCCCTTTCAATTGCACAGGCCAAGGCTTTGCAGGAGATCAGGAGCGCATTCGTGAATAAAGCAACCGTATTGCTGCACGGCGTCACTGCATCCGGCAAGACGGAACTCTACATGGAGCTGATCGAGACCGTGCTGCGGGAAGGCGGCCAAGCCTTGTACCTGCTGCCGGAGATCGCCCTCACGACACAGATCATTGCACGCTTGAGGGCCCGGTTCGGTGCAGGCGTGGCCGTATTCCATTCCAGGCTGTCGCACCGGGAACGCACGGAACTTTGGCTCCGCATGCTCAGGGAACCCGGTGCGCACCCGGTGGTAGTAGGCGCCCGTTCGGCGCTGTTCCTGCCTTTCCATGGCCTTCGGCTGGTGCTTGTGGATGAGGAACACGACCCCAGCTACAAACAGCAGGAACCGGCACCCCGCTACAATGCCCGGGACATGGCGCTGGTATTGGCGAACCTGCACGGGGCCAAGGTGCTCCTCGGGTCAGCAACTCCGAGCATGGAAAGCCTGTACAACGCTCACGGCGGCAAGTACGGGTTCGTGCAACTTCGTGTCCGATATGGCAACGCCGCACTCCCCTCGGTGGTCAAGGTGGATATCACCGCTGCGGGCAAGCGCAAGGAAATGCGCGGCAGTTTTTCACAAACCCTGCTCACGGGCATTGAACAGGCATTGGGCCGGAAAGAGCAGGTGATCATTTTTCAGAACCGGCGGGGCTACGTGCCCGCATGGCAATGTGAAACGTGCGGCTGGGGGGCCGAATGTGGACACTGCGGCGTCAGCTTGACCTACCACAAGCGGGACCACAGCCTGCGGTGCCATTACTGCGGGAGGCATTACAGCCCTCCGGCCCAATGCGCTGCATGCGGAAGCAACCGCTTGCGGATGGTGGGCCTGGGCACGGAAAAGGTGGAAGAGGAGCTTGCGCTAATGCTGCCGGATGCCCGCCTGGCCCGGATGGACCAGGACACCACACGCGGCAAACACGGCTTCGAGCGGTTGCTGGCACAATTCGGCGAAGGGGCGATTGACATCCTGGTGGGCACCCAAATGGTCACCAAAGGCCTGGATTTCGACCAAGTGACCGTAGTTGGTGTACTGAGCGCCGATAATCTGATGCGTTTCCCCGATTTCCGGGCGCATGAGCGCGCCTTCCAGCTCATGGCCCAAGTTGCAGGCCGAAGCGGGCGCAAGAAAGATGCCGGTACCGTTTTCATTCAAGGCCGGGACATTCACCACCCCTTGATCGACCTGGTGGTGGCAAACGATGTGGATGGCATGTACGCCCGGGAATTGCCCTTGCGGCAGGCTCATGGCTATCCGCCTTTCAGCCGCATGGTCCGCTTGGTGCTGAAACACCGCGATGAAACCCGTGCCCAAAGTTCCGCCCAGCGCTTGGCCGACCTGTTGCGCACGCAACTCGGCGATCGCGTGCTTGGCCCCGAGCCGCCCAGCGTGGCCCGTGTACGGGACAAGTACCTCAGGGGCATTCTGCTGAAATTGGACCGCCGGAATTACAAGGCGGAAAAAGCTTTTCTCAGTGAAGCCATCGATCAACACTTTGCCGACCCTGATCATCGACCGGTGCAGTTGTTGGTGGATGTGGACCCTTTGTAAGTGAATTGTGCCTATAGACCCCGCAACGCCCTCCAGATGGGGCTTTCCGGGGGCGGGGCTTCCAGTGCCAACAAGGCCCCCGTTCCAGGATGCTTGAATACGAGGCGCCACGCATGCAAGGCTATGCTTCTGTCCGGTTCGCCCCGTCGTGCCCCGTACTTCACATCCCCCTTGATGGGATGACCTGAGGCGGCGAGCTGCACCCTGATCTGGTGAAATGCCCCGCCCTGTGGAACCACTTCAAGCAGGGAATAGCGATCGCCTTTTGCACGCGTAGTAAATTGAAGCGTTGCGCTCTCCGCCCAACCTTGCGTGGCCGCTTCTGCGATCGCCTTTCGTGAACCGGCAGGGTGCTTCAGGTTGTGTTCCAAGGAACCCTGTGCCGGGGTGTGGCCCTCCACGATCGCCAAATAGGTCTTTGCCACCTGCCGATCGCGAAAGAGTGTGTCCATGGCCCTCAGTGTGGTTGCATCGAGCGTGAATAACGTGATGCCTCCCACCGGTCGGTCCAACCGGTGCGGTGAGCCGACCGCGGCGCCGGGAAACATTGCCTGCACCTGCCCAAGCAGGCAAGGGTCCCCGGTCCGGTCCGGCTGAACTGAAATGCCCGGTGGCTTATTCACAACCACCAAGTGTGCATCACGGAACAGCACCGGCAATGCACCTGCATCAGTACTGCTCATCAGGCCGGGGAAAGTCCGACGAGCGTACATCCTTGACGTAGTGTTCCACGGCGCTGGTGATCACCCCGTGCAGGTCCGCATACCGGCGCAGGAATCGCGGGTTGAACTCCTTGGTGATGCCCAACAGGTCATGCATCACCAATACTTGGCCGTCCACTCCCCCACCAGCACCGATGCCGATCACGGGGATTGAAATGCATTTGGCCACTTCGGTGGCCAGCTTCGCAGGGATCTTCTCCAGCACCAAGGCAAAGCAGCCGGCCTCCTCCAGCAATTTCGCGTCGCGTTTCAGCCGTTCGGCCTCCGCTTCCTCCCGCGCACGGACCACATAAGTCCCAAACTTGTAAATGCTCTGCGGGGTCAGGCCGAGATGGCCCATCACCGGAATGCCCGCGGTAAGGATGCGCCCTACACTGTCCAATACTTCCCTGCCCCCCTCCAGTTTCACGGCATGCGCGCCACTTTCCTTCATGATGCGGATGGCTGAATTCAATGCGCCCTTGGAATTGCCCTGGTAGGTCCCAAACGGCAGGTCCACGACCACCAACGCCCTGGCACACCCGCGCACTACGCTCCCTGCGTGATAGATCATCTGGTCCAGCGTGATGGGCAGTGTGGTCTCATGCCCGGCCATCACATTGCTGGCGCTATCGCCCACCAGGATCACGTCCACTCCTGCACCGTCCATCAGGCGTGCCATGGAAAAATCATAAGCCGTGATCATGGCGATCGGCACCTCTTTCTGCTTCATCTCCTGAAGTGTGTGGGTGGTCACCCGTTTGCTTTCCTTGACCGCACTGCTCATGGTTTTGTTGCTGTTACGGTGCAAAGCTATGCGCATGGTCGTGCATTCGTAATGGAATTCCGCCCATGCATAGCCGTTGAAACCGGGGGCATTGCCAAGCGCAAGATGGGTTTGCCCGGCGGCCCTGCTCATCTGTTGGCATGCACAAAGGGCCGCTCCTTTCGGAGCGGCCCTTTGTGCTTGTTGTGGGCTGTGGGCCCTTGTTGGCTACTTCACAAT
>CALMYC010000332.1 GCA_937873385.1 uncultured Flavobacteriales bacterium | reverse complement strand
AGCTCAAGGCGGCCATCATTGCCCAAGTGAATGCGCGCGTTCCGGTGCAGACCGTATGGGCCGAGTGTGTGGGTACCGACGTGGCCAGCGGCACCATGACGGCTACAGCAAACGGGTTGGAGTATGATGATGTCCTTCTCGGGCTTGGCGATGACATCACCGTGCCGGAGCCGAACAGTAAGGTGCTGCTGGGGCTGGTAGGCAACAAGGCCGAGGCCACGTGGCTGATCTACGCCGAGCGCATCGCCCTGCGGTATATCAACGGCAACGCGAAGGGCGGGCTGGTGGTGGCCAACACGGTGCGGCAGGCGGACACCGCGCTGCTGAACAAGGTGAACCAGCTTATCGCGGTTCTGACGGCCTGGACCCCGACCGTGCCACCAACGCTTGCCGATATCGCCACCCTGAAGATGGCGTTGACCACGTGGTGCGCCACGCCCTTGGTGCCCGTTGTTCCCAATGCTTACGAAAATCCGAAGGTGTACCATGGCTGAGCCAACACGCGACTTCCTGTTGGACGAAACCGGGCGGCTGGTATTGCGCAACGGCGGCATCGCCACCTGCGACAGTTACACCCAAGAGGTGGCGCTGCTTATGCTGTCATGCCAGGGCGAACTACGCCACGACCCGCTGGCCGGGTGCAACCTGGTGCGGCGCACCAACAGCCGCATCAGCCGTGGCGAGATGGAGCGCACCGTGCGCATTCAGGTGGAGCGCGACGGCAAAAGTTGGGCGGATGTGCGTAACGGCGTGAACCTGAAGACCAATGGATAGGCGCATCATCACCCAGCCAGGCCAATGCCTGGAGGACATCGCCCTACAGGAGTACGGCAGCATCGACGGTGCGCCATTGGTGGTCTTTGCCAACGAGGATGTGTTCGTGAATGGCTTCAGCACCGACCTCCAACCAGGCACCAAGCTGGTGATTGCCGGTGAGCCGATCGACAAGCCCATGTATGACACCATGCGGAAGCTCGGAGTGGTGCCGTCCACGGTGAGCGACGGGGACGGCGAGGCGCTGGGTGACTTCAGCAGCGACTTCAATAACGACTTCAACAACGAAGGATAATGCCGACGGGGATCACGTATAGCAATCTGGAACAGCTTCTCGAGCATATCGCGGAGAATATGACCGAGAACGGCAATCAGGAGAATACGGGCGCGCGAACGCAAAGCCTGCTGACCACCATCGCACAAAGCCTGCTGGCCATTGTGGGCGCTGCACCGGACGCTGGGGGCTTCATTCCTGAATGGGATCCCGGCCTGGAGTACACTGGCCAGACCATCGTCGAGCACAATGGCTTCCTCTGGCTCTACGCCGGTGGCGGCCCGAACGCCGGTACCGAGCCTGGAACAAACAGCGCCGTGTGGCTCACCCTGGGACAGCCGCCCCCGCCCAATCTGGCCCAGGTGTTGGCCGTGGGTAATCGCAGCGGGGCCAAGGACATCGATGTGGACGCGGGACAGGCCATCGCATTTCGAGGCCCTGAGAGCGACGGGCGCATAAGGCTGGTCCCGACGGCCGTGACGGATGATGGCGAGGTCAAGCTGCCGACCCGAAATGGCACGCTCGCGTTGCTCGAGGATGTTCCCGACCTGAACGATGCGAACCTCCAACGCGTGTTGGTGAACGGTGCCGAGACCAGCGGCAGAAGCATCGGCGTGAGCGAAGGGGATGGCGTGAACTTCCTCCAAGGCGCTAATTACGTGCGGGTTAAGGCTCCTTCGGCGCTCGCAGACAACCGCAACATACAGTGGCCGGACAAAAGCGGCACAGTAGCCACCACTGATGACGTGGCGGCGGTGGCCGCACTGGTGGACGGCACGATGCGTGCGCCGGAACCGTACACGCCCAGCGGTGGGCTTTACCCGGCAACGTATGGCGGAGGAGTGGTCCAAAAGGGCGACACATTTCGGCTGGGTGCTGGCACGATGGGCGCGGTAACGGTGAATGCCGAGGACCTGTTGATCGCGCTGGTGGATGCGCCGGGCCAGGCGGATGCGAACTGGCAAGTGATCGAGAGCAACAGGACGGTGGCCACCCAAGCCGAAGCGGAGGATAGCGCCAGTGTGGATCTGAACAAGCTCATGCCGCCACGGCGGTGGTGGCAGGCGTGGACGAAGGGGTTGACGTTGACGGCGTTCGGCAACGCCGTGCGCAACATGCTGCTGACGGGCTACACCGTGGGGACCAACGCGGCCGTGGCCGCTACCGACAGCATCATGGCGGCCATCCGCAAGCTGCAAGGACAGATCAATGCCACAAATACGGCGGTCAGCAGCAAGCTCGACAAGGCGAGCAATCTGGGCGACCTGGCGAATGCGGGGGCGGCTCGCGCTAATCTTGGCCTCGGCCTGCTTGCGGTGGAGGACGGTGTGAACAGCACGGAGATCCGGCCGCCTTATGGTGAGCCAGCGCATACGGTCGAGGACGCCATTCCGGCTTGGCTCATTTCGTCCGTCCCGGCTACCATCCCATTCCTTGCGCTTGACTACGAGCCTGGTGTCCCGTCGTTTGACCCGGGCGAGCCAGCGATACCTGGCAAGTGGGTGCTTGCCCACGCCGGTAGAAATGGCGGACGTGTCCTGGGGTTCGGCGTGAATATAGCGAATGTAAGCAGCAGCATGGTTCAGGTCGAGCGCATATACACGGGCGGAGAGTTCTACTTGGCCGAGCATAGCGTCCCTATCGATCTTGCCGGAGGCGTGCATAATTCGCCTTGGTGCCTGACGAACACTCCTGGACTGGTGCTGCCTAAAGGGATGCCTCCGCCACCCGGCATCGCGATCGACGAGGGTAAGGTGGTGGTGATCTCGAATCCTGGCCCGGCCCCATCCTTCAGTATGCGTTGTCAGGTCATCGGCGCACCGGGAGCGATTAGTGGAGGGCCATCCGGCGGGCCTTCGCAGATGATACAGCTCACCGACGGATTCGCCACCAATCTCGGCGCGGCGGCTGGCGGGCAAACCATCTTCGACAGCCTGCTGAGCGCCGTCAAGATAGACCCTGGCGTCTACCAGGTGGAGCTCAAGCTGGGCCTGAAGGTGAAGGACACGGTGAACAGTCCTGCGCACGCCGGCTTTGCTTCAGTGGCCTTGGAGGTCACGCCGAACACGGTGGTCAATAAGGCATACGGAACGCTTACGATCGTGCAGAAGCCAACAGGCGCGCCTGGATTGTCGGACATCGCCAGCGAGGGTTATGATAAGGCTGTGCGTACGTGGACTGCCTTGAACGATGCCGGGGACGGAGTGTTGCAAACCACCGTGTTGCGGGGCATCATAGCGATACCGAGCAATGCCACCGGCGGCGTGGAGGCCAGCCGGTATTGGCGCGTGCGCATCGCCAGCAGCGATGCCGACCATACGGTGAGCAATGTGGGCACGAGCTACATCGTGTGGACGAAAATAAAGGGGGTGTGATGAGCACGGAGAGCATCTACAACAGCATAGCCAGCGCGGCCAGCCAAGAGGCGGCATTGGCGGAGCTATCGCCAAATCCCGATACCGCTGACCAGCTCCGGGCAGACCTTAGCAGCGGCAGCAAGGTGAGCGTGTGGCGGCTCTTCGCCTGGCTCTTCGCCTACGCATCCAGCGTGCAACAGGCGCTTTGGGAGCGGTACCGCAAGGATGTGATGGACCTGAGCCGTGATGGCCACTACGGCACACGGTGGTGGTACATCGCCAAGGCCAAAGCCTTTCAGCTCGGCCACGCCTTGGTGATGACCTCGCTGGACGGCAGCTACGCGGTGGATGATCCCGGAGCGCGCATCATCACCCATGCAGCGGTGGCAGAGCGCGCGAACCTTGTTCAGGTGATGGTGGCCAAGGGAACGGCAACGCCCTTGCAGAAGCTCACGCCCGATGAGCTGGCGGCGGTCAACGACTACTTCCAGCATCTGCGGCCCACCGTGCAGGTGCAGTGCATTACTGGCGATCCCGATAGCGTCAAGGTCACCGGTGCGGTGGTTTACGACCCCGAAACGCCGATCATGGCTGTGCAAAGCGCGGTCAAGCAGGCGTTGGATAGCTACCTCAGCACGCTCGATTTCGGAGGCGTGATGCGCATCCAAGACCTGCGTTCTGCTATCATGGCCGTGCAAGGCGTAGTGGATGTTGTCTTCGCGCTGGTAGAGGCGCGCAGCACCGGCCCGTTCAGGCCAGTGCAGCGTCTGTACCAAAGCTACGCCGGTCACATGCAGCTCGACCCGTACAGCTCCATCATCAGCACTATCACCTGGCAGCAAGGTCGTATCTAAGATGCTGTACACGTTCGACCTGCGCAAGATCCTTCGGCGGTACTCGCCGGGGTGGTTTCGCTGGGCGGCCAATCAAAGCTTGGCCTACGCGCTGTGCCGCAGGCTGGGCACGCTCGACGTATGGTTCACCCGGCTGCGCAGCGACGTGGCGAAGGAATGGCAGTACAACGGGCTCTCACACAGCCTCGAATGGGCGCTGAACGACAAATTCGACAGCGTGCAGCGCCGCATTTGGCTCACGCTGCCGGACCACGTGAATTACACCTTCTTCGGTACCGTGGAGGAAGCTCCCGCCGACTTCTTCGAGGACGTAGCGGATCCGCTCGCGCATTACTTCTTCGATGCAGCCGACTTGGCGAACGCGGTGCTCTATCCTTTCGAGTTCGACATCAACGTGCCGGACGCGCTGGGCATCTCTCCGGTGGCCGTCTTCGCGCTCGTAGACATCTATCGGTTCGCAGGACGCCGACCGAGGGTGATCATTCGCGGCCCGCTTAACGCCATCTACGGCATCTACTACTACCAGGACTACTATGGATAGATTCAAGCCCAGGGCTGGCACAGGCAGGTTCGCCTTCCAGCACATCGACTATATGCAGGACGCGGCGCAGAAGGCGCTGGCCAACGCATTCGCAGACTACATCGCGGTCACCGACAGCTTCTACGTCCAGGGCGGGTTGATCACCGAGACGCCTTCCGGCACGGCCACCAACTACACGATCACAGAGGGCGTGGTGTGCCTTGCCGGTGAGTTCATGCCGTTGGTGGGCGGCACGGTGCTCAAGAGTGCATCGCAGGTCGTGTATTTGTCCATTCAAGACACTGGTATCGACATCTATCCAGTGCCAAACACGGACGGGCAAGTCGATCACGTGATGCGAGAGCGGAAGGCGGTGATGCAGGTCGGGGTGGCGTTTCCGGCAGAGAGCTTCAGCCTCAATCTGCAACGGAAGGCCGACATCGACATGCTGCGGCTCAAAGGGAGAGTGGTGCCGAAAGGAGGCATCTTGCCGTACTTCGGCGCGATGACCAACTTCGATGCGACTGGCCTGGGTTTGGCTGGGACGCCATCCGAAGGTTGGGCCGTTTGTAACGGGCTGAACGGCACCATTGATATGCGCGGGCTGGTGCCTTATGGGGCCACTAACGTGCCCAATAGCGGTGCTGGAGGGCTATTCGCAGGCGCAAGCGCCGATCCGGTGAACGCAGGCGATGCTGTCGGGAGTGACCAGGTCACTATCGGAGCGAATAATCTGCCTGCGCACAAGCATCCATACAGTGACAGCTACGTAACATGGCCGAGTGGTAGCGGCGTAGATAGTGGTGGCGGCTACAATCCCACCAACGTCAATGCAGCTAGCCAGACCGGCGATAACGCCACGACTAACGACCCTATCTCAGTACGGCAGGCGAGCCGAGCACTGGTGTTCATCCAGAGCATCGTTTAACGGGTCTACAAGGCTCGTTCAAGGCGCGTTGAATGGTTGAGATCCTATGAGCAAATTCGCGGCGCTGAGATCTGTCCGTTTTGTTTTGCACGATCTGTCCGCTTTGTTTTGCCGTTTATATGTGTAATTGTCCCTCTCCATGTGCGTGATCCCCATCTGGTTCAGGGTTCGGCCAATGCCTGCTCGATCCCCCATTTCCTGTTCCAGCTTCAGCCGCATTCCATAGAACCCGATCGCCTTTTCGTATTCGCCGTTCTCCGAGTGGATCCTGCCCAGCGCATTGTAGGCCCTGGCCATGTACTTCTTCGACCCGCTCTTTTGGGCGAACTCATACTGCGCCCAGGCATAGTGGATGGCGCTGTCGGGGTCCGAATAGCGGTAGTCATCCCAGATCAGGTTGTAAATGGCGACCAGCCGGACCGTGTCGGCCTTTGAAGGGTCACGCCAGATGGCCCAGAGCGAATCGTGCTCGGCCTTGGGCAAGCTCCCTTGGGAACGAGCTGTGGTCGCCGCCATACAAAGCGTAACCAACAGCAACATGCAAGGAGCCGGTCGCTGTAGCCTCATGTGGTTCAAGATATGTTCATGCTCTCCCAACGAAGTACATCTCCATTTCCCCCTTGCCCTTGGCCTGCACTTTCCCACGCGGCGTGAAGGTGAGATCGGTCTCGTTCTTCACCAACGCATGGGTTGCCTCGCTGATGTTCACCTGTCCGACTTCACCGGAAGACTCCATGCGGCTCGCCGTGTTCACCGTATCGCCCCAGATGTCGTATTGGAACTTCTTCACGCCCACGATGCCCGCGACCACCGGGCCGGTGTGGATGCCCAAGCGCATCTCGAACGCAGGCTTGCTCTGCGCGTCGCACTCGACTTTCCGCGTCTTCATGAACACTTGCATTTCCAAAGCGGCGAACACGACATCGGAAGGAGAGGATGACTTCGGATCCGGCAGCCCGCCCGCGCACATGTATGCATCGCCAATGGTCTTGATCTTCTCGATCCCGTGCGAGGTGATGATGTGGTCGAAGGCCTTGAAGCAGGTGTTCAGTTCCGCCACCAGTTCCTGCGGGCTCATGGTCTCGCTCGCCTGCGTGAAGCCTTTGAAATCGGTGAAGAGGATGGTTGCGTTGTCGAAATGCTTCGCCTGAGCGGCACCGGTGTCCTTCAGTTCTTCGGCCACTTCCTCGGGGAGGATGTTCAGCAGCAGTTCTTCGCTCCGCTTCTTCTCCCTGCTGATGCGGTTGCGCTGGAAGAAGAACACCCCGGCCAACAGGATCATGAGTCCGAAGCCGCCGATGAAGGCATTGCGCTGCACGTTCTTCCGGCGCAGTTCCTCCACGGCAACGGCATCCTTCTTTTCCTGCTCGGCCGTCAACAGCGCCTCCTTCTTCTCGTACTCATATTGGAACTGCTGCTCCATCACGCCGCGTTTGTTGTCTTCGTTCCGCAGGCTGTCGCTCATTTCCGTGGACAGCTCGTACATGGCCAACGCCTCCTTGGGGCGGCCAATGGCCTTGTACGCGATCCACAGGGATCGGGAGGCGTTCTGGATACCGGCCACCTCCCCGACCCGTTGCGACAACGAGAGCGCGCGCGTCCCGACCGGGATCCCCATGGCGAAATCACCCTTTTCGATGTGGATCTCGCATATGTTGTTCAGGCAGCGCGCAGTGCCCCGATCGTCGTGTGCGACTTCGCGCAGGCTGAGGCTCTTCATCTCGTATTCAAGGGCCTCGTCCAGACGCCCCAACCCCTTCAGGCCGATGCCCTTGGTCAGGTAGACGTAGCCCAATCCGCGGTCATCCTTTCGCCGTTCGTCGATGGGCAAAGCGCGTTCCGCGTATTGCAGTGCTTCGGCGTATTTCTTCTGGGAGATCAGCAGCGATCCGATGTTCTGCAGGGCGACCGCCTGAGATCCCTCATTGCCGAGCTTCTCAGCCATGGCGAGGCTCCGTTGATAGTGGTCCAGGGCACGCACCTCGTCTCCCTGGGCCTCGTAGATGGACGCGATCTGGTTGATGATGTCCATGATGCCCCCTTCCAGGTGCTGGGCTTCCTTGAACTTGAGGACCCGGGTACAGTATTCCATGGCCTTGGCGAGCTCACCACGATCCTTATGGACCATGGCCATATGGCTCAGCACGTTGGACATCCCCATGGTGTCCGCGCGCTCCTTCTGGATAGTGTAGCAGCGTTCATAATAGTTCAACGCCTCGGCTTGGTTCCCGGTCAGGTAGTTGGCGATGCCCAGCATGTCCATGGCAGCCGCCATGTACTGTTCGTTGTTGTGTTCCTCGGCATCCTTGAACAGTTGCCCGGCGAGGATTAGACCGGTGTCGGGTTTTGAGAACAGGGTGCCTTTCCAGATCAGGTCCTTGGTGGCCTGGAACCGCACTGAATCGGGCTGTGACGGGTCCTTCGAGAGCCTGGCCAATGAATCCAGGCCTTTTTGCGCGTGCATGGTACCGCTGCCCGCCAACAGGCAAAGGAGCGCGAGCCCACACGCGCAGTGACGCCGGAGGCCTCGCCCACCAAGGTTGTGCACGGAGCGATCGTCCGTGCGGCGGGATATCACCGTTCCGTTCATACCTCGTACGGATATTTTCGGGTGTTATGGTCGCGAACCGGTCTTGCCATGAACAAAGTACATCTCCATCTCCCCCTTGCCCTTGGCCTGTATTTTCCCACGCGGCGTGAAGGTGAGATCGGTCTCGTTCTTCACCAACGCATGGGTTGCCTCGCTGATGTTCACCTGTCCGACTTCACCGGAAGACTCCATGCGGCTCGCCGTGTTCACCGTATCGCCCCAGATGTCGTATTGGAACTTCTTCACGCCCACGATGCCCGCGACCACCGGGCCGGTGTGGATGCCCAAGCGCATCTCGAACGCAGGCTTGCTCTGCGCGTCGCACTCGACTTTCCGCGTCTTCATGAACACTTGCATTTCCAAAGCGGCGAACACGACATCGGAAGGAGAGGATGACTTCGGATCCGGCAGCCCGCCCGCGCACATGTATGCATCGCCAATGGTCTTGATCTTCTCGATCCCGTGCGAGGTGATGATGTGGTCGAAGGCCTTGAAGCAGGTGTTCAGTTCCGCCACCAGTTCCTGCGGGCTCATGGTCTCGCTCGCCTGCGTGAAGCCTTTGAAATCGGTGAAGAGGATGGTTGCGTTGTCGAAATGCTTCGCCTGAGCGGCACCGGTGTCCTTCAGTTCTTCGGCCACTTCCTCGGGGAGGATGTTCAGCAGCAGTTCTTCGCTCCGCTGATGTTCCTTCTTGATGCGGTTGCGCTGCAGGAAGAACACGCCAGCGAACAGCGCCACGAACGCAAAGCCCCCAACAAAGCCATTGCGCACGAGCTTCTGTTTCTGGATCTCCTTGGCCTGCACCTCCTTGTCCTTGCCGAGCAGCACGATCTGCTGTTCCTTCTTCTCGGTCTCGTACTGGATCTGGAGGCTGCTGATGGCCTTGGCCTTGTCCGCATCCAACAGACTGTCCTTCACGGTCATCAATTCCTTGGTATAGCGCAGGGCATTGGCGGGGTCGTTCAGTCTTTCATAACCCACCGCCAGGGATGCAAGAACGCCTTTGCTCAATAGGGTCATTCCACCCGCGCGTACAGGCCCCAGGGCTTGCAGGGCCAGTTCCAACGCGCGTTTGTCACGGTCGTGCCCGGTCGCAAAGCCAGCTTGGCGGAGGAGTGAGTCGGGTATGCCCAGGATGATATCGGACAAATGCATTTTCCCCTCGGTCATCTCCCAAGCAAGATCGCTGCGTGCTGCTGCGGCCAACCCCGCTTCGTACGCCGCCTTTGCTCCCAAGGTGTTGCCCATGCGTTGTTTCGCATCACCAATGTTGATGTAGCTTTCCGCCTCGCACTGGTCGATGCCGGCCTGACCCTGGGTCGACGACAAGGATGAACAAAGTGCCAACGCCTTTTCATAGTGCTGGAGCGCCTTGGGTAGATCATTCCGCTCGCTTGCAATGGTGCCCAGACCCCTGAGTGCAAAACCCATCAGGTACGGGCTCCCGGCCTGCTCTGCCAAGTGATATCCGCGTTCCAGGTAGGCGATGGCCTGCGTGGTGTCGTGCAGATTTTCGAAGATAGGACCCAGGTTCAAGCAGGATGCGGCACCGGTCCCCGGAAGATCGAGCGCCTCGGACATCCGCAATGCCACGAGGAAGTGCTCCACGGCAGGGCGGTAATTACCGGCCTCCTTGTTGGCACTGCCCAGCATGGCATGTGTACTCTCGATCAGCATGTCATAGTCGGTGGTTGAACAAAGGGCCAGCGCGCGTTCACCGCATGCGATCGCTTCTTCGTAGCGATTCTCCCACGAATGCCATAGCAGCTGTAATTGCAGGCAATACACGAGCCATTCAGTATGCCTCCCCTTTTCCAGCAAACGTTCGGCCTGTTGGTACAGGTCCCTTCTACCCGCCGGATCCGCGGTGCGCACATCGACGGATCGAAAGGCCAGTGCCGCGCCTTCCCCTTCAGCGTCGCCCAAACCATGGAAGATGCGGGCAGCTTCCAGGAATTCCGTCCGGTTCGTGTCCGGCCCATTTTGGTTGAAGTCGTTAAAGCCTTTGCGCAATAGCGTCCATGCCAGTTCGCTTCTCAATCCCAACCTGCGGCCGATCGCGATCGCTTCGGCCAGTTCCTTGCCCCGGTCGACCGAGGTGGCGGCACTTTGCTCCAGGGCGGCGCGCCGGTATATCGCAATGACCAAGCGCCGCTCATCGCCCAAGGAACGGGCCAGGGCGATCGCCTCATCCCCCAACGGCATCCCACGCCGCGCATGGATGAATTCGTACCGCCGCACGACTTCGCTCAACAGATCGAGCCTGCCGAGATCCCGGGCCGGATGTTGCTTGAGCAGGACAAGAACACTATCCAGCGCTGCCTTTTGTGCGCTCATCGCCAACGGGCCACAGAGGATGATCGGTAGCAGGAATGCAAAGCGTACCGATCGTACCATCATGAGGTCCTGCTGGTTGTAACGAAGTACATCTCCATTTCTCCCTTTCCCTTGGCCTGGATCTTTCCGCGGGGCGTAAAGATGAATGCCGGGGTTGTCCGTTGCTGTTTGCCAGTTGTCCGGCGGCCGGCACGTGCACGGACAACTGACAACTGCGAACGGGCAACATCCTTCACCAAGGCATAGGTCGCCCCACTGATATTGACCTGCCCGACTTCGCCGCTGCTTTCCATGCGACTGGCCGTGTTCACCGTATCGCCCCAGATGTCGTACTGGAACTTCTTCACGCCCACGATGCCGGCCACGACGGGGCCTGTGTGGATGCCGATGCGGATCTCGAAATAAGGCAGGCCGGCGGCGATCTTCCGTGCTTTGCCTTCATCGATGAAGTCACGGATCTCCAGCGCAGCCCTCAGCACGTCCAAGGCGTGTGTGGTGTTGGGGGTGGGCAGGCCACCGGCGGCCATGTACGCATCGCCGATGGTCTTGATCTTCTCGATCCCGTGCTTTTCACAAATG
>CALMYC010000331.1 GCA_937873385.1 uncultured Flavobacteriales bacterium | reverse complement strand
CTCCACCAAGCTGAAACCGCGAAGCCATCCGCGGAGGGCCGTCGGCTTGTCAGGCACTCAATGCTGTTCTTGAGGTCATAGCCGGCATAACCCAGGCACGGCCCGTTTCCAACCCAAGGCGCATCCCGCACCTGGGTTCCGGGTAGGATGCCGGCACCAATGACCCATTGACCTTGGTCATGCGCGCGCTTGGCCAACACGGCCATATAGGGCTCCAGCGCCCGCCAATTGATGGTGCCTTTCCAAGGGAGGTGCATCGAATGTTCCGCCGGGGCAAGGATAAAGCCCGGAAGTTATCCATGCAGGGGCAACCCTGCGGGCACTTACCCGTCCTTTCAAGGCCAGGCCGGGCCGTCCAATACCCCTTGAACGCTTTCATTGCCAACCCCAGCGGGGGGTTACCCCGGATTGCGCCATGTTCCAGAACCGGTACGCCCGTTTGAAAATTCAAGTGGTTTTGGCAGGTCCCGCAAATCCTGCTAATTTTGATTTACCCCCATCCCCCCTCACCCCATGTACAGAGCCCCATTCCTGCTCCTGGTCATCGGCTCAGCACTGATAGCACAAGGACAGGCAGCCCGTTTGGTATTCGATGGCACTGGCACAGCCGTGAACCAGCATCCCTATGTTGTGTTCAACCCGGACCCCGACATGGCCACCAATCCCGGTGCCTACCTGGTGATCAACAATTCCAATGCGAACGCGATCACCTTCACCGGTGCTTTGACGAGCAACACGCCGATCATCAAAAGTGAAGCGGAGCAGAACAAGGTCCGCTGGGCCATTGCCAGCGCCACCGGCACGTATGTGCTTCCCTATTCCACGGGAGGCTGGGCCCCCGATGCCGCCATGCCGCTCACGGTGCAAGTGACCGGGGCCGGTTCCGGAGGCGCCATGCCTTCACTGGTCTTCTCCACGTTCAACAGCTTGGGGAAAACCACGGGGGGGCCGGTTGCCGGTGGATGGAACAACGACAATTACCGGCCCACGGGCGTGACGCACATGAACGACATGCCAACGGGCTTGGTGAACAATTCCGCCAACGCCATTGACCGGTTTTGGATCATTGACGGCAGCGAAGGGGGCTTTGCATACGGCACACGGCCAGCGGTGAGCATCACCTTTGGCTTCGACCCCCGGGAAGCCAACGTGAACGGCGGCAACAGCGCGGCACTGAACGCCGCCAATGGCAATTTGGTGGCCCAGCGGTTCAATGCGGGGCTGAACAAGTGGTACGACATCCTCCCCATGGGCGCGCAAGTGGGGAACACGGTTGCGGGGGTCGCCCCGTCCGCGGCGGATTTCATGCGGAGCTGGACCTTGTCCAACACCCTGCTTCCGCTGCCCATTCAATTGGTGGCCTGGGAAGGCACCTGTGACGGCAATTCCATTCTGTTGAAATGGACCACGGCCAGCGAGCAGGACAATGCCTTTTTCACCATTGAGAAAAGCCGCGATGCCCAAGATTTTACAGCCATCGGCACGGTGGCTGGAGCGGGCAACAGCAGCAGCATGATCAGCTATGCGTTCACTGATCATGATGCCCAGGACCTTGCCTATTACCGCCTTCGGCAAACAGACATCAACGGGACCACCACGGTAAGCAACACTATCGCCGTTGGTTGCGGCAGGGACAACAACACGCATATCGTGAATGCCTGGGATGACGCCACCTACCTGTACCTGGCGGTGTCCTCCACCACGGACGGGACCTATGACCTTACCCTGACGGATGCACAAGGCAAGGTCATCACCACACGGGCCTCACAGGTGATCAACACCGGCATCACCACGCTGCGTGTGGACAAGCGGGGAATTTCCACGGGCATCTACATGGTGCAATTGCTGAACAGCACCGGCATGATGAGCCGCCGGGTGCACTTGGATTGAACGGTCGGCCGGGGTCTTCTCCAGCATGGGGGGAGGCGCTGCGGGATGCCCGAGGGCCTTGCCCACGCGCATGTGGCGGTGCGCTGCGATCACGAACGGCGACGGCGTATGGCGGCACCGGCTGCCACCAGCAGCAAAACGACCGTGCCGGCATAGGCACCCTTCCCGATATAGTCCCCGTGGCGCACGTAAAAGGTGAGGTCCGTACGTGTATGGACGGTGCCTTTGATCGTGGCCTTCACCCACCACGCCGATTCTTGGCGGAGGTCACCGCGCTGGTTGATGAAGCATGAAATGCCGGTGTTTGCCGAGCGCGCCACATCGCGTCGCGTTTCCACGGCGCGCAGTTTGGCGTAGAGCAGATGCTGTAC
>CALMYC010000330.1 GCA_937873385.1 uncultured Flavobacteriales bacterium | reverse complement strand
GGTGTGAAAATGGCGGCGCTGTTGTTGCCCGCCCCCACCAGGCCGCAGCCGCTTCCCGCGGTTTGTGCAAAGCCCAGGCCGCCGATGCCGGTGCCGGTCAGTGATGCACCGCTTCCGTTCACGAGATACGTTCCCGCCAGCGCGTTCCCGGCGAGTATTGCACCGGTGCCTGAATTGTCCAAGTTTCTCGCCCGCACCCCGAATCCGGAGGCATTGTTGGCCAGGCCAAACACGCCGATCGGCTGCATGGAAGCGGTGGAACTGGAAGCACTTCCCACCACGCCGTACCCCAGGTCGCCGGTTGCTTGCCCCAACACACCTGTGCCGAAGGAGGAAACGGCTTCACCCAGCACTCCGGTCAGGTCGCCGGTGGTGGCCGTGGAGGTGGATGCGCCGTACACGCCAACTCCCGTGGAGGCATAGCCGTTCACCGCATAGTCGCCCAACCCGGCAATGGCACCCGTGGTGCCCGTGGCATACACGGAGAACACATCACCCGCCGTGCCGCTGGTCCGGTTCACCACGGCCGCACCACTGGCCAGGATCCGCATGCGCTCATTGGTCGCTGCTGTGCCGCCGGTTTTCACCACAAGGTCAACGGCATCGTTGGTGCCGATGAAGTTTGTGCCCGCAACGGTCCCGTAGTTGCCCGTGGTGGTCCAGCCGTCCATGCCGCTGAACATGCGCAACCATTCAGTGCCTCCCCAGAAATAGAACCCCGGGGTTACCTGGTTGGTGCCCGCACTGGCCGTGGCGGTGTTGAACACCACCAAGGAAGTGGCCGGGGCCACCACGGGCGCGGCGGTGTTGCGCGCATTAAGTGCAATGCGCGGGATCAACAACCCGCGTTTGTCCGCAGCGGGCAGGGCGGAGGCATCAATGTCCAGCAGGGCTGATGCAGCCGGGGCGGCACCGTTGCCGTTGATCCCGATGTTCTGGGCAATGGCCGGCGGTGCAAGTGAAATCACCAGGGCCAGGGGAAGCGATCTTGTGATCGTCATGGGGGTGCATGTTTGACCGGTAGTGGGGCAGGGGTGGATGCCCGGCCATCATGCAAGGTAGTCAGCGGCAACGGGAAGTATGCGTGCAGAGCACTTAGTTTTCAACGGTTGGCCATTTCATGCGTTGGTTGCCAATTCCGAACTTCGCCGCATGCCAAATTCCATGGCCAGGGAGGTGATCGACCTTCCACCGGCATTCCTGCGGGAACTTCAGGCCCTCCTTCCCCAGGATGCGATCTTGATGGACGGGGTGGATCTGCGGCGTTACGGAAGTGACGAAACCGAGGACCTCGGCTTTCCCCCGCAGGTGGTGGTTCGCCCGCGCACCACGGAGGACGTGGCCCGGACCATGAGGCTGTGTTACAAGCACGCCATCCCCGTAACACCGATCGGGGCCCGCACAGGCTTGAGCGGTGGGGCCTTGAGCGTGAAGGGCGGGGTGGGACTGGCCATGGACCGCATGAATGCGATCACGGACATCGATGAACGCAATTTGCAGGTGACCGTGGAGCCCGGTGTGATCACGCAGGTGCTGCAGGAGGCGGTGGCGGAAAAGGGGCTGTACTACCCGCCCGACCCGGGGAGCCGGGGCAGTTGCACCATCGGCGGAAACTTGGCGGAGAATGCCGGGGGTCCGCGGGCCGTGAAGTACGGTGTAACGCGCGACTTCGTGCTGAACCTGCAAGTGGTGTTGCCGAACGGTGAAATGATCTGGACTGGCGCCAACACCTTGAAGAATGCCACAGGCTACGACCTCACGCGCCTGGTCGTGGGAAGTGAAGGCACCCTGGGCGTCATCACCAAAGCTGTGCTGCGGTTGGTGCCCTTGCCAAAGGAAACGCGCCTGATGCTGGTGCCCTTCCGCGATGAGCGCAAGGCCTGCGAAGCCGTGGCCGCCGTGTTCCGCGCGGGCATTGTGCCCAGTGCCATGGAATTCATGGAACGCGATGCCATTGATTGGGCGCTGCGGTACGTGAAGGGCGTAAACCTTGTAATTGCGGAGGATACCGCGGCCCACCTGCTCATTGAAGTGGACGGAAACCATGCCGATCTGTTGATGCGCGATTGTGAGGCCATTCTCGGTGTCATGGAGCGGTTCGATTGCCAGGAAGTCCTCTTTGCGGAAACGACGGCCCAGAAGGATGGACTGTGGCTGATGCGCCGCCGCGTGGGCGAAGCAGTGAAAAGCAACAGCGTTTACAAGGAGGAGGATACCGTGGTGCCACGGCACGAACTGCCCGCGTTGTTGGCGAAGGTGAAGGAAACGGGCACCCGCTACGGGTTCAAGAGCGTGTGCTATGGCCATGCAGGCGACGGTAATCTCCACGTGAACATCATCAAGGGCGATCTGCCTGATGGTGTTTGGAAGGAGGAATTGCCCAAGGCGATTCGGGAGATCTTCGAATTCGTCGTTTCCGTGGGGGGCACGTTGAGCGGGGAGCATGGCATCGGCCTGGTGCAGCGTCCCTACATGGACATCGCGTTCAATCCGGTCCAATTGGCCTTGATGCGGAGCATCAAGAAGGTGTTCGATCCCCAAGGCATCATGAATCCCGGCAAGGTGCTGCCGTGAACCAAGTGGTGTCGGCGGGTTCAATCACCGTGGGCCACGCTGCTTTCCAGCGTGCCTGAAGCATCCCAATAGCGCCAAGTTCCTACCGCATTTCCACGGTCGTACCGTCCTTGCCGGCTTACACGCCCGTTGCCGTAGAACCAGGTCCATTTCCCTGATCGTTCCCCTTGGTGGAATTCACCCATCGTAAGTGCCACGGAGGTGCTGTCCACCTTGTACCATTCCATGTACGGGCCTTCCGGAGTGCCTTGGTCATACCAGGTGACCTGCCTGGGGGACCCGTCCGTGAAGAACCGGTAGAGTTCTCCATCCGCCAACCCTTTCTTGAACCGTTCAATGCGCAGCAGCTGCCCGTTGGGTGCCCAGTACGCTTGTAAACCGTCCTTCCTGCCCCGGTCAAACTGCACCATGGACAGCGTATCCATCTTGCGGTCCACCGTGACCCAAATTCCGTTCCTGCTGTCCTCCGTGTAAGATCCGGTTGTCTGCGATCCATCCTTGGAAATGAATTTCACGGGACCGTCTTTTTTGCCATTTCTGCGCGACACTTCCGCCCGGACCAGGCCTTCCCGGTCACGGACCACCTGTGTCTCAGTTGAAGGACTGCAGGCCGCAAGCAAAATGGTCAACACGGGCCAGATCTTCATCTCTGGTCATGGCAAAATGGAGCAGCGGAAGCAAAGAAGGGAATTATTCCAAGGGGGAGCACGCCGGGTTCAAGGTGTATGGAGCAACAGATCAGGGAACCACCGTCACATGCCCGGTCACATTGTGCTTTTCACCCGTTATGGCATCATACATCTCGGCCCGGTATGCATACACGCCAAGCGGGACAAGAGCCCCGCCCAAGGTGCCATCCCAGCCCTGGAAGGGATCGGTGGAGGTGAACATCACCCTTCCCCAGCGGTCGTACACCTGCAAACTGTAGCGGTCCACGTCCACCACATTGTTCCATGGGCGCCACGTATCATTGATGCCATCGCCGTTGGGCGTGAAGGCATTTGCACCGTAGTACACGTATTCCTGGGGCTCAAGATGGGCAATGATCGTGTCCGGAAAGAAGATGGTGACCGGTATCTTCTTCATGGTCGTGTCATTCTGGTTGGGCGTGTTGTGCTTGAACTCCCAGTAAAGGAAGGTGTAGTACATGGCCGGTATGACGGTCAATGTATCGATTGATTCGGGGATCCGTTCCACCGTGGCCGGGAATGCCGTGTACAAATCGGAGTTGTACAGGATGGAGGCTGTGTTTGCAGGTTCCGTAAGCAGAACGACCGGGTATTTGAGCGGTGGGGCGAAATGTGCGATCACGGTATCCGTGCCGGTGAAACTGACCGTTGCCAGGCTATCGGTGAGCGATGGTGCCGGGTTTGCATGGATCGTTTCCCAGTGGTCAAACGCCCAGCCCGAAGCGGCTTCGGCCTTCAAGGTGGTGGCAATTCCACCATAATAGAGCCCGCTGAACGGATAGCTGGGGGGGGTGACGGAGTTGATCTTGATGTTGCCGCTAAGCGGTGGGTCCACCTTGAAGACCACGCTGTCCGGCCCGGTCAGGTCGTAACAGTCCACCAGGCCCTGTTGGATGTCCGTGCATCGCGCATTTATGAAGTCACGCATCTGCTGCACATTGGCCTGCCATTGGGCCACAGTGCCTCCCCAGCGCGCAACCTGTGCCGGCATTTCCGGCGCGATCAGGCTGTCCAAAGAAGGAAGCATGACATGGCAACTGAACAACGTGTTCCCCAGGTCGATGTAGCGGTTCACATAGTAGTCGTGTACCGTGGGGTTCTCATTGATCAGCTTCTGGAGGATGGGAATATGACCTTGGCCCCCCGGATCAGGCAGGTTTTCCGCATTGCAGGGGTCCGCGTCAGGCGTGGTTTGCGGCACTCCGGTATAATTGATGTAATGGCCGAAGGTGGCATCGTTGTCCCAGAGCGCATAACCCCACTTCTTGTGTTCACCGTTCGGGTTGAAGCCCCGCCACCATGCGGTGTTCCAGTTCAACCAGTCGGTGCAGACCGTGTAGCTGCTCAGTACCGTGTAGTCCACCAGGCTCTTCCAACTGAACTGGCCGTCCACGTAAGCGAAGGCAGTGGCATCACCCATGTTGTTGCCCATGATATAGGCCTTCAAGGCGTTCCAGTCGGTCTGTGCTTGCGGGCCCCCGTATTCACTCCAGGTGGAGCCCCAGGTCTTCAAGTATTGCAGGTCATACTCATCCTGGTCATAGTACTTCTTGGTGTAATCATGGTCATCACACTTTTCCCGGATCTCATACACCCCCCAGTACTGACCGTTCACATAGAGCACGCATGGCTCGTAGGTGCGCACGTCCAATTTCAGGTGGCCCGCCTTGGCCAAGCTGTGCACGTAGGCATCCCGGATATGCGCCCCGTCCTCGAACGGGTAATTGTCGTTGGCGGCCGCCTTGACGATCAACCGCTGGAATTTGCTCCGCGTGGTGGCATGGAACACGGGGTAATGGATCGCGTCGTTGTACCCTGTCTGGTCCCGGGTGATGTAGTCGAACCCTCGTTGCCCATACGCCCAGGAATCATTGCCGTGTTTGTTGAATTCGCCGGTGGCCTCGTCCCTCAATTGCTGGTCCGGCCCGAAATATTCCAATGACCCGTACGGCTTCAGTCCACCATTGCCGTTGAGGAGGTCGTCAACCTGGTCGCCTGCAACGCTCAACACCGCCGTGGTATGGGTTGCATTGATGAAATAGGTGTTGGTCTCCATGAAACTGGGCGGGACCCCGGCGGTGGAGCTGAAGCACGCGGCGCGCACAACCGTGGTGGCAGGAATGGCCACAGGGCCGGCGTACGCCGTTGACGCAGCGGTGGGCTCACTTCCGTCCAGCGTATAGCGGATCGTGTTTCCACCGGGGCTCGTCATGGTGACGGTTACCGCCGCGCCGTAAAATCCTGCCCCTGGCGAAAGTTGAGGGCGGTCAAGGTATTCCGGGGAAGCGCCCGCGTTCGGGGCGTTGGGCGTCGGGGTGAGAAACAGGGACCAGGAAGCTGCGCCGTCGGTGGTCCGGCCCCGGCTGTTGTCCAATTTGGTGGGCGGGTCCAGCAGCACATCGTCGATGATGGTCACGGCCGGGTCGGAGAGCAACACATGGTCGTTATCTGATTGGTCAAGTTTGAAGCTCGTGTGATATTCGGCGCCCACGACGGTGTTCCGTTTACTGCAGAACACCACCAACCTGCCATTTGCATTGATGCTGGCACCGGCGGGAAATGCCCATTTGGCCGGATTGTTCACCTTGTTGCTGAGGTGCCAACCGCTCAGGTCGATGGTTGCTCCCGTGGTGTTGTACAGTTCCACCCAGTCCTCACGGTCGCCAAAGCTGTCCGTTATCCCGTTCATGTTCGAGGCGCTTACCTCGTTGATCACCACCTGGGCCGAGGCGGGAAGGCAAGT
>CALMYC010000329.1 GCA_937873385.1 uncultured Flavobacteriales bacterium | reverse complement strand
GGCAATGGCCAGGTGCAGGCGGGCGTGGCCATCAGCGCGCTCCATCTGCTCGTCCGGCCGGCGGGCATCGTCCGGCAAGCGGTCATAGATGGCCGGGTCCGTGGCGGTGCGCTCCTTGCCGTTGCGGCGAATGAAGTCCAGGCAGGCATGCCGCGCCACGGTGATGGCGAAGCTGGCGTGGCTGCCATCGCCCAAGGGGCCGTAGGTGCGGAACCGCTTCAACAGCCGCACGGCCACGTCCTGACGTACATCATCGCGATGGTGCGCTGGCACGCAGGCCGCGTTGATGGCCCATTCTATGGCGTTGCGGTACTGCTTGCAGAAAGTCACCGCAGCGGCATCCGCATCCTGGAGCCGACAGGGCCGCCCGGTGTCTCCACCAAGTGACCCTGCCTTGCTCCCGAAATGCACCATGGGTGGCAAAGAACGGCCACCAATGCAGGTTTGCTGCATTTGCAACCGCCCCGGCCATCAACGTTGGCATCAACGTTTCGCGCTCAAACGTTCGTCAACAGTAGCTCTACGCGCCTGTTGCCCATGTTCTTCCGTTCGCCCTTCGCGCGCGTTCACCTATGTATGCGGCTGTGGCCACACCACCCGCAGCACCGAAAGCCTCCCCTCTCCCTGGAAGTGGGGTAGGGAGTGAGGGCTTAACCCGTCTTCCTGTTCTTGGGAGGCGTAGCCCTTTTTTGGGCGGCCTCCTGTAGCTCCTTCAATAGTTCGGCCTTGAGTTCTTGCTTGATCCGCTCCTGGCCGGCCAGTACTTCCTTAAGCCACTCCGGTGGCCCCGCCAACGCCTGTATGTGCCTATTGGCTTCCAGTATTTGCTCCACAGCGGGGATGCTGGGAGGGCGAAGGCGCACCTCCGTGGTGGCATCGAAGAGGGTGTTGATGTCAATGCCTTTTGAATAGAGGAACAGTAAATACCTGACGGGTATAAGGGTTTTCGTGGATTTGTTCTCGTGTAGGCTGATGTCTTTCTGCTGCATCGCCACGGCTTCGGCCAACTCTGATTGACTAAGCCGCAACAAGACGCGGGCTTTCTTCAGCTTCTCAGGTATGAACAACTCGTTGTTCATACTTAGCAGGTATATTGGATTTGCTTTGTATGTCTCATAGACATAAGTTTGTCCCGGATACGATACAATGATAAGCAAGCGAAACATAGAGAGGGGCGATGCGATGCAGGTGGTACGCATGGCTAAGGCACGCTATGGCAAGGAATGGAGCCGCAGCTATGTAACGAAGTGCTTACACGGCGATCGGCGAAACGCCAGCATCCTCGCCCTACACCAAGAGATTGTGAACCTACGCACACCAGAACACGCCCATAAGGGCAACTAAACCCCGAACATCATGAACACCATTGCAAGCCCCCTTACGCCAAGCATCTTCAATTTCCACCAGCACCAGTTGCGCGGCGCTCTCATCGACCAGCAACCATGGGTCGTGGCCAAGGACCTCTGCGAAACACTCGGTCTCACCAACTCACGCGATGTTGTCAGGCGCACGCTGGATGCGGAAGAGTGGACGGTGTATGAGATACATACACCGTCGCGCGGCAAGGTGCGCATGCAGGTAGTGAACGAGAGCGGAGTGTGGGCTTTGGTGATCAAGAGCCGCAAGCCCGAGGCCAAGGCCGTGCGTAAGTGGCTCACCAGTGAGGTAATCCCTGCACTGCGCAGCACCGGCAGCTATACCATGCCAGAAGCCAAGGAGGTAACGCAGCCGTTGGCCAACCCAGTGGGTGCCGCCCCGGCCAAGGCCAAGGCATTGCCCGGCGGCCTGCCTGCGGGCGTGCTGGATGCGCGAGGCATACCCTGCACGCTGGTGAAGCTGCTGAGCGGCGAGGTGCGCATGGTGGGCTTGGAGGGTAAGCAGTGGTACAGCCTGCGCGATGTGATGCAGTGCGTGGGGCGGCCTGCGCTGAGCGCACACGCCACGGCCGGCACCATGCCAGCCGGGCACAAGGCAATGATACGGCTGTACGGCAGCGCCGCCGCAGGCTGGTTCGTGGATGAAACAGGCGTGCGCCTGCTGGCCGGTTCGCGGAGCATGCTGCGCAGCCAGCTCACCCTGAACCTGGCCAACTAAGCCACGCCATCCACCATCCACCAGTCACCGCCTCAAAGCCACTTACCCAGCCATGACTATTCGCGATAACCAGGTATTGATCGAGTACTGCGAATTGGTCAACCAGGAGTGCATCAGCGAGCCAGCGTACAGCAACGCCATCAAGCGGGGGCGCATCAACCGCGTGCAACGGGCCTGCAAGAACACCCCCACGCTCATTGAATGGGCCTCCCTTCCTGCCGACTGGAAGGAGCTGGTAAAAGGCCACCTGAAAGGCGATCCTGAAGTACTGGCCCGCGCCCAGGCCGTGGAGCAGCACTTGGTGAGCGATGCGAAGGACG
>CALMYC010000328.1 GCA_937873385.1 uncultured Flavobacteriales bacterium | reverse complement strand
ATATGCGGTTCGGAAGTGTTTGCGATCCTTCAGCCCGCTGGCTTGTTGAAGCTCGGCTCTGGTAGCACTGACCCCGACCGCATGTTTGAGCATGGCCCGAACGAGGTCAAAGACTTGGGGGGTGACTTGGGTGGAGGGCACATTCAAGGCTTCGGAAAGGCGGCGCAACAGGCTCACCTTCAGCTCATTGACTTGGGGGGTGACCTGGGGGGTGACATGGGGGGTGGGCCTGAAGAGGGTCTGCTTCACTTGCCCTTGCTCCTGGACGAACTTCGGCGGTGCAAGGCCGGCCTGCTTGGACCGTGCGATCATGTCCAAGGTGCCCGTACCCACTTTTTCAATGTAGCGTGCCAAGTACATCGGTTCGGCAATGAGCGGGTTTCGTGGAATGGACGCATGCGGAATACGCAGGTCCGCCAACGAGAGCTCCGTGGGATAGGCACCGGGGTTCCACACTTCCAAGCGATCCTTGAAGAGCATCACTTGCACGCTGGCATTGCTGGCATAGTCGCGATGCACCACGGCGTTCACGATGGCCTCGGAGACTGCAAGACGCGGGATCTCCGGGGTTACCGGCACGGCGATGCTCTCGGCGCGCGTGCCCACGGCTGCGGCCAGCTTGTCCATCACGAAGTGCAGGGCCTGGTCCACCAGCTCGAACACGGTGCCCTTGAAGATCTTGTAGTCGGGCATGGGCTTGGCCACCTCGGTGCCGAAGAAGTGGACGCACTTCACTTCGCTGCTGATCAGGAAGCGCTGGGGTTCCTTGGCGAACAGGAGCACGGCGGCATGGCTCGGTGCTCCCTTGTCCAACAGGTTCAGGTGGGTGAGTACCTGCAACAGGGGAGTGCCGGGTTGCAGCGGGAAATTGCGCTCAGATCGCGCGAGACGTAAAAAGCGATCGAGCTTCTCCACGTCCAGGTCGGCCAGTGTTGCATCGGGACAGGCCGAAGCATCCAAGGGTTTTGTGCGGATGATGCCCGTGCGCTGCAGGTGTTCCAACAAGCTGGCGTACACTGCGGCAATGAGTTCCGAAATGCTGCCCACGCGCTTGCGGATGAGCTGCTCCCCCGCCTTGCGCACCAGGTCCTTCATGCGGGCATCGCGCGCTTCGTCGGTGTTGCCCAGCACGTAGATGAGGCGCTCCTTGTTCTTCGCGGTGGCGCGGTCGAACTCGCGCTCGGTGGGCGAAAGTCCGTGCGCATCGGTGTGGCCGTATGCCTTTCCGAAGAGGCCGATGTACAGGTGGCAGCGGTCCACTTCATGCAGGTACGCCTGGTCGGCATGCCGGTCGCTGGCGGGCAGGTCCTCGAAGAGGAACACCTCGAAGTGCTGGCGCAGGAGCGCATCGTTGGCGATGAAGGCCTTGAGGGCACGGCGTTCGTCGGCCAGTTCCTTCTGCACGCTGCTGATGAAGACGATGCTGCGGGCCATGCGCTCACTTGATGATCAGCCAGGTCACCAGATCGAAGTCATCGGGCGTGCCGGCCAATTGGGCATCGGGGATCAGCAGACCGCCACGATCAGTGGCCAGCTTGGTGGCGCTTCGTTGGCGTGAAAGACGGGCGATATCGGCGGCCGCCTTGCGCATCAGGCCGTCGTAGTGCTCCATGTTACTGCCGTTGCCGGTCTCCGCATCGAACTGCCGGCAAAGGTTTTCGTAGGCTTCGGCGCGCCCGGCGCACAACAGGCGGAAGAGTTCCAGCACCTGCTTGGCGGCGGTGTAGCTGTAGCGCACGGTGCCATCGTCGCGGACATACACCAAGAAGTAGGGGTGCAACTGGTTCACGCTTCCGCCCTGTTCACCGGCGTTGCGCTGGCGGAGGCAAAGCACCACGCCGGGCCGGATCTGGTCGCGCAGGTTGCCGTTAAGCAGGTCGTATTGCTTTTCGCCTTGCGCATGCTGCCCGGAAGGCACCACGGCGTATAGGCCGAACGGCGCGTTCTTCAGGCGCTCTTCGTTCCCTTTGAGGAAGTTGAGCAGCTCGGTGCGGAAGTCGTCGAGGGTGAGGTCGGTCAGGGAGATGTTCTCGCCCATGTCCTCCAGGTCGAGCACTTCGTCCTTCAAGCGTTTCAACTGGCGGTCGCGGTATTTGAGGTCCTCGTTCACCAGTTCTTCGATCTGCTCGGTGTTGAGGATGTTGTCCTCGCCGGTGGCGGTAAGGTCCACCAACGCCATACGGGCCTCCACGCGGTGCTTCAGGTTGATGTAGCCGTCCAGGTCCTCGGTGGGCCAGAAGTTCACCAAGCGGATGCGCGTGTTGGTGGTGCCCAAGCGGTCGATGCGGCCGAAGCGCTGAATGATGCGCACGGGGTTCCAGTGGATGTCATAGTTCACGATGAGGTCGCAGTCCTGCAGGTTCTGGCCTTCGCTGATGCAGTCACTGGCGATCAGTATGTCGATCTCACCCTCGGTGGGCATGCCTCGGTGCTTGCTGCGTTCCTTGCTTTGTGGGCTGAAATTGGTGAGGATGCTGTTGAAATCGTTGGCGCCGAACTGCGTGCGAGTGCCCGCGCCGGTGACCAAGGCCATGTTCAGCTTCACTTCGTGCAGTGCATAGTCCGACAGGCTATCGTAGATGTAGTGCGCGGTATCGGCGAAGGCGGTGAAAACGAGGGTCTTCTTGTTCCTGCCATTGAAAGGGTGGATCACCTTGTCCATGATGATGCGCTTGAGCTCAAAGAGCTTGGCATCGTGCTTGGAGTCCACGCCGCGGGCCAACAGGAATAGTTCATTGAGCTGGTCGCGGTCCAGCCGCAGGGCTTCCTTCCATTCGTCGAGCCGGAGGTCATCCATGCGGTATTCCTTCTTGCCCACCGTCCATTCCTGCTCTTCCTCGCCGGAGTCGTCCTGGTCCCCGGTATCGATGGAGGCCTCATCAAAGCTCATCTTCACCTGGGGGTCCGGCCGGTTCTCGTACTCCTCGATCCGCTTCAACAACGCGTCGATCTTGCTGATGGTGCGGTCCATGCTGACCTGGAAGGAGTGTACGGAGCTTTCCAGCCGTTTGAGGAAGTTCACCTTCATCATGCCGGTGAGGAAATGCTCGCGGCGTTCCTGCGTGAAGGCCTCGATCTGCTTCCCTTCGCGGAATTCGTACTTCTCCTTGGCGCCTTCCTTCAGGAACGCGCTGGGGTTGAACACGGCCAGTTTGTAACCGGATATTTTAGTGTTTATCGCATCATAGCTGGGGAAGCGCTCGTCCAGGTCGATCTTGGGGTAGATGCTGACCGGCTTGTCGCGCTTGGGGAATTCGCCCGCATCGCTACCGGCATAGAAGCGCTTCACGTGACTGCGGCTGCGCGCAATGGTGAGTTCGTCCAGCAGCTTGAAGAAGGCGCTGTCCAATTTCTCCAGCAGGCCGCGCACCTGCCGGTCCTTGTGCGTGGGGTCGGCCCATTGGGTGAATTGCGTTTGGGCCAGGCGCAGCGTTTCGCCGATGTTGGCCACGCCGGTGGTCTCAAAGAGGCCCTGCTCGCTGCCCCCTGCTATGAGGTTGATCTGGTTGCGCAGGTCCCGCAGGTTGTTGTTCACCGGTGTGGCGCTGAGCAGCAACACGCGTGTGCGGACCCCCTTCTTGATCACTTCCTCCAGCAGGAAATGTGCGCGGTTGATCTTCCGTGATCCATCCTCCAGCTCGCGCTCCTTGGGGTTGCCCTTGAAGTTGTGGCTCTCGTCGATCACCACAAGGTCGTACGCGCCCCAGTTCACTTGGTCCAGCGGAATGGCGTTGGGCGAAGAGACGCCGCTTGTCCGTCCCAGGTCGCTGTGGCACATCACCGCGTACTGGAAGCGGTCCTTGGTGAAGGGGTTGAGCGTGCTGCCCATCCGGCTTTGATACACGGTCCAATTGGGCGCGAGCTTCTTGGGGCAGAGTACCAGCACGTTCTTGTTGAGCAGTTCGAAGTATTTGATGACGGCGAGCGCCTCGAAGGTCTTTCCCAAACCCACGCTATCGGCGATGATGCATCCGCCATGGCGCAGCACCTTGTTGATGGCACCTTTCACGCCGTCCTTCTGGAAAACATAGAGCTTGTTCCAGACCTCGGTGTCGAAGAAGCCGGTGCGCTCATCAAGCAGGCCGCTGGTGCCTTGGTCTTCCAGAAATTTCGAAAAGACGTGGTAGAGTGTTTTGAAGTAAACGAACTCCGGCGCGGTATCCATGTATAGCTCGCGCAGGTCGGCCAGTACGCGCTCCTTCACGTCCTCCACCCAATCGGGCCCGGCGTTCCAAAGTTCCTCGAACCATTGCTTCAGCTCCTCCCGGTCCCGCCGATCATTGATCACCATGTTCAGCTCCATGTTGGACACGGTGCCGAAGCCGAGGCCATGCGCGGTGAAGTTGCTGCTGCCCATGATGGCATCCTCCGTCTTGTTGGGGTTGGCCACATGGAAGAGCTTGCCGTGGAGGAAATTCGGTTTCACCAGCGAACGGATCTCGGCCTTTTGCTCCAGCCAGTCCGCACACGCTTTGGCGATGGCGCGCTGCTGCATTTGCGCCGCCATGGCCAAGCCCTCATCGGTGATGCGGAAGGAGCGCTCGCCCTTGTCGGCATCCTTGATCCGCAGGTACGCCGGGTCGCCGAAGAGGAATCGCAGACTTTCGATGTCGTCCAGCTCTTTCCGCAGATGGGCGTAAGCATTTACGGTGAAGTAGGCACTGACGATGCTGAGGGCGGAGCAGGTGGCCATCACCTCCTGCAACCACTCGCCCACCTTGCCGTGCGTGCGGTTGTCCTTGATGGAGGAGATGCTGGAGATGATCTTGGGCGTGGGCGGGAACAAGGGGTCGAGAGCCATTTCGGCACCCAAAATAGCGAGCGTTGTTCAACCGGATCACAGGCACTGCTGCGGTGGTGATGCCGTGCAAGCCGAAGCCACGCCCTCATGGCCAGGGCGCTACAGCGGCTCACCCGATCCACGTCTGCTCTTGAGGCGGGGTCACACCCATATCTCGGAACCTCAGTCGCTGCGCACCTTGTCGAGTGCTGCTATGCGCATGCCCTACATAACAACGTGCTCATCCATGCTCAATCACTCCCCCTCCTCACACCTCCGCCCACCTCAACCGCAACGCATTCCCGATCACGCTCACGCTGCTGAGCGCCATGGCCGCTGCGGCGAACATGGGCGAGAGCAGGATCCCGAAGGCGGGGTAGAGCACGCCGGCGGCGAGGGGCACGCCGAGTGCGTTGTAGATGAAGGCGAAGACGAGGTTCTGGCGGATGTTGCGCATGGTGGCGCGCGAGAGCTTGCGGGCGCGCACGATGCCGGTGAGGTCGCCCTTGACCAGGGTGATGCCGGCGCTTTCCATGGCCACGTCGGTGCCGTGCCCCATGGCGATGCCCACGTCGGCGGCGGCGAGTGCGGGGGCGTCGTTCACGCCGTCGCCGGCCATGGCCACGATGCGCCCTTCGCGTTGCAGCCGTTGCACCACTTCGCTCTTGCGCTCAGGCAATACGCCGGCCTCCACTTCGGTGATGCCCAGCTCGTGCGCCACGGCCTCGGCGGTGGTGCGCTCGTCGCCGGTGAGCATCACGATGCGCAGGCCCTGTTCGCGCAAGGCGGCCAGTGCGGCGGGCGTGGTGGCCTTCACGGCATCGGCAATGGCGAAGGTGCCCGCCACGCGGCCGTCGATGCCGATGAAGATCGCCGTGGCGTCCTTGCGCCGGTGCTCATCCGCATGTGCCGCCAACGCGCTGCTTTCCACACCGTGCTCGCGCAGGAAGTCGGCGTTGCCGATCACCACGTACTGGCCTTCCACCGTGCCGAGCACGCCTTTGCCCACGGGCGAGTCGAAGCCACTGACCTCCGGCAGTTGCAGCCCGCGCGCGTTGGCCGCGGTGACAATCGCTTGCGCGAGGGGATGTTCGCTCACGCGCTCCACCGCCGCTGCGGTGCGTAGGATGGCATCGGCATCAAACCCTTCCGCCGGAAAAATACCCGTGACGCTGGGCTTGCCTTCGGTGAGCGTGCCGGTCTTGTCCACCACCACGGTATCCACCTTCTCCATGCGCTCCAGCGCTTCGGCATCGCGGATCAGCACGCCGGCCTGTGCGCCCTTGCCCACGCCCACCATGATGCTCATCGGCGTGGCCAGCCCCAAGGCGCAGGGGCAGGCGATGATGAGCACGGATACCGCCGCGACCAGTCCGTAAGTGAAGCGCGGCTCGGGACCCACGATGGCCCACACGATGAAGGTGAGCACGGCGATGCCGATCACCAGCGGCACGAACCAGCCGGAGACTTTATCCGCCAGGCGTTGGATGGGCGCACGCGAGCGTTGCGCGTTGCCCACGAGTTGCACGATGCGCGCCAGCACGGTGTCGGCGCCCACTTTGGATGCGCGCACCACCAGCGCGCCGCTGCTGTTGAGCGTGCCGCCGATCACGGGGTCGCCCACGGTGCGCGTTACCGGCATCGATTCACCGGTGACCATGGATTCATCCACGGCGGAACGGCCTTCGATCACGTCGCCGTCCACGGGGATCTTTTCACCCGGACGCACACGCAGGGTATCGCCCACGACGATGTGTTCCACCGGCACTTCGGCCTCGGTGCCATCGGGCGCGATGCGCAGCGCCATTTTCGGCGTGAGGTCGAGCAGTGCGCGGATGGCGCCGCCGGTGTTCTCGCGGGCCCGCAGTTCCAGCACCTGGCCCAGCAGCACCAGCACGGTGATCACTGCGGCGCTCTCGAAGTAGACCGCCACCACGCCGTGCGCCGTGTGGAATTCCTCTGGGAAGAGGCCCGGCGCGAAGAGGGCCACCACGCTGTAAAGCCACGCCACGCCGATGCCCAGGGCGATCAGCGTGAACATGTTGAGGTTGCGCGTTTGCAGCGAGGCCCATCCGCGTTGGAAGAAGGGCCAGCCCGCCCAGAGCACCACGGGCGTGGCGAGCGCGAACTGGATCCAATGGGAAATGTGCGGAGGCACCACCTCGTTGATCGCCGGGAAGAAGTGGCTGCCCATTTCCAGCACGAACACAGGGATCGTCAGTGCCAGGGCGAT
>CALMYC010000327.1 GCA_937873385.1 uncultured Flavobacteriales bacterium | reverse complement strand
GGCCTCGCAACTCGCGCCGGTTCCGCTGATCGCGCTGTTGCGGCATCCGCTTTGCGCTTTCGCCGCGCATGAAATCGACGCGCTCGAGCAGGGCGTGTTGCGCGGAGCCCGTCCGGCAGGCGGCTTGCAAGGGCTGCTGCGGGCGATGGAAACGGCACGCGACGAGCGCTACCACCCCAACGATCCGAAGGCACGGCTCAAGCCCGAAGACTGGGATGCCGCCCGCGCTCTCGATGAGCGGTTGCAAGCGGCGCTCGAACCGCTTTGCCGGCCTGGCGAACGGGCATTGCCTTTCAGCGAACTCCTGCGTGCCCATCGCACGGCACTTTCCGCGCTCGGCTTCGATAGAGCTACAGGCAACGATGCAGAGAAGCTCGCGGAAGTTCTCGACGAGCTTGCTGAGGCCCCTGCCGGGCATTTCGCGTTGACGCTTCCCGACTACGCCGAGGCCTTCGCTGCCCTGCTCGCAGGCACGCCGCTGCGCGCACCGCTCGATGAGGAAGCTGCGATCCGTATTCTTGGTCCGATCGAAGCACGTCTCGTTAGTTTCGACCGGGTGGTGCTGGGCGGCCTGAACGAAGGCGTCTGGCCCACGGGCGCGAAGACCGATGCGTTTCTGAACCGGCCGATGCGACGCGCGCTCGGATTGAACGTCCCCGAGCGGCGGACCGGCCTTTCCGCGCATGATTTCGTGCAGATGCTCGGCACGCGCGACGTGAAGGCAAGCATGGCACGGGTCGACAAGGACGGTTTTGGCCGCCCGCCCGTGAAGGACTGGTTGGCCGCACACCCCAAGGTGAAACTGGCCACCTTCGCGAAAGCGGCCTCGCACGGGCTAATGCTCGTAAATGCGACCAGCGGTGCCGGGGCCATGGATGCCCTGAAAATGGCTGGCGAACCGGATCTTGCAGGCAAAACGATGCTCGACATCTCCAACCCGCTTGATTTTTCCAAGGGCTTTCCGCCGAGCCTTTCCGTCTGCAATACCGATTCGCTTGGTGAGCAACTGCAGCGCGCCCATCCCAAGCTGAAAGTGGTGAAGGGCCTCAATACGCTCACCGCTTACCTGATGGTGGCCCCGCGCACACTTCCGGACACGCATCACATCTTCCTCTGCGGAAATGATGCCGGGGCGAAGTCCGAGGTGCAAGGACTGTTGGCCTCCTTCGGATGGAAAAATGAGGAGATGATCGACCTGGGCGATATCACCAACGCTCGCGGTACCGAGCAGGTGCTGCCCCTCTGGGTGCGGCTCTTCGGAACATTGAAGAGCGGCATGTTCAATTTCAAGGTGGTGCGTGCGGAACAGGGCGCCTAATTTGGCGCGCATGCAAGCCCGTCTTTCCTTCGTCACGCTCGGCGTTGCCGACCTCGAACGCGCCAAAAGGTTCTACAACGAGGTGCTCGGTTGGGAACCCATGAACGATGCCGGGGGTGTGGTCATGTACAAGCTCAATGGCCTGGTGCTCTCGCTCTTCCCGCAACACGAGCTTGCCGATGATGCGCAGGTGGAGAATGACGGAAAGGGCAGCCGTTTCACCCTGGCACAATGCCTCCGTTCAACGGAGGAGGTGGATGCCTTCTTCGCGCGCTTGAGGAAGCACGGGGTGACCATCACCAAGGATCCGGTAAAGGTGTTCTGGGGCGGCTATTCAGGCTACTTCGCCGATCCCGACGGGCACCTGTGGGAGATCGCGCACAACCCCTTCCTCGAAATGGACTCGGCGGGCAATGTGTTGGGAATGCGCGCAAGCTAGTGCCATCCGCGGTGATCACCGCTTCACGCGTGCGGCAAGCACCTTCCCCACGCGCTCCACGATCCCCGTCACCAACGCGTTCCCCATGAAGAACGCGCGGCGGCTGTCCGATGCGCCTTCCGTGTGTCCGTCGGGGAACATGTTCAAGCGCTCCAATTCAACGGGCATGAGCCGCCGCAACCGGCCGCCTGAAGTTTGCACCACGTGCTTGAAACGCGAAGGGGAAGCACCGCCTTCCCCTGTGATGATGGTGCGAGAGGCCTTGTCCAGTGCGTCCGGGAACACCATGCCGCCCTCGGCGTAGTTGTAGGTGAAGCCGGTCTCCTTGTTCGTGCGGGCCTCCCGCTTTCCGCCCTTCAAATACTTCCATTGCGGCAGGTCCTTCGGATCCACGAAGTAGCTCGGATCCACTTGTGCTTCGGGAACGAGGATCCCACCAAGCGTGGTAAACGGACCGGCATAGTTGGGCGTGGTCCTGATCGTATGCACCGTTCGATCGACCATGATGCCGGCGTTCTGGAACGGACTGATGCCAGCGGTCTTGCCCGTGTTGAACTGCTCCGTAATGTCGGCGAGGTTGCCGTTGAGTGCGAATTCGCGGAACGCGTTGCCCGCAGTGGAAATCGGGAACGCTTCAGCAAGCACGCCATCCTTCAACACCCGGTTTGAAAGGTCCTTGGGCAAGGCTTGGCCTATCGGCGTGGACTTGTTGTAGCATAGGAAGAACACGCGCCGTCTGCGTTGCGGCATGCCATAGTCGGCGGCGTTCACCACGCGCCATTCCACCACATAGCCCAGGTCGCTGAGCGAGGCCAGCATCACGGCAAAGTCGCGGCCACGCTGGTTCACCGGCGATTTCAGCAAGCGGTCCACGTTCTCCAGGAAAATGTACGGCGGTTGTTTTTCCTTTAGGATCCGGTGGATCTCCCACCACAGCACGCCCTTCTTTCCGGCCAGCCCTTCCGATTTCTTCAATGAGCGCGCCACGGAGTAGTCCTGGCAGGGAAAACCGCCCACCAGCAGGCCATGGTCAGGGATGTCCTTGGCATCCACCTTGGCGATGTCCTCGTTGGAATGGCCCTTCGTGCCGAAGCGCTTCACATAGATGTCCGAGGCCTCCTGCTTCCTCGTGGAAGGCTCCCATTGGTTGCTCCAGAGTATGTTGAACGATCTGGGGGCCCGTTCCAACCCGACACGGAAACCGCCCACGCCGGCAAACAGTTCCACTACCCTGATCTTGTTCTTGGTCGCCATGAAAGGAGCGCGAATGTAAACCAGTGGAGGCGCGTGGCCGGATGGGCGTGACCATCAGGGCTATAGGCTCTTGCGCGCCCTGCGGGCGCGGCATCCGGCAATTCTTAGACCACGGATCCACACGGATGAACACGGATCAGGAAAGTTGATTCGTTTGATTCTGGGACCGTTCATCCGTTTTCATCCGTGTGGATCCGTGGTTCACATCACGCTATGAATGCACCGTCAGGCACAGGGAAGCCCCGATGGGCACAGCGCAATCAATGCGTGTTCCAGGGTGAATGCGGCCGCGGTAGTAGCTTTGGCTACGAACGATCCATGGTCGCATATGCCGGTGGATCGTAAGGAGCAAATGGCCAAGACACTGACAAAACCACCCATTGCAAAGCCTTCACTGAACGGCAAGGGGCATTCTGCACCGATCAAGGCAGAAGGGCGCCTGCCCGTCATGAAGACCTATAAGATCTACATCGGCGGCAAGTTCCCGCGCACCGAAAGCGGACGGTTTTACCAGCCGAAGGATGCCGAAGGAAAGCCCTTGGCCAACGTGTGCCGCAGCAGCCGCAAGGATGTGCGTGAAAGCGTGGTGGCTGCGCGCAAGGCCTTTGCCGATTGGGGCAACCGCAGCGCGTTCAACCGGGGGCAGGTACTCTACCGCATAGGTGAAATGCTGGAAGGGCGCAGCGCGCAGTTCGTGCATGAACTTGTGCTCCACGGCGCAACCCCAAGGCAGGCTGCAGCTGAAGTGGCCACCGCCATCGATCGCTGGGTGTACTATGCGGGCTGGTGCGATAAATACCAAGCGGTCTTCAGCAGCGTGAACCCGGTGAACACCTCGCACTTCAACTTCAGCGTGCTGGAACCCACTGGCGTGGTGGGCGTGATGGCACCGAATCACAGCGGACTGCTCGGCTTGGTGAGCACCGTGGCACCGATCATCGCCGGAGGCAATACGTGCGTTGTGGTGGCCAGCGAAGCGCACCCGTTGCCTGCGGTAACCTTCACTGAAGTGCTTGCCACCAGTGACCTGCCGGGCGGTGTGGTGAATTTGCTCACCGGCCTGCGCGGTGAACTGCTGAAGCCGCTTGTGACGCACATGGACGTCAATGCCGTGGTATGCAGCGCACCTTCACCGGAGGAAAGCGTCCTCCTCGGCAAGGAAGCCGCCGAGAACATGAAGCGCGTGGTGGTGCCGAAGGTCTCCGACTGGAATACCGCCGAAGGCCAAAGTCCGTATTTCATTCTCGATACGCAAGAGGTGAAGACCACCTGGCACCCCATCGAGCGCGGGCAGGGTGGGGGCGGGGGGTATTGACATGGCCGATTAGTAGAGGCATTTCCCTATTGTACATGCTTGTCGCCCTTGGATTTGCCCTGACGCATGCCTTACATGCATTGGCGCAGAGGACGTGAGGCATGCTCGAAAGCACGCCGACGTAGTATTCGCAGGCCAAGTGATCCACGCTGAGAAACTGGAGGTAACTTCCCAGGTGGGAGAGATCCCGAATTTCAAGGAACCCGTTATGCGCTAGACGTTGTTGGTGGAACGGTGGTTCAAAGGACGGATCGCCAAGGATGAAGTGATTGTATATACAGGGATGGGAGGTGGTGATTGCGGAAATGAATTTGAGTTGAACAAAAGGTTCATCGTTTACGCGAAGCGAAATGACGTGAATGTTAAGCGGTTCAAAGCGGACTTGCCTTTGTCTGGTCGCGGGATCTATTGGACCAACATCTGCACTTGCACTAGGGCTTATCACGAAAAGGAGGTGAAAGAATTGGAATGAGGGTGGTCAACGATCGTCACTGAGCCGCATCGCAATTGGATGAGCAGCGCACATCCGGATGGGCCGTCGCAGTTGAACGGCTACGGTTAACAAGGCTGGTACCTTGCGAATAGCATGCGCTCGGCTGGGGCCGAGCGTCAACTATGTGGGGCTGCATTCTTGTATAACCACTCGGTCGACGGCCGGTGGTTGCCGCGCGGCCCCAGCCGCGTGGAACCGATTCGGTCGCGCCCCGGCGACCAGAACCGAAAAAATCAATGTCCATAACATTCAACCGACAGGTTGAATATATTTGCCCCATGGAAACCCCGAACTACCGATACTCATTCGTCGTGCCAAGCACGTCGGCGCAGGTGCATGACGCCATCACGCGCATCACCGAATGGTGGACCGTCAACACGGACGGCAGCACCAAGCAAGCCGGCGATGAATTCACCGTGCAGTTCGGTGATGTCCACCTCACCAGGCAGCGGATCACGGAATCCCTGCCCGGCAAGCGGATCGTTTGGTCCGTGACCGAAAGCCACCTGCCATGGTTGAAGGACCTGGAGGAATGGAAGGGAACGGAAATGGTCTTCGCAATTGAACCAACGGAAGCCGGGACGCGCCTCACCTTCACGCACATCGGACTCACCTCATCGGTGGAGTGCTTCGACCAGTGCGAGAAGGGCTGGGACTTCTTCATCGGCACGAGCCTCTTTAAGCTGATCACCACAGGTACCGGCCAACCCGATACCACGGGGCGTACACACCTGGATGTCATCGGCCATGTCCACCCCAAAAACGCTTGACCGCACGCTCACCGCGTTGGCCGATCCCACGCGGCGGGCGATCCTGCAGCGCCTTTCTTTGGGAGAAGCGCGCGTCACGGATGTGGCCAAGCCCTTCCGCATGTCGCTCAATGCAGTGAGCAAGCACATCCTCATACTGGAGCGCGCCAAGCTGGTGGAGCGCCGCAAGGTGGGCCGCGACCACTTCCTCAGCTACAGCTCGGAGCCGTTGGACACGGCCGCGAAATGGATGGACGACACACGCGCCTTCTGGGGTTCGCGATTGGATGCCCTGGAACGCCTGCTGCGCGAGGAGGACGGGAACCCGAAATGAACGACAACGAAACAACGACCCAACATATGGAGCCTTACGGAAAGATCATCGCACCGAACACCATCCGCTTTGAACGCTTGTTACCCGGCCCCATCGAGCGGGTATGGGCCTACCTCACCGAATCGGAGAAGCGCGCCAAGTGGTTGGCCAGCGGCGACATGGACCTGCGCGTGGGCGGTGCCATGGAACTCCATTGGCTGCACACGGAACTGGATACCGTAAAGCCGGATGAACCGCCGGAGAAATACCGGAACGGCCACAGTATGAAGGCGACGGTCACCAAGTGCGAACCACCGCATCTGTTAGGTTTCACCTGGGGTGCCCGTGCGGAAGCCCTTTCGGAAGTGGTCTTTGAACTCTCTGAACAAGGCAATGATGTGCTGCTGGTTCTCACACACCACCGCTTGCCCAACCAGAAAGACATGCTCAGTGTTTCGGGTGGTTGGCACACGCACCTCGATGTGCTGGTCGAGCACTTGAATGGACGGACCGCACCGGCATTCTGGGCCAAGTCGGCCGGGTTGAATGCGGATTATGTCGAGCGACTGCGGGAAGATTGACCGCTGAGTGCGTTGCATTCCGCTATTGGCGCTGGCATCTGCGCGCATGCCCGCACCGGCAAAGCAGGGATGTGCCGCACGAGCGTAAAAAAATTCGGTTTTCGCGCGGTTGAGCGGGGGAAAGACATGCTTCCGCGGGCTGCGGCGGGCAGGGGGACATTAGTGCGCAACCACCAACCGCCCGGTGACCACCTTGTTTCCGCCCATGATGGCACGGACCAAATAAAGACCTGGGCGCCATGCAGCGGTGCTTAGCGCAATGCGGCTGCCGGTCAAGTTTTGATCCAGGACCTGTATGCCCGTTGCATCAAATATTTCCACGCGTGCAGCACGGTCCCGTCCCAGGAACGGAAGCTCCATCACGGCATGTTCATCCGCAGGTGATGGTTGAATGGCAATGTGTGGAGCCGTGGACGGGGGAATTCCTGCCGTTGCGTCGAAGCTGAAGATGTACACCGTTTGATAGGCGAAGGCGCTGCCCCCAAGCCGGTTCGCCACCAGATAGAGGTAAGTGCCGTCATAATACATGCCACGTGGGGATTGGTCTCCATCCGGGTCCGGAAGTTCCACGAAACCGATGTCCTGGCCGGTGGTCAGGTTGTAGGAATAGATGCGCTCGGCATCACCATCAAGATTGTCGGTCACATATAGAAGCGTATCACCCTTCAGTGCAATGCCGTATGGTTGACTGCCGTGCATCGGTACAGTGTCGATCGGCGAGGCGGCCCCGGGGATCCATTTATAAGCGTACGCGAACGGGTACGTATCAAAATCCGGGTAGTACATGGTGTACCACACGGCATTGCCGTCCATGCAGATATCGCCGATGCCGGATGAATGGCCGCCGATCACATCGGGAAAGACCCAGCTGTTCAGCGGGCTCCCTTGCAGGCCAACTTCATACAAATGCGCGCCACTGCCCGTATAATCTTGCGCCAACAGGTAGGAATTGGCTGTGCGGACCAGACCATGGTTAAAGTTGTGGCCGGTGGGCTGGTGCCCCAGGATGTTGCCGCCGTGGTCGGAAAAGTAGATGTCGCCGGAAAAATCAGCTCCCAGGAAGATGGTGTCAGGATTTACCGAAATGCCCCAAAATCCTTGGCTGATGCCTGGATACGGGATGCTGTCGATCAGGGTTTGGGCGGTGCAAGGTGCCATACAGGACAAGCACGCAACCAGGCATGGGGTTATGTGTTTCATGGTCGGTCGTTTGAAAGACCGAATGTACGGCCTTGGGCGTGCCTCCAGGCGGGCTTCAAGTCCGGATCATGAGCTCAGAACTTGGCGCAAGGCACCACCCTTCTGCGGGCCATCGATTTCTTCTTGCGCTTGTCCGCCAGTTCCAGGATAGTGGTGATCTCGTGCGCTCCGCCGCTGTTCATCGCCAAGCGCGAGATGGTGATGTCGTAGCTATAGCCGAACCGCCAGTCACCTGCCTTGAATCCCACCAATATGGCGATCGCGTCATTGTTGGCATATCCCGGTTGGTAGGATTTAATGGGGAGCCCGCGATACCACAGGCCCGCAAAAACCGGGTCGCGTTCATAGTAGCCGCCGATATCGAGCTGGTCGAATTTGCCTTGTGCCCTGTAGTTGAACGCCGCAATGATGGACTGCGGGTTCTTCCGAACCATGCCGCCGGAGCGCAATTTGAAGCGGTAGCCCCCGTGCAGGTTGAATTGCCGCGGCACTTGGGATTCACCAAGCAGCAGCGACTGGTTGGGCTCATTGAGGTGCTGTACCGCCAGGCCAAACCACATCTTGGGCGTGAAGAATAGCAGTCCGGTGCCGAGGTCTGAATAACCGGTCTTGCGGCCGTCGTAGTATTCGTAAGTGGCCACTTCGCCACCTCGCGACAGTTGGTCGTTGAAGATCAGTTTGGAATAGTTCACTGCCCGGCTTGAATAGCCGAATTGCAGTGCAGGGCGCAGAAACACTTTGTGCTTGAGCTTGATCTCATACGCATATTGGAGGGCAAACGTGGTGGAGCTCAGCGCTCCACTACCGGCCTGGTCGCGTGTGGCGATGATGCCAATACCGCTGTTGAGACCTGCCAAGTACTGGTCCGCAGCAAGGTTGTAGCTGACAAATGCGCCTGGGATGGACGGCCATTGGTCCCGGAACTGGAGTGCGAACCGGTTCTGCACGGTGGTGCCTGCGAAAGCGGGGCTGAGGTAGGTTGGCGCGGCATAAAACTGCGTGAAATGGGGGTCCTGGGCCACGGCGTGTAGCGCGGCACAGATGGTCACCACAGTGGAGATGCCGTATCGGATGCCCATTCGCGGTCAATGTTGCACCGTGCCTGCGGTCCGTTCGTTATGCGCCATCGGAATGTCCAGGGACATTTCGCCGGTTGCACCTTCATCGCTTGCGTGGAGGTCATATTCCCATGTCGCGAACCCTTCCGCATCAGCACTTACGTGATAGTCCCGCCCGGGTTGCAGGGCCATCACATACCTGCCCGTGTTGGCATTGGTGTTGTAAATGCCGTACACTTCATCGCGGCCAGGGATGGTGAGGGTGATGCGGGCCTTCAACGGGGCCTCCTTTTGGTCTGTCACAACGCCTCGCACCAGCAGGTATTCAATCTGACTGGTGGGGAAGACACCCTCATAGATGTCCTGGCCGCCAAGCCCGCCGGGGCGCTCCGAACTGAAGTAGCCGGTGCGTCCGTCTTCGCTGAGGCAGAAGTAGATGTCGTCGTTCACGGTGTTCAGCGGATAGCCCAGGTTCACCGGCTTGTCCCACACGTTCATGTCAGGGTCCAGCAAGGAGGCTTTGAAGATGTCAAAACCGCCCATGGTGTTGTGGCCGTTGCTGCTGAAGAAAAGCGTTGTGCCGTCGCTGTGCAGGAAGGGTGCGTCCTCATCATAAGGCGTGTTGATGTTCGGTCCGAGGTTAATCGGGAGGCTCCATTCACCGTTCGGGAGCCGCCGGATCCGGTACAAGTCGCGCCCGCCGAAGCCGCCTTTGCGGTCACTGGTGAAGTAGATCTCCGATCCATCCGGTGAGATTGTCGCACTCGGCTCATGGGCCTCGCTGTTGATCTTGTCCGTCATTCGCTGTGGTGTGCCCCAGGTACCTTGCGCGCGCCGGGTGATGTACAGGTCCCCGTCCGGTTGGTCGTTGCTTGCCCGGTAGATGATCATTTCATTGCCGTCAGGGCTCAGGCCCACAGTGGCGTCCTGCATGCCGGAGTTCACCGGGGCTTGCACGTTTACGGCCCTGCTCCACACCCCGTCGATCAGGCGGGAGGTGTAGATATCTTCGTAATACTGGCCGCTTTCATCCTGCCTTCCCCCCATGGAGCCTGCGCGCCGGCTGGTGAAGTAGATGGTGCCCCCGTCAGCCGTCACCAGCGGGCAGTAGTCGTGCGCGGCGGTATTGACGTTCGCGCCGAGGTTGCGGATGCGCAGCATGACCGGTTTTTCCGTCAGGCTGCGGGCCGTATTGGCCATGGTGATCTGGCGGTCCACCTCACTGTCCGGTACTACGCGGCCACTTCGGGCCTTGTACTTGCCCAAGAGCCCAACTTCTTCGTCGAACCGCTGCTGGCGGTGCCTGCAAAGCGCCAATTGGTACAATGCCTCCATGTTTCCCTGCTTGGATGCGGTCTCAAAATGGGACGCGGCAATGTCATGCTTCCCCGGCATGTTCGCCTCGCACATGCCAATGCCGTAATAGGGTTCGGAAAATGTGGTGTCCACATCCACCAGGCGCTTGTAGATCCGGTATGCATCGCTCCATTGGCCGGACTCCATCAGGGTGCGCGCCTCGTCGAGCATGGCGTACTGGGTACGGTTGTATCCCCGCTGGGCTGCCGCGGGTCCGCAAAGGGCATGGCTCAGCAAGAGCACGGCAAGCAGTTGTAGTGGTTTCTTCATCGCAGCAGTGTCAGGTCTCCGGTCATGCGCTTTTCATCACCGGTAACAAATCGGGCGTAGGCTTTCCATACATAAACGTCCTGCTTGGACAAGCGACCCCGGTAGTATCCGTCCCACCCCTTGTTGACGTCCTCCGTCTCGAAGAGCAGTTCGCCCCATCGGTTGAACACTTGCAGTTTATAGTCCACCACGCCTTTGCTGAGCGGGTGGAAGATGTCGTTGTCAAAGCTGTTCGGGTCGTATACGCCATCCGTCGGTCCGGTGTTCTGCGGGGTGAATGCATTGGGGAACCTGATCTCCCCGCCGGCAATGGCGGTGACCGCCCCTGCAATGCTGAACGTGTCGGGGCAGTTCCATGTGTTGTTTGCGATCAGCGAGATGTCGAACACGCCCGGTGTTTGGTAGTAATGGACGGGTGAGGTTGTGTTGCTGTACGTGCCGTCCCCGAAGTCCCACAAATAGCTGGACGCGTTGGTGCTGAGGTTGTAGGTGAACAGGGGCTGTGACGGTGCGACCACTTCATTCGGCTGGACATTGAAGAAGGCTATTGCGCTGGGATGTACTACCACGGAGTCCACTTTCACCATGGTGTTCACACCGCCGTTCAGCCCAAAGGCCGTCAGCGATACGGTGTAGGTGCCCGGAGTGTAGTAGTCATGAACGGGATTCTCCGCGATGCTCGTGGCGCCGTCGCCGAATTGCCATTGGAAGCCCTGCGCGAGCAGGGAAGTATTGGTGAAACGCACCGTGAGCGGCGCGCATCCCATGCCGCTGCCGATGAAGGATGCCGTGGGCAATGGCGGATTGATCACCACTTGTTGGCTGGCCGTGTCGGTGCAATTGCCGGCGGTTACAGTGAGCAGTATCGTGTAGCTTCCCCACGTGGCGTATTGATGCGGTGCGGGGTTCTGGTCCGTGGATGAACTTCCGTCACCCATGGACCATGTGTAGGTCCATGGGCCGTTTGCGGTGTTGTTGTTGATCGTTGCCGTGGCACTCGGAAATGTTTGTGTGAAAGGGGTGGCAACGAAGGCCGCCGAAGGCAGCGGGTGAATGATGATGCTGTGTTGCACCGTGTCCGTGCAGCCGTACGCGGATGTGGCGAACAGGGTCACCGTAAACGTGCTGTCCGACGCACCCGGGTTTACGTAGGTGTGGCTGATGCTGCTTCCCACAAGGGTGACGCCATCCCCCATGTCCCAGAGCAATTGCACGGCATTTGCGCTTTGGCCGGTGAGCTGGAGTACGGCTGGTGAACAGGCTTCGGCCGGCAATTGGAATGCAGCGTCAATGGCCGGGTAAATGGTGACAGGCACCAGGGATGTGTCCCTGCAGCCATGGGCGGAGGAAGCGATCAACCGGACGGGGTATTGGGCAGGAATGCTTCCCGGGTTGGAAAATGTGTGTGATGCATTGCCCGGGGACGCGTTCAGGAAGGTGCCGTCCCCGAACAGCCAGGTCAAGGCGGAAGCCCCGATGGACAAGTCTTGGAAGGCGATGGGCGCCGGAGCGCAACCCGTTGGGGGAGTTGCGGTGAACTGCGCTATTGGAGCGGGATGCACGAGCACGGCCGCCGTGGCGGTGTCGCTGCATCCGAAGGAGGATGTCGCAATGAGCACGGGGTGGAACAAGGTGTCCGCAAGGCCGCTCTGTGCGTACTGGTGGGACGGCGTGGTTGAAGTGCTTCCGCCACCATCGCCGAACAGCCAAAGGAAATTGGTTCCACCACTGCTGAGGTTCACGAAGTGCGGGTTCATCGGGGAGCAGCCCGCGCTGTCCGACACGAATGCCGCCGTTACCAGGGGATAGACTTCCACGGTGGATGCGGCACTGTTCGTGCAACCGTCGGCTGAAGTCGCCGTGAGCGTTACATTGTACGTGCTTGCTCCGGGGCCCTGGAAATTGTACCAGGCATGCGGGTGTACCGTCGCCATGGTGGTGGACGTTTGACCGTCGCCATAAGACCAGAGATAGGAAGTTGCGCCTTGGGATGCATTGGTCAATTGTGCGACCACGGGGTGGCAGCCGGTGCTGTTGGATATGCTGAACACCGCCTGAGGTGTGGGGTACACCACCACCACACCCGAGGTGCTGTCGATGCATCCGAATGCGTTCGTGGCAACCAGTCTTACGGGAAAGTGGCGGATGCTGTCCGAGTTGTTGATGTAGGTGTGTTGCGGTGTGGGCCCGCTGCCAGTGCTCCCATCCCCGAAATTCCATTGATAGGTGATCGCGCCGATCACGGAAGGGAAGGTGACGGTCAATGGGGTGCATCCGCTGTCAGGCTGTGCACTGAAGGCGAAATGCGGTGCCGGGTATACGGTAATGCTTTGCTGGCTGGTGTGGCTGCAGCCCGCCCAATTGGTCACGGTAAGGCTGATGGTCACCACCTGCAATGCACTGGTCTGGTTGATGTAGGTGTGTGAAGGCGATGTGGACGCACTGGTGCTGCCGTCCCCGAAATCCCACAGGTAGGTGCTGCCCCCTGTGCTGTGGCTGGTGCAATGCACCGCCAGCAGGGCGCAGCCGGCAACGGCAT
>CALMYC010000326.1 GCA_937873385.1 uncultured Flavobacteriales bacterium | reverse complement strand
TTACTGCTGGGTGGCCACGGGAAGCAAGGATGAGTTCAAGCTGGCCAAGCTCAAAGCCTTGAAGGGCCGGAAGGTGCTGGCCTACCCGGACCTTGCGCCCAACTGTGCCGCCTACCTCCAATGGATGCAACGGGCCAATGAGCTTAAGCAGAGGCACTTGTTCGAGTCGATCTATGTGAGCGACATCTTGGAAGCCGGGGCCACCATGGAAAGCACGTTGGCCGGGATGGACATTGCCGACCTGCTGTTGAGCGAGCAGCAGCCCGCCGAGGTCGGGGCCATGGCAGCACCGGCACCCCCACCGCAGCCGCCCCCAGCGGCACCGCCCATCGTAAAGTCACGCGCCGAGGTGGCCATGGAGCGCATGGCGCAAAAGAACCCCGAGATCAACCTACTGGTGGACCTGCTGCAACTGGACGTTGCAGGGGCCACCGTCCGCAAATTGACAACGACATGAACCAGGACTTGAAGCCTGTAAAGAACAGGACCAAAGCAGGGCAGTTCCCCAAGGGAGCGAGCGGCAACCCCACTGGCAGGCCGAAAGGCACACCGAACAAGATCAACGAGCGCATCCGCGAAACGATCCACGCGGCCCTTGACGAAACGGCCCCGGACGTGGTGAAGTGGATCCGGCGGCTGGGCAAGGACGATCCCAAGGGAGCGTTGCAGGTCTATGCAGCCTTGGCTGAGTTCGCCCTACCGAAGTTGAGCAGGCAGGAGGTGAAGGCCGAAACGGATACCGAAGTGAGGCACGTCATCAACTTCCGTCGGGGAACCGGTTGGACCCCCCCCCGGCCATGAGCGCGGCGAAGGCTGAGGGTGAACGGAAATTTCACGGTACCAATGGCGTAGCCCGGACCGGGCTGGTGGGCCGCTGTCCCTTACTTGCTGTTGGGGTGTTCATGGCTGGACTTCACCACGTTCCCACATGGAAGCTCAAACGGCGGAATGCTTACGGATCGTTTACGAAGGACCAAAAAAGCAAAGGTTCCAACTTTCGCTGAAACCCTTGTGGCTGTAAGGGAGCCTCCCGCCGGATTTGAACCGGCGACCTGCTCATTACGAATGAGCTGCTCTACCGCTGAGCTAGGGAGGCAGGAAGCAAGCCGCACACCTGCGGTGAACGGGCGGCAAATGTATGCTTTGCCGGGTTACGTGGATTTGCGAGGGTGCCAGGGTGCGAGGTTGACGGAAACCATCCCATCGCAAGGGTCCGCTAAGCACTTGAATTATGTCCTGTAGTCATCCGGCGGGGACGATGAAAAGGTAAGAGCACCAGCGTGCCCAATGATGTCCTCAAGAACCTCGGACCCTGTGTACCGGTCGCATTCATCGCGTGCAAGCCTGACAACCAACAATTAACAACCGAGCATCATCCCCCATTCAGAACTTCGCCTGCAAACCCATCTGGAACAGCACGCCGGATGTCTTCAATGTGGCGGAGTAATCCACGATGCCGAGCGCGGGATCGCCGGGGTTGCGGCTCCGCCATTTGAAGGTGTGCGCGGTGTAGTTGATGCCGAGGTTGAGGCCGACCACCTCGCCAAAGTACCACTGCAAGGCGAAACCCGGCCGCACATAGCTGCCCGCATACCGGTCTTCAAAGCGTTGCTTGCCGCTCTGCACATCGGCGATGCGCAGGTAGTTCAAGCCGAGGTCCAGATCGAAGAGCAACGCAAACCGGTCCTTGTTCACCGCATAGAAACGCGGCGACAAGGCCACCAGGAAGAGTGCGTTCGGGTGCGTTCCCGCGGAATCAAGGTAGCGGCCAGGCTCCAGGCACAGTCCCAGGCTGAAGCTCTTGCCGAGTCCGTACTGGAACTCGACGGGAAGGGTGAACGTCACCGCGCCGTCGTCATCGGAGTGCTTCAGCGCCACGCTTGCATAGCTCAATTCACTGGTAAAATGCGTTGCATGCGCGCCCAGGCCCATGCCCAAGCCCACTTGCACCACGCCCTTCGCGTTCACTTGCGCAGTGGCAGGAACGAGCAAACCAGCCAAAACAACGGAGGTCAACAGCTTCTTCATGGGGACAATTGAGGGGGAGGTTGAGCGAACTATCGCAGCAAAGGTTGCAGAACAGTCTTGTACTCCCTCTCTCGATCTTCCCCACCCTGTGCCAGACCTCATTATCTCCGTTACATCCCTTACCTCCCCCGTCTCCCTCTCCTCCTCACCTCTTCACATCTATTCCCGCATCCATCACCACAGCCCGCGCCTATCTTGGCGGCATGCAAGGCTATGGGCTGAAACCGGTGGAAGCTTCAGGGGGAGAGATCGCGGCCATCACCGCGCTTTTGCAGACGGCCTTTCCGGGAGCGCGCCATTTCACGGAGGCAGTGGTGCGCTGGCAGTACAAGGAAAATCCGGAAGGCCCGGCCGTGGGCTTCAATGCTTGGCAAGGCGATGAACTGGCCGCGCACTACGTTACCCTGCCGATGATGGCCATGGTACAAGGCACGCTTGAGAAAGGCCTGTTGTCACTGAACACGGCCACGCATCCTGCGCATCAAGGCAAAGGCCTGTTCACCAAACTGGCGATGGCCACGTACGAACATGCGGCACAAGCCGGATATGGGTTCGTGGTGGGCGTGGCCAACGCAAACAGCACGCACGGTTTCACGAAGAAGCTCGGCTTTGAACTGGTGAGCCCTTTGCGGGCCATGATCGGATTCGGTGCACTGCCCATGCGCACCAAAAACACGGATGTGCAGTTCGCCCATGCCTGGAGCGACCTGAGCTTGGCGTGGCGCTTGCGCCATCCGGCATACGCATACAGCGTGAAACAGGACGGGGGCCGCACGCTCATCCTCTCGCAACGCAAGCAGTTCGGCGCTCGCCATGTGCTCGGTGTACGCGACCTTCCGTTGAACACTTCCAGCATCCCGGTGGAAACGGGAATCGTATTCAGGAAAGTGTGGATCGGGCTGGACCCGGCACTGGATTGGCACCACAAGACCTACTTGAACATCCCGATGCGATTCCGCCCCTCCCCGCTCAACCTCATCTTCAAGGACCTGAGCGGCACTGGCCGCATGTTGGACCCGGCACACGTGCGGTTCGACACCATGGATTTCGATATCATCTGATGTCTGGCCTGGCAAGGATGCACCACATTTCATCCGGCCCGGACCGGACTTTTTGTGTTGCCGGCATCGTTTGGCACCTTTCGTAACATACATTTGGAACCTTCCCTGCAAGGAAGACCCCTACCCCCAGATGGAGCCCAACGAACCAACTGAACAAGAAACAGAGCGCACTTACACGGCCTACGCCGGTGACGTGCGGCTCGTGTTCGACCCCCTGAAAGACCTGAACCTGCCCGCCAGCTATGATGAAGTGCGCACGCGGTACAAGGGGTTGCGGGATAACAAGGCTTGGGAAAACTTAAACTGAACCAACTTTGGCCCGCCGTGAATGGAGCCCCGGAACCACCGGGGCTTTTTCATGCCCAGCCTCGGCACCCCAGCCTGAAATTTGGATTCAACCGCGGCGGAAGTAATTTCAACTTGCCTACGGTGATGGCCTGCACCAGGCACCGTGGGCAACCCGTTCCTTCCCCAACCTGAAAAACCGTTGCGCCATGAAGACCTACGATGACAAACACGTAAAGAACATTGTGCTGCTGGGCTCCCACGGAAGCGGCAAGACGACGCTGGCCGAGACCATGCTCTTTGAAGCGGGCCTCCTCACGCGCCGTGGCCGCATTGAAGACCGCAATACAGTGAGCGACTACACCGAACTGGAACGCGAGCGCGGCTGTAGCATGCAGAGCACCTGCCTGCACAGCGAGTGGCGCAACTACAAGATCAACATCATCGATACGCCCGGACTCGATGAGCTGGCCGGCGAAACCGTTCCTGCCATTCATGTGGCCGACACCTGCGTCCTGCTGATCAACGCACGCAATGGCGTGGAAGTGGGCACTGACCTGGTGTGGGAACACATTGCCCCTGTCCAACGCCCGGTGATCATGGCTGTCAACCAGTTGGACCATCCGCAAGCCGATTTTGATGCGGCCGTCGCTCAAGCGAAGGAGCACTTCGGGGGAGCGGTAACCGTGATGCAATACCCCGTGGAATCGGGAGAGGGCTTCCACCGCATCATTGACCTGCTTCGCATGACGATGTACGTGTTCAAGGATGAAGGTGGCAAGCCTGAAAAGAAGACCATCCCGGAAGCCGAGCAGGCACGCGCCCAACGGCTGCACAAGGACCTGGTGGAGAAGGCGGCGGAAAACGACGAGCGCCTGATGGAACACTACTTCGACAAAGGTGAACTGGACGAGGACGAAATGAGCGAAGGCCTGCGGGCGGGGATGATGGCACGCACCTGCCTTCCGGTGTTCTGCCTCAGCGCCCTGCGCAATATGGGCAGCGGCCGCCTGATGGGCTTCATTGACAATGTGGCACCCGGCGCTCAACAGATGCCCGCGTCAAAAACAGTGGACGGCAACGACCTGACCTGCCGTCCTGAAGGGCCGCCCGTGCTCTTCACCTTCAAAACGGCGATTGAGGCACACAGTGGGCGCGTCACCTATTTCAAGGTGATGAGCGGTGAAGTGCGCGAAGGCATGGAACTGCTGAACGCCAACACAGGCAGCGTGGAACGCCTCAACCAGTTGTTCATCCCGGAAGGTAAGGAACGCAAGCAGGTGGACCGCCTTGCCGCCGGCGACATCGGGGCAGTGCTGAAATTGAAAGGCACCGGCACAGGCCAAACACTCTGCACCAAGGGGCGGGAAGTGCAATTGGCACCGGTGCAGTTGCCTGCCCCGCGCCTCTACCGCACCGTGCGCGCCGCGGACCAGAAACTGGAGGAACGGCTGCATGCCTCGATCCTGGAGATCCAGCAGGAAGATCCGTCCGTCACCTTGCGCTATGTGCGGGAAAGTGGTGAGCAGGTCATTGGTACACTCGGGGAAATGCACTTGGGTGCCGTGGAATGGAAACTGGCCAAGCAATACAAGGTGGAAGCCGTGTTCGGCAGTCCACGCACGGCCTACCGTGAAACGATCCGGAAGCCGTCAGCGGCCATGTACCGGCACAAGAAACAGACCGGCGGCAGCGGCCAGTTCGGCGAGGTGCACCTGCGCATCGAACCGTGGTACGAAGGCATGCCCGAGCCCACGGGCGTAAGCGTGCGCGGGAAGGAGGTCATCGACCTGCCCACAGGTGGCAAGCTGGTGTTCTGCAACTGCATTACCGGGGGTGTGATCGACAATCGCTTCATGCCCAGCATCCTCAAGGGCGTGATGGAAAAGATGGAACAGGGCCCGCTCACCGGATCACCAGCGCGTGACATTCGCGTAATCGTGCACGACGGCAAGATGCATCCGGTGGACAGCAACGACATCAGCTTCCGCATCGCGGGCCTCATGGCCTTCAAGGACGCCTTCACCCAAGCCGACCCGCAGCTCATGGAGCCCATCCAGGAGGTTGAAGTCCGGGTGCCCGAGGACATGCTGGGCGATGTAATGACCGACCTGCAGAACCGGCGCAGCATCATCACGGGCATCTCCGGCACCGGGCAGGTGCAGGTGATCAAGGCTGAAGTGCCCGCCGCCGAGCTGGACCGTTACAGTACGCGCCTGAAGAGCCTCACCCAAGGGCGTGGCACGCACATGGAACACTTCCTGGTGTACCGGCCCGTGCCGGAGGACTTGCAGCAAAGACTGGTGCATGACCATGGAAAAAAGGAAATGGTTGTGTGAACGGCGCTGTCCGGACGCCAATGCCACCCCTGGGGAAACGCTCGCGAAGTGATCCAGCATACTCTGTTGAAGCCCAACGGCACCCATGCCATGGATCAATGGGGATCAGCAGGCGGTGGATCTCCTTTCCGGCTGCCCGTGACCAAGGTGCCATTGCTGCGGTCCACGTCCCCTTGGCGGAAGAACGGGTCCAGGTCAATCTGCTTCAATTGGGCCATGGGCACCGGGATGGTGAATGAATAGGCCGGATCGGTCCATTGCCAGGGGGGCAACGTGGTCCATGACTGGCCGTCATTGGCTTCCTTGCGCGCGCCCAGCATCAGCGAAAGAGGAATGTTGAAGTAGCTTGACTTGCCGGCCGTGTCCTGCACCGCGACATCCATGGGCATCAACATCAAGCCCTTGTTTTCCAAGGTGATCACCGTGCTGTCACCTTTAGGTGTCACGCCCTTAATGGCGTAGTCCAACCTGCGCGTGGTGTTGATCCACTCATTGAAGTACCAACCGAGCTGCAGGCCGCTCTCCTTTTCCATGGCGCGCTGCACGTCCACCGGGCCGGGGTGCTTGAAACCGCAGGACTTGAAGTAACGCCTTAGCCCGCGGTGCAACGTGCTGTCGCCGATCACGGAGCCCAATTGGTCCAGCAGCACTTCGCCCATGCCGTATGCCACGTAGCTGTATGCCCGGTTGGTGGAGAAATGATCGGCCGCCAGCGTCATGGGCTCAAGGCCGGGGTCTTGGACCCAGCGCAAGTACGCATTCAACGCATCGGAGTGTACCCTGCTCGTGCCGGGGCCGGGAAGCAGGTCCCGCATTACCTCGGCTCCGGCGTACTCAGTAAAACCCTCATCCATCCACGGGTAGCTGAGCTCATCGCTGGCCAGTACCCCATAGTACCAGTTATGCACCAGTTCATGTACACTGGTGCCCACCAGGCTGCCCAATCTCCGCTCGCCGGTGATGAGCGTGAGCATGGGATATTCCATGCCGCCGTCCCCGCCTTGCACGAAACTGAACTCCGGCCATGGGTATTTGCCAAAATTCCGGTCCATGAACTGCACCGCCCGGACCATGTAGCCGGGGAGTTGATCCCAGTTTGCGGCCAACTCCGGCTTGTTCTTCCGGAAGAATCGCAGCAACGGCCCCCCCGGGACCTGTGCCGTGGTTTGCACGTATTCCGGATCTGCAGCCCACGCAAAATCATGCACGCGCGGTGCCTGGAAGTGCCATGTCAGTTTGCCGTCGCCGCGTTTTTGTGCCTTGGATGCCTGGGCATAACCATGTCCGATCTCCTTGGCATTTGCCAGCACGCCTGTTGCGGCCACGGTAAACGCACTGTCCAGCGTGATGTGGACGTCATAATCCCCCCATTCCCCATAGAACTCGCGCCCGACATACGGGTCGGCATGCCAGCCACGCTGGTCGTACACGGCCACCTTGGGGTACCATTGTGTCATACTGTAGGCCACGCCTTCGGCATTGTCGCGCCCACTGCGGCGGATCTGGAGCGGCACCTGCCCGTGGAAGTCGATGGCCAACGTTGTGCGTTTACCAGGCAGGAGCGGCTTGGCAAGGACCGTGCGCAACACCGTACCCAACGGTTCCAACCGCAGCGTCCTGCCGTCCTGTTGGATCCGTGAACAGGTCAGATCGCCTACTTCCGTCTGCGTGAGAGCGGCAATACGGTCGCCTACGCGCGGGTCGGGGTCATTGATGGTGCGTGATCGCACGTCCATCTCGCTGCCCGGCTTGAAGGCGTTGAAATACAGATGGAAGAACACCTGCCGCAACGTGTCCGGGCTGTTGTTCCAATACACCAGTTCCTCGGCACCGGTGAATTGATGCGACCGCACATCGAGTTCCACCGTGATGGCACATTTGATCCGCTGCTGCCATCCGGAGCATTGTGCACAAGCTGTGACCGAAAGCAACACGGTGGTTGAAAAACCTAGCAATCGCATGGCTCCAAAGATGCCCAATGCGGCACAACCCAGCGTGTTAAGAGTTTCAACGCAACAGCGAACACGGCGGTGTAAAAGCTGTTGAACCGCCGTTCATTCCTTGTGGAAGCGCGGTGGACAACTATCCATAGGCTGTGAAGAACGGGTGCATGTCGGATCCCAACTTCTCAATTCTTGGTCAGGAGACTTCGGTATTGAACAGCTTCTGCACATGTCCTCCTGAACCGTTCGTACCCTGTGGAATGCAGGTGGAAAACCAGTGCAAAAGACGTTCATCGGCGGTTGGAAAATGCCGCCAAAGCGTCACGGCTTTCGGCCTGATTATCTGACATTCAGGACAATAGGCTCTGTCGAAGGGCAAATTCAAGTTGTCGGTTGGATTCGAGCAAGTGTTCGGTGTAAGCTTGTTGATCATGCTCCGCTTGGTAGGCCTTCCAAGCGGCATGTACAGCCTTCAACACATCCTGCACCTCCCACGGCTTCTGGATGTAATGGCACACCCCTGCTTCATTCAATGCATCCACCAGCACCTGGAGGTCGGCATACGCAGTGATCAACATGCGGCGCACCCTCGGATGTCTGTCCTTGATCTGTGCCAGTGCTTCATGGCCCAAGGTGACCGGCATGCGCTGGTCGCAGATCACCACATGCACTTCCTGACGCTCCAAGATCGGCCAAGCCTCTTCCAATCCTGCGGCCAACAAAACATTGAATTCCGTGCGAAAGGCTGCCTTGAACGTGAGGCGGTTAGCTGCCTCATCATCAATGAACAGTACCGTGGGGATCGCATGGTCCGGTTGCACATGCAGCTTGCGTATCATGGAAGTGAGGATTCAGGTGTGTGCATACGCAGCTGGGTCCAAAAGGTTCGCAATGAACAGCGGGCGTTTCATTCTTCCTGACCGATGCCATGTGCCATTTGTCGAAAACGCCTCATATTGCACCACCATTGCCCATGGAAGCTCCGCTAGACCAACAGCTCCAACCCACCGCCGAAACCAACGACCTCATCTACCACCCACTGATCTTCTCCTTGCCCAAGGATGAAGCAGCGTTGCGGTCCCTGCTGAAGAAGAGGCCAGGTATTCGTATTTGTGATTGCTTGCCCGCGCAATTGCGGGAGCTGCTGAAGTCGCTGAACCCTCGCGAAAAATTCACTGATGCCTCACTTCAAGATGCTGTAGACAAGCACCTGGACAATAGTAATTTAACACACTATGGCTGCTGGGTGTTTTATCCATGGAGCAATCAACTGGTCCACCTCCTGGGGGCCGAAGAATTCGGGATTGTCCGCACGGACCGTAATCGGAACAAGATCACCCGGGAGGAACAGGCCAAATTGGCGCAGCAGAAGGTGGGAGTGATCGGCTTGTCCGTTGGGCAATCCGTTAGCGTTACGATGGCCCTTGAACGAGCCTTCGGTGAAATACGATTGGCTGATTTTGATACCCTTGACCTGAGTAACTTAAACCGGATCCGCACCGGTGTACACCACTTGGGGATGAACAAGGCAGTGGTCACGGCACGGGAGATCGCTGAAATCGACCCCTACCTGAAGGTGACCTGTTTTACCGATGGCCTCACGCCGGCCAACATCGATGCCTTCTTCATGGAAGGCGGCCCGTTGGACATTCTCGTGGAAGAGTGCGACAGCGTGGACATCAAGATCATGGCCCGCCAGAAGGCCAAGAAGTTGGGCATCCCCGTGGTGATGGACATGAGCGACCGCGGCTGTTTGGACGTGGAACGCTTCGACCTGGAACCGGAGCGGCCCATCATGCACGGCTGGATCGACCATTTGGACCTTGAAGCCGCCAAGCGCCCCATGACTGCAGAGGAAAAGGTGCCCTACATGCTGCCGATCACCGGCATGGAAACGCTGAGCCCGCGCATGAAGGCCTCGGTGATCGAACTGGGGCAGACCATCAGCACGTGGCCGCAGTTGGCCACTTCGGTGGTGCTGGGAGGTGCCTTGGCCGGCGATGCCGTGCGCCGCATCGCCTTGGACCAGTTCCGCTCCAGTGGCCGCTGGTTCGTGGACATGGAAGAACAGGTGGGCGATCCACCTGTTGCCGAAGAAGCTCCATCTCCCCGACCGGCGCCATTCAACTTGGGCGCGGCTGAACTTGAACAACTGGAAAAGGAGTTGGGGCCCGCCCCGGAGGATGCAGTGGAACTGGACCAAAGGAGCTTGGAGCAGATCGTGGAGGCGGGTGGCTTGGCCCCGAGCGCAGGGAACATGCAGCCTTGGAAATTTCTCTGGCACGAAAAGCGGCTATTCCTGTTCCATGACAAGGCCAGATCCGCTTCATTTTGGGATCCAGACCACCTGATCGCCCACATAGCCTTGGGCACCTGCGTGGAGAACATCGTGTTGAAGGCCCATGCACTTCAATTGGAGGTACGCAATCAAAGTGCACTTCAGATCCCGGGTTCTTCCCTCATCGCGGTGTTTGAATTCCACAAGCACCACGTGCCAGGTGATGAAGCACATGTGGTGGACGACCTGGCCGCCATGATCGGCATCCGTTGTACCAACCGAAAGCTGGACCAGCCCGCTCCGATTCCTTCCACCTTATTTCCGAGCCTCGCTAGAGTTGTGGAAAGCGTATTGGGATGTAGCGTCCATCTGCGCGACCAACCCGACGACCTGGCTGAGTTGGCACGCCTGTGCGGTGCGGCAGAACGGGTGCGGGCCATGAACCCGATCGGCCATCGGGAGTTCTTCAAACATGAATTGAGGTGGACCCCGGAGGAAGCCATGGCCACCATGGATGGCTTGGACCTGGCGACCATGGAACTCAACCCCATGGGCATTGCCGGCATGCAAGTTGCCTCAGATCTGAAGGCCATTGAACTGGTGAACGCTTGGGGAGGAGGCAAAGGCATGGAGGACATCTCAGGTCGAGCTGTTCGTTCCGCATCGGCCGTACTCTTGGTGAGCGCAGCTTCGGACAGCTTGGCGGACCGGCTCGCGGGTGGTCGTGCCGTGGAGCGGCTTTGGATGAAGGCAAACGCCGAAGGTTTTGCGGTACATCCCATTTCCGCGGCCATTTTCCTGACCCATGCCCTACGGTATGAAATGAAGGGACTGAAGCCACTGGAACGGGCTGAATTGGAAAGGATCGAAGAGCGGTTCAATACCTCATGGAACATCGGGAACCAGCGTCCGCTTTTCATGATCCGGCTTACCCGGGCGGGCCAACCCAGTGTCCGGTCCGTTCGATTGGACAAAGACCAATTGATGATCCCATCACCCATACCATCCGTTGCCAAACCGTGATCAAACCTGTTCCTGAACACCCGTTATGGACACCGCAGAACGCATTACTCTGAAGGCCTTCCAAGCTCCGGAAGAACCCGAACTATGTACGGAATTTCTTCAGGAACACCGCAAAGTGCTGGAGGACTTCGGCATCAGCCATGTGTCCACCAACAATGAAATATGGATGCACGACCCGTACACCTTCGTGATCGTGGCCTTGCATGAAAGCTTGGGCATGGTGGGAGGCATCCGCTTGAAGTTGGACCAACCTGGTTCACCCTTGCCCATGGCCGAGGCCATCCGCAAACTGGACCCGAAGGTTGATGCCGTGCTGGAGGAATTGCAACCGAAGGGGAACGGGGAGGTATGTGGCCTGTGGAACGCACACCGGTACAACGGCAATGGCATACCGGTTCTGCTCAGCCAAGCGGTAACGGCCATTGCAGTCCCGGCCGGAGCGAAGACGATGGTCTGCTTTGTTGCGCACTACACGCAGAAACATCCTGCCCGCAACGGCTTCGTGGTATTGGACAAAGTGGGTGACCATGGTTCCTTTCCCAGCTATCCGATCCCACGGATCAACGCCATTGCCATGGTAAACCCGGACACAATGCTGTTGGCACACGCCAACGCGGAACACCGCCATCTGCTCTACAGCTTACGCTTAAGGCCTGAACAAACCCGCACGGAAAAGCCGGGTGGCCTGCTGTTGGAAGTGAATTACCAGATCCGTTTGCTCAGCAATGTGCAGGACCTATACGCCTACCAGCAGATTGAGGCCGACCGAACGGAGGCTGTTGCAAGGGCCGTTTAAGGGCAACTTAGGCGGCAGTTGTCCGTATCAGCGTCCGTGTATCGCTGTATCCTACCTTTTCTTCTGTTGTTTTCATGCCACCTGATTGCAGGTCCGGGCGGGGAGAACGGCTTTGTGCTGTTCGATGGCACTTCACCCGATGTCCTCGTCGGCGATCAGTTGCGGCTTTTCGAGGACAGTGCTGCCGATCTAACCATTCATGAGGTCGTAAGACTGCAGGATCAATTCAAACCCGGAGGGAAGGACATCCCCAACTTCGGCGTATCCCGCTCAGCGTTTTGGGCCCGGTTCAAGGTGTTCAATACGAGCACTGGACCAGGCATGAACATCTGGGTGGACCACTCTGACATTGAGGAGCTCGACATCTACTATTCCACCGGAAGCGGCATGATCCACTTGGTTCATTCGGGCCAATTGCGGCCCAAGGGCACCCCCCAGCAAGCTTCACCCGACTTCCAGTACAGCTTGCCAATTCCCTATGGCACTTCTGCAACTGTGTATCTGCGGGTGAAGAGCTTAAAGCAACTCCAGTTGCCCATTCGGCTGCTTTCCAGATCGGAAAGCGAGGTCAAATCCTTGAACCGGGCCATTTTCATCGGTGGGTACATTGGGATCATGGCCGTAATGGTCTTCTATAACCTCTTCATTTTTCTTTCAATCAGGGAAAGGAACTACATATACTACATAGCGTATTTGATATCCGTCTGCCTCACCCAGCTTTCCTTCATTGGCTATGCGGCCTTTTACCTCTGGCCGAACCAGCTTTGGTTGATCCGCCATTCCAATGTGTTGCTCACAGTGGTGACCATTTTCTTTTCCACGGAGTTCGTCCAGCGATTTCTGAATGTTCCAGATTTCATGCGGAGCTTCATTCCGGTGAAACGCTTTGTTTACGGCTTGTGCGCAACAAGTGTGCTGGTTGCGATATCGGGCCATGACGAATTGGGCTACATGGCGGTCCAAGTCATCTCCTTTGCCATGGCCATGTACATCCTGCATGTGGCTATTCGTATCGCTTGGAGAGGGCACCGGCCTGCCCGGTTCTATCTGACGGCCTGGATCATCTTCCTCGCCGGCATCGTGGTCTTCGTAGCCAAGGATTGGGGGCTGCTTCCTTACAACGACCTGACCAAATACATGATGACCATCGGATCCGCCTTTGAAGTGGTGCTCCTCTCCTTTGGTCTAGCCGATAAGATCAACATACTTCGGCGGGACAAGGAACAATCCCAACTGGAAGCATTGGGATTTGCCAAGGAGAACGAAAGGATCATACTGGAACAAAACCTTGTACTGGACACGAAAGTCCGCGAGCGCACCTTCGCCCTGCAAGAAAGCAACGACCATCTGAAGCGCACCCAGACCCAACTTGTAAATGCTGAAAAAATGGCCTCCTTGGGCCAATTGACCGCCGGCATCGCGCACGAGATCAACAACCCGATCAACTTCATCAGCAGCAACATCCCGCCCTTGAAACGCGATCTGGGCGACCTGAAAGTGGTGCTGGAAGCTTACCAGGAGGCGGCAAGGAACAATCCCGGCTTTGAGCACGTGCGCGAGCTGGAACGGCGCATCGACATGCCGGTAACCGTGAGCGAGGTGCAGGAGATCATGAACTGCATTGAGCAGGGTGCCAGCCGCACCAGTGAGATCGTGCGTGGACTTCGCACCTTCAGCCGCTTGGACGAGGACGACCTGAAGCAGGCAGACCTCAACGAGGGCTTGCGCAGCACCACTGTCGTACTTGCCCCGCAATTCCGCGACGCAGTGAAGATCACCTTCAACCTGGGGGCGTTGCCCGAGGTGGAATGCCACCCGGGCAAGCTGAACCAAGCGTTCATGAACCTGCTGAACAATGCGGCGCATGCCGTCAAGAAGCGGCATGGCCAATACGGCGGCGAGATCTGGATCGGGACCGAAGCGTGCGGCAGTGAAGTGAAGATCACCATCTCGGACAATGGCATCGGCATGGATGAAAAGGTCCAGCAACGGTTGTTTGAGCCGTTCTTCACCACCAAGGACGTGGGGGAAGGCACCGGCCTGGGCCTCTCCATCACCCAAGGCATCATTGAGAAGCACCATGGCCGCTTGGAACTGGAAAGCGCCGTTGGCGTGGGCAGCACCTTCACAATATCGCTACCGGTATCCCAGCCGGCAATGGTGGAAAAACGAGCGTAAGCAATGGACCTGCAGTTGGAGCGGATCAAGGTACTGTACGTGGACGACGAGGAGGGCAACCTGATGGCCTTCCGGGCGAGCTTCCGTCGTGATTTCGACATTTCCGTAGCCCTCAACGCCACGGAAGCCTTGGCCTGGCTGGAACACAACAACGTGCACGTGGTGATCAGCGACCAGCGCATGCCGGGCATGAGCGGGGCTGATTTTCTGTCCATCGTGCGCACACGCTGGCCAAAGGCCGTTCGCCTGTTGCTCACCGGATTCAGCGACCTGCAAGCGGTGGTAGACGCCATCAACCTTGGGGGCATCCATGCCTACATCACCAAGCCATGGGACCCAACGGACCTGAAGTTGCGGATCGAGCAGGCCCATGAGGTACATGTGCTTCGCGAGGAGCGGGAAAGGCTATTCAACCAGTACCGCCAAGTGTTTGATGCCTCCGGGGACCCCATCATGATGGTGGACAGCCACGGCAAGATCCACGAGGCCAACCCGGCCGCGTTGCAATTGATGAAGCTTGACAAGGCTGAACTGCTGCGCACGAGCTTCAACAAGTTTGTTGTGGACCATGACATCCTCCTGCGCAGGCTCAAGTCCAGCCGACAAGGTGGTGTCTTCAAAAACATCGAGCTGACACTGCGCACGCCCGACGGACGGACCATCGATTGCCTGATCACCGCTACGGTGGTGCGCAAAACGCCTGAAGGCGCCCGCCTGTACCAGGCGATGATCAAGGATGTGACGGACCGCATGCAGCAGCAGAAATACCTGCAGAAGCTCAACAGCGACCTGGACAAGCGCGTCAACGTGCGCACCAAGCAGCTGATGGAAGCCTTGGATGACCTGGGTGCGTTCTCCTATTCCGTTGCGCACGACCTGCGTTCCCCGTTGAAGAACATCAAGGTATTGAGCGACCACCTCAGCAGCATGGCCTCCATGCGCGGAGACGAGGATGAACAGGACATCAGCCAACGGATCCACAAGGGCGCCTCACGGCTGATCAACCTGGTGGACAACCTGCTCCGCTTCGCGCGCACCGACGCGAGGAAAGTGGAAAGCTTGGAGATCGATGCCGCCGGGGTGGCCCGGGAATGCATCCAGGACATGGGGGGCCAAAACGACCACGTGGAATTCATACTTCCCAAGCCGGGGCAGGCACTTATCCAAGCAGACCCGACCATGCTCAGGGTGGTGCTGGACAACCTGATCGGCAACGCGGTGAAATTCACCAAGGAAAGGGCCAAACCCCGCATTGAAGTCGGGCATGCCCACAAGGACGGGGCAGACATCCTGTGGGTAAAGGACAATGGCGTGGGCTTTGAAAGTGACAAGAACGAACAAGTCTTCGGCGTCTTCAAGCGGCTCCATTCCTCCGATCGGTTCGAGGGCACGGGCATTGGACTGGCCCTGGTGGACCGGATCATGAAAAAACACGGCGGCTGGTGCTGGGCGGAAGGAGCCCCTGACAAGGGCGCCACCATCTACATCCGGTTCCCTGCCAAGGGCGCAGACCAGGAATTGCGGCAAGCCGGTTAGCACCGGAACCACCCGGAACATGCAGGAGCCATTCCACTGCAAATTCCGGGTGACTGCGTAACCATTTTGCCTTTACCGCAGTAAGAAAACCACACAACGACCGCACACTGCATGAAACCGATCCTTGCCACTTTGCTATTCACCGGCGCTTGCGCCCACCTGTGCCAGGCACAGAAACTGGTTGATGAACGGGACCAGGCCTCGGGATGGTATGTGCCAGTGAACGTGAAGGTCACCACGGAGCGGGGAAAAGCCGGGGATGTGGACGTTACCCTCTACAAGGACAACGCCGTGGTCACCAGTTTCAAGGCGAAAAAGGGCATCTTCTCCCTCAGCCTGGACCTGGACAACGCATACAGCTTCATCGTGGAACAAGAGGGCTACCGGCCGAAAACCATTTACGTGGACACCCATGTGCCGGCAACCCAAGTGCAGTACGGCGCTTTCCCCTGCTTCGTCAACCTTGAGGCCGCTGACAAGTTCACCCACTCAGATCCGTTCTATCTGGACTTTCCGGGAGCCATCATCCGCTGGGACGACCAGGCCCAGGCATTTGTACCGAGCACGGGATACGTAACGGACATCCAATCCAAGATGGGCATGCTTCAGGCGCAGATGACGCCCCATTGAACAGGAGCACCCGCCTGCCCAGCACCAACGTACCTGGGCAGGGGCTATGATCAACGCCTGGCCAAGTGCCGGGCGTTTTTCATACCGTCTTAGTGCTGGTCATAATCCACCACTACACGCTCCGTCAACGGGTGGCTTTGGCAAGTGAGCACGTAGCCGTCAGCCACTTCCTCATCGGTGAGCGCATAGTTCATGTCCATGGCCACCTTGCCTTCCAAAATGCGGGCCTTGCACGTGCAGCACACGGCACCCTTGCATGCATAGGGCACATCCATGCCGGCCTTTTCCGCACTGTCCAGGATACTGTCTCCCTTGGGCCCCACTTCAATCTCCTTTTCATTGCCATCCAGGATGATCTTCACCCTGGCCTTGCCGGTCAATGGGGCATCGATGCCGGCCGGGGGCTCCGGCTTTTTCATTTCAGTGGTCACCGGTGAGGTGAACAGTTCCACGTGGATCCGCTTCTTGTCCACGCCGATCTTCTCCAATGCCTCGCTCACGTTCACCATCATCGGCTCGGGGCCGCAGATGAAATACTCCGTGTCCGGGCTTTCCTTGATGAAGCGGCGCGTGAGGGCAGCGGCTTTATCCACGGTGACAAGTCCATTGAACAAGGCATCCTCATCCTGCCCGAACGTGAGGATGTGGTAGACCGCGAGGCGGTCGCTGTACTTGGCCTGCAATTCCTCGAGGTTCCTCCGGAAGATGATCCGGTCGGCATCGGTGTTGCCATAGAACAGTGTGAGGCCGCTGTGGGGCTCGGTGCGCAGGACGGTTTTGATGATGCTGAGGATGGGCGTGATGCCGCTCCCGCCGGCAAAGCAGGCGTAGTGCTTGCGGTGGGCGACATTCAGCAGCGTGTAGAAGCTGCCCATCGGCGTCATCACCTCCAAGGTCATCCCCGGCTTCAGGTTCTCCACCAAGTAGGTGGATGCACGCCCGCGGTCCACGCGCTTCACGGCGATCTTCACTTCCTCCGGGTCAAGCGGGCTGCTGCAAATACTATAGCTGCGGCGCAACTCCTCCCCGTTCACCGGCACCTTCAGGGTCAGGTATTGGCCGTGAATGAAGGTGTAATCGCCCCGGAGCTCCGGGGGGATCACAAAACCGATCACGATGCTGTCATCCGTTTCACGGTGCACACTGGAGACAGGAAGTGTATTGAAACGGGCCATGCGGGGTGGGATAACGGACATGCTTGGAATAGTGCACAGGGCCGATCCCTGCGGACCGGCAAAAGTAGCCGCCGCCGTGAACCCTTGAAATGTGCATGATCAGCCGGCGCTATCATGTGCCGTCCACTACCTTAGCCTCCCGCAATTGCACCATAGATTCCCCATGCCAGCCGATCAACAAGAGACCTTGTTCCAGCAGAAAGTGGACGCCGAACAGAAAATCGAGCCCAGGGACTGGATGCCCGAGGGCTACCGCAAGAACCTGGTGCGGCAGATCAGCCAGCACGCGCACAGCGAGATCGTGGGCATGCTGCCCGAAGGCAACTGGATCACCCGGGCACCCAGCCTGCGCCGCAAGACCATCCTGCTGGCCAAGGTACAGGACGAGGCCGGCCATGGGCTCTACTTGTACAGTGCGGCGGAAACCTTGGGCACCGGGCGCGATGAGATGGTGGACCAATTGCTCCGCGGCACGGCCAAGTACAGCAGCATCTTCAACTACCCCACCCTCACGTGGGCGGACATCGGGGCCGTTGGCTGGTTGGTGGACGGCGCCGCGATCATGAACCAAGTGATGCTGTGCCGCACCAGTTACGGCCCGTATGCCAGGGCCATGGTGCGCATCTGCAAGGAGGAAAGCTTCCACCAGCGGCAGGGCTACGACATACTGGTCACATTGAGCAAAGGCACGCCGGAGCAGAAGGCCATGGCACAGGACGCGCTGGACCGCTGGTGGTGGCCCAGCCTGATGATGTTCGGCCCCAGCGACAAGGACAGCCCGCACAGCGCGCAGAGCCTGAAGTGGAAGATCAAGCGGCAGAGCAACGACGAGCTGCGGCAGATCTTCATCGACCGCACCGTGAGCCAGGCCGAATACCTGGGTCTCCAAATCCCCGATCCCAAACTGAAGTGGAACGAGGCCACCCAGCATTACGATTGGGGCGAGATCGACTGGACCGAGTTCAATGAGGTGATCCGCGGCAACGGCCCCTGCAATGCGGAGCGCTTGGCAGCCCGGCAAAAGGCCCATGCAGATGGGGCGTGGGTGCGGGAGGCAGCGCTGGCCTACGCTGCGAAGAAGGGGGAAAGGAATGCGGCTTAATTGTCCGTTTTCAGTTTTCAGTTGTCTGTTGTCAGTTGTCAGGTCACTTCCAGAAACCACCGATAAACCATGAGTTCCAAGAACGAGCAGGACTGGCCCCTTTGGGAGATCTTCATCCAAAGCAAGCGCGGCCTGGACCACAAGCATGTGGGCAGCCTGCACGCCGCAGATGCGCAAATGGCCGTTGAAAATGCCCGTGACGTGTACACCCGCCGCAATGAGGGCAACAGCATCTGGGCGGTGCGCGCAACGGACATCCATGCCAGCCGGCCGGAGGACCAGGGCGCCTTCTTCGACCCTGCAGACGACAAAGTGTACCGGCACCCCACTTTCTACCCCATGCCGGAAGGCGTGAAGTACATCTGACATGACCGTTCAAGAAGCCCTGTTCCGTTACGCCTTGCGCTTGGGCGACAACAGCCTTGTGCTTGGGCACCGCAACAGCGAATGGTGCGGGCATGGGCCCGTGCTGGAAGAGGACATCGCCCAAGCCAACATCGCCTTGGACCTCATCGGCCAAGCGCGCAATTACTTGACATACGCCGGGGAGGTGGAGGACAAGGGACGCTCCGAGGATGCCCTGGCCTATTTGCGCGGCGAACGCGAATACCTCAACGTACACTTGGTGGAACTGCCCAAAGGCGATTACGCCCGCACCATCGTGCGCAGCTTTTTGTTTGACGCGTTCCACCTGCCGTTGCAGCAAGCCCTTGCCACCGGCAAGGATGAACGCCTGAAAGGCATTGCCGAAAAAGCGGTGAAGGAAGTGACCTACCACCTGCGCCACAGCAGCGAATGGCTGGTGCGCTTCGGCGACGGCACGGACGAAAGCCACAGGCGGGCGCAGGAAGCCCTGGACGACCTGTGGCGCTATACCGGCGAACTGTTCACACCGGATGAAGCCGAGGAAGTCCTCGCCCAAGCCGGAATTGCACCGAAACTGGACACCATTCGCATGGAATGGAGCGCCACCGTGGACCGCGTCTTGAAGGAAGCCACATTGACGCGCCCGGCGGACGGCTGGATGGCCAGCGGCGGCAAAAAGGGCGTGCATACCGAACACCTCGGCCCCATGCTCGCCGAAATGCAGACCCTGCAACGCAGCTATCCCGGCGTGGAGTGGTAACTTCGCTTAATGCCAACGGTTGCGGACATTGAAGAGCTTCTGGAAGAAGTAAAGGACCCGGAGATCCCGGTGATCAGCATCCGGGAACTTGGCGTACTCCGCGAAGTGAAGGTCTTGGGCGATGAAGTGGAAGTGACCATCACCCCCACCTACAGCGGTTGCCCGGCCATGGACGTGATGAAGATTGACGTGGAAAAAGCCTTGCATGATGCAGGCATTGAACGGTTCAGCGTGAAGCAGGCGCTCTCCCCTGCCTGGTCCACCGACTGGATCAGCGAACGCGGAAGGAAGAAATTGCTGGACTACGGCATCGCCCCTCCCCCGCATTCAGCGGACATCCGCACGTTGAAGGGTGGTGCCCCGGTCACGGCATGTCCCCAATGCGGCAGCACGGATACGGTGCTGGTGAGCCATTTCGGCTCCACGGCGTGCAAGGCGCTGTACAAGTGCAATACGTGCAAGGAGCCGTTCGATCTGTTCAAGTGCCTTTAGGCCGGTCTAAACTTCGAATAGCAGGCCGGAATACCGCCTGTTGAATACTCTCCTTCGCGCCCTTCGGGGAGAATCGTGCCGAACTGTGGAACATCACAGTGGACGCAAGCTTTCGGTGGTGCTGCGGATCTTGGACTTGTATAGAATGCGCCCATCTTGTTTTCCCGAACAAGATTTTCTGCCAATACATTGCCTCAATCCCCCAAACCAAATGAAAAAATGACGCAAGCGTTGGACATGACCTTGGCCACCTACCAGACCGATACGCTTGCCGAACAGGTGGAACGCATCCGCGCCACCCTGCAAGTGTTGCGCACGCCCGATGCCCGCTAAATGGAGATCCTCACCTATTTGCAGCAGGACAACTTTGATAGTGCCTTTGCCGTGATGGACCGCCTGCCGGTGGAGTTCAAGCTGAGCGAGAAGGAAGTGAGCGAAAAGGACCGCACCAAGCAGTACATCGGCCTGGTGCAGGGATGGCGCAACGCAGGGCGCAGCGATGCCGAACTGAACGAGGGCGAAGTGACCGCCTTGCAGGCCCTGGTGGAAGGCTATTACGTCTGCCCGGCGGAATGGGCTCAGAACCTGCTGTGCTTTGGTTACGGCATTTGCCGTGCACCGCTCTCCGGAGGCGAAGGCAGCCAGCCGATGTTTATGCGGAAACCCGTGTCCAGGGCAGTGGGCTCAACAACCATGTTAAAGCTTTCGCCGAACCCTGCTGATGCATGGGTGGCCATCGATTACCGGTTGGAAGCCAAGCCGGACGAAGCCCGATTGATCGTCCGGGACGCCACCGGCCGCGAGCTGGACCAGATCCCGGTTTCGCAAGTGGAAGGTCAAGCCGTGTACGACAGCCGCCGCCTGGCGCCCGGCAGCTACACCGTGGACTTGGTGAACGCCGGCAAGCACGTGGATGCACAAAAGTTGGTGGTGAGGCCATGAAACGGCCAACCGTATTGAAGACCATGATCGCACTGGCCGCCAGTATGGTGGCCAGTGCGGCATGGCCGCAACAACCCTTTGACCTGGACACCAACTTCAGGTTAAACGCCCAGTCTGTTTATCTGGCAAGCATCCTCCCCCTCCCTGATGGGGATGTGATCGTTTCAGGGCAGATCTCCATACCGGGAGAATGGCCCGTTGAGCATTCCGGGGCGCGCCTCCATGCGGACGGGAGCAGGAATACTGAATTTCAATACGGTTACATGGGTGGTAAAATCACTCCATGGCAGGATGGGTATTACTGCGGCAATGGCCAAGGAATTAGAAGGTTTCATTTGAACGGTGCAATTGATACGGCGTATAAGCCAATGTATCAAATACCCTACTTTAACATCGGTCAAGGCGGCGACTACTACGTGTTCCCGGACGGGCGGGTGCTGGTGAGCGGCTCCCACTACCTGCAGGACAGCATACGTGGCTTTGTGGGCGAATATGGCTTGATCTGGTTCACCAACCAAGGCTACTTGGATACTACGCGCGTCCATAGGCGGTCCAGCGCTGCCATCTTTCATTTGTTCCCATTGCCGGACGGGAAATTCATTTGCTCGGGGTATGCTTGGAATTTCGACGGTCACGAACTGGCCAGCACCGCCTTCCGTGTGATGCAGAATGGTGCCTTGGACACCACGTTCCATGGCCCGCCCGGATACGTGAACATCAAGGCCATACTCCCACTGCCCAACGGTAAACTGTTGATCAGCGGGGATCCTTCCTGGTTGGACAACGGGGACACGTTGAACCTGATGCGTCTGATGCCGGACGGCAGCATGGACCCCACTTTTCACAGCCCGGTCGTCCGCAATTTCAATCCGGTGCTCGGACATTCTGCCAATGAGATTGTCCGTTCAATTACACCATTGGGTTTGGATTCCTACATCATCACGGGATCCTTCTCCGAGATTGATGGGCAACCACGGGCCAGTATTGCCCTGATCGACACGGCCGGCAACTTACTTGACAACCTTTTTAACGGCCCCGGCTCTGGTGGCTATCAATGGTGGGAAACCTCAGAACCGTGGGGTTGGTACAATTACATAGGTGGCCTTGTGCCGACCAATAACGGGAACTTTTACATCTACGGAGCCTACCACGGTTACGATGACGGTAGCGGCACCGATGGCAGCAGCCAGCGG
>CALMYC010000325.1 GCA_937873385.1 uncultured Flavobacteriales bacterium | reverse complement strand
TGCACATCGGATTGCAATCAGCTACTTGGAAGTAAGCCCCCTCAAGGTCCAGTGCCGCACAGATCGTCCCTTCACCCTGCAGCAATTGTTCGTCAAGTTCCCCAATGGTGGTGGTGCCCGGAATGATCGTGTTCAGGTTGAATGTGGCCGGGCTGTACACGAAGGCATGGACCACGAATGCCCCTGCGGCATTGACCGTGAACTCCGGGTCGGCGGAAACGGCAAGGAAGGTCATCGGGGCATCGTCGATGCTCAGGATGTACACGGTGGTGAATGCGTTGGGCACCACTGCGGCACCGTCCGGGGTGATGTGCAGAACGGCTGCGCCGTTCTCAAGGCATTGGTCCGGATTATCCGCACTGGTGGTGCCGGCAGCGGCCGTGCAGGGATTGCTGCATGCTCCCGTTTTTACAGGCGCACCGCTGATATCAAGGCTGGCACAAATGGACCCGCCTCCCTGAAGCAGCATGTTCTGCAGGTCATAGGCGGAAGTGGCCCCGAACTGGATGTTGCCAAGGTCCAAGGTGCTGGGGTCATATACAAGGCTGTGGATGCGCCATACGTCCACGGAGCTCACGGTGAATGATGGTGTGCTGCCGACCTGTTCAATGATCAACCCGTTGGTGCGCGTGAGCAGGAATCGCTGCTCGAACCCTTGCGGAAGGATGGCTGTTCCTGTGGGCGAGGCAGTGAGCACGGCCTGTCCGTTTTGCAGGCACACGGTGGTGCTGTCGATGGACATGCCCCCGGCAAAGGCAATGCAGGGTGGTTCACATTCCATGGTCTTTACCGCCGCATTGGTCATGCTCAGGCTGCCACAAGCGGGCCCGCCCCCTTGGGAGATCATGGATTGCAGGTCGTAGATGCTGCTGGTGCCCGGTTGGAGGCTCCCCGGATCCAAGCTGGCGGGATCATAGACCAACCGGTGGATGCGCCACACATCCACCGTGCCCACCGTGAAACTGGGAATGGGATTGATCTGCTCAATGATCAGGCTGTTCGTGCGTGAGAGCAGGTAGGTGCTGGCAAAGCCTGCCGGAACGGCTGCATCGGTGGAGGGTACCCCAATGAGTTGCGCCTGGCCCTGGACCAGACAGATGGGCCCCACATCCACGGACACCGTGCCTGCAAATGCACCACAGTTGCTTTGGGCATGGGAGTGTATGGGTGAAGCCAGGAGAAGCGCCGCAAATGGAACTGAAAGCAGGCGTGCGGAAGGTACAAATGGGATCATGGCGGTTTAGGTACGAGGTTCGACGGGTGGAATGGGAAGGCAAAGTACTGCATGAGCACTTCAAAGCCAAACCGGGGTTCCCTGTGGTACCGTTCAGCCCGGTTCGCCGGAAGGCCATGAAACCTCCTCCACCGCCAGGACCTGCAAGCTGTTCCCATGTTTGAATTCCACTCTTTCCCCAAGTGCTTTGCCCATCAGTGCCTGTGCAATTGGTGAAGTGTAGGCGATCCGCCCTTCGGCCACGCGCGCTTCGTCCACGCCGACCAGCGTGAACGTGCGCCGTGTACCGTGTTGCGGCCCTGCAATGATGAGGAACCTTACCGTGCAGCCGAATCGGACACGTGCGTCAGGAGCGTCGTTTGTCTCCACAATCCGCGCATTGGAGATCCGTTCGTCCAGCTGGGCAAGCCGTCCGTTGAGCTCGGCCAGCGCCCTCCTCCGCGCGGGGCCTTCCGTATGGTCCACCTGCTTGCGGTCCTTTTCCAGTTGCACCCGCTCTTCGTGCAGGAGGCGCAGGCCGCGCGAGGTTACCAGGTTGTCAAAACCGGGAGGCAGCGGGGCGCGAGGTGGAATGAACACCGGTTCTTCCTGGTCCTCCTCCTTCACGAATCCCCGGCTCATGGCGAAAGATATGGGGGTGAGGAGGGAAGCAAGGAGGCCGGTCCCCTGGGGACCGGCCTCCAACACACCCGCCAAGTCTCGTTACTGTTTCACGAACTTGGCCAATTGCAAGCCGACCTTGGTTTCCACCTTCAACAAGTAGATGCCGCCGGGAAGGCCGGAAACGTCGATGCTGCCGTGAAGGATCAAGTGGCGTGCCACCACCTGGCCCGCGAGGTTGAGGACGGAGGCCGTATTCCCGTTCAGCCCCAAGGGTGCTTGTATATGGAGCATGTTGGAAACCGGTGACGGGAAGACGCCGATCGTTGCTGTGGTTTGTTCCGGGATGCCAACCGAACCGGCGGGATCCTCAATGATGGTGATCAGGCCGTTGACCGGGGGATTTTCCACGGTGTTCACAATGCCGGACGGCCAGCGCACCGTAACGCTGTTGATCGTGGTGTCGGTGCCGATGCCAAAGTGCGCATTGAGGCTGCTCATGTACCGGAAGCCATCACCGCTGCGGATGTCACGGATCTGTGTGCCCAAGGGGCTGGTCAGTTCCACGCGTGCACCGATGCCGTTGGTGTTGCTCACGGTGCCCACCGTGTGCACAGTGAGCCAGTGGTTGGTGTTCCCCGCGTTCAGGTAAATGGTGTTTCCGTTCTGCACATCCACAAAACCGTTGTGGTCCAGGTCGCCTGTGGGCCCGTTGGAGAACGGGACGGCCACTTGCGTGAAGGTCATGTTCCCGTTGTTGTGCATCAATGCGCCCCCGCCCAGCACGTCCACATAGCCGTCGTTGTCAAAATCGCGGGCAATGAATTCGATGCTGGTGCCCGTGAACATGTCGAAGCCTGAATTCGCCGTGACGTTGGTGAAGGTGGTGCCGTCATTGCGCATCAATTTATGCCCGCCGCCGGTGAAGGAGCTTGCCCCGATCATCACGTCCATGTCGCCGTCGTTGTCAAAATCCGCCCATGCGGAGGACCAGCTCTGCTGGTAATCCGCCAGGTTCATGGCCGCTGCCACGTCGGTGAATGTGCCATCGCCATTGTTGCGCCAGAGCTGGTCGATGCTGGCGGGTGAACCCGCGCCGCGGCACTTGGCGATGAACATGTCCACCAGGCCGTCGTTGTTGTAATCCACCCAGATGGAGCCATAATTACCGCCGTCCGGTGTGTCGCCCAACCCCCCTTGGTGCCACGTCCAAGTCCCGTTCCCGTTGTTAATGTAGTACACGTTCGGGGCCACGTCGTGGCAGCTGAAGGCATCCAGGCGCCCGTCGTTGTTGATGTCCACCGTGTTGGATCGTTGGCAGAAAATATACTGCGGTTGGTTTACCGTGGTGTAGCCGTTTCCGGAATCGTTGGCCATCATGAACGTCAAGCCTCCGCTTGCATAGACCAGGTCGTTGTAGCCATTGCCGTCGAGGTCACCCGCGCACATGCTCCAGGATGGCGTGTTGGAGGCCGTGGCTGTGTTGTATGTGGTGGTGGTAAATCCGTTGCCGCTGTTCTGGTAATTGATCGTGATGGTGTTTGCCGTTACGGACACGGCATCGTCCAATCCGTCATTGTTCATGTCCACCACGCAATAGGCCATGCCGTTGGTGGGCACGTACACCGTGGAAAACCCGTTCACTTCAGGCCCGGGCCCCGCAAATCCCACATGGAAGGTGAACCCCGAGGAAGTCCACCGGTTGTCGAACGCGATGTAATAGGTGGTGCCCATTTGCACATTGAACGTCACCATGGAGGTGTATCCGTTGCCGGAATCATCATCGCCGGCGTAGCACGTCAAGTTTCCGCAGCTGCCCACGTACACCTGAACCCGGGTGTCCACCCCGTTGTTCTGCGGCAGGTCCGTGGTAACGGTGATGGCGGTGTCCATGGTGGCCGTGTAGGCATACCATTCACCTGCCGTGGCCATGTCGCCTCCCGTGGCGCATACCGGTTCGGGAATCTCGGAGCCGTCCACCTGGCTGATGTAATAATTGCCCGGCACCATTAAGGGCACCGCCGTGGCGCAACTGTTCTGGGCTCCGGCCTGCCAGGCCAGCAGGCCCGTCACCATGGTGAATAGCGTTCTTTTCATCGGTTCGGTTTTGAAGGTGGGGGTTATTGGCATGTGTCCGGCAAGGAATTGATCCAATCGCCGATCAGTTGGACCGCTTCCTGGTGCTTTACCGTGCGTTCAAGCAAAGGCATGCGCACGGCTTCCTCGGTGGAATTGATCCGGTAGTAAAGCATGGAACGGTTTGCGTTGCCTGCATGGACAATGTAGTCCACCCCGGGAGCAAACGGGTCCTGGGGAGGCACGCAGACACCAAGGTTCACGGGGTCTGCGGTTTCCTGCCAGTCCAAACGCATGGGCCGGTAGCTGCAAAAGCCGCCGGCAAAGTGGCAATGTGAGCAGTTCATGTCCAGGTATGCCCGCACGCGCCTGTCCATCGGTTCATCCGGGTCATCCCATTTGGCCACTGTTTCAATGGTGGCCGGATATCCGTTATCCAAGTAGCCTTGGGCCACCCATTTGGCCAGTTGGTTCATTGGGCCTTCGCTGTAGGTCAGTGTCCGATTGAGGTTCTGCGGCTTGGTGCCGATGGGCGTCCGCCCGTCAAAGTATTTGTGGCAAGCACCGCATTCCCCTTCAGAGGGGACATGGTACAATTCGTCATGCGGCTGGCCGTCCGGGTCCACCCAGGTCAAGGGCACGTTGACACCGTTGAGGTCCAGGTATGCTTCGGTCTGTTCCACGTTCCACACGTATTCCGCGAAAACCCAAGTGCCGTTCTTCTTGATCATGAGCCGCGTGTCCAGTACACGGCGGTTGTGGTTCGGAAGCACTTGGTCGTAGTACGGGGTCTTGATCAGCACGGTGCCTTCCGGGAATTCCAATGACCGGCCGTCCGCCACATAGCTGGCTTTGCGCCCGGGCGGCATCCAAACGAAACGTGCTTTGCTGGAATAGTCACCGAAAGCAGGCGTGATGGGGGCATACGGCAATACGCCGTCCACAGGTTGAAGGTCGGCCATCGTGCCTTCAAAGAAGTGGTACTGGCTGAGCCTGGCGTACGGCACCGAATCGATGTTGAACACCACCGTGGAGATGGTGGAGGAAGGAACAGCGGGTGGCAGGGAGGGGGCCTTGCGGCAAGCGAGGAATACGGCGATCACCAAGCCGATGGCCAGCAATGGGATGGATGTTCGTTGCATGGGGTCCCCACAAGATTACGAATCCTTGCCGCGGAAGGACGGGAGCAGCGGAAGATCCGTTGCCCGCCGGGATGCCGTTCAAGCCACCTTCGGCCTTGATGCAGCCCAAAGTCCGAGCATGGTCAGGCCCGCGACCACCAGGAGCACTTCGAAGCCCATTTTGTAGCCGAAGAGCAGTTCCTCGGAGTACAGCCGCAGGAAGTAAGTGAGGATGGGAGCAGCGATGCACACCCAAGGCACCCAGCGTTCATCCGGCCTGGCCTTGCACAGGATGCCAAACGCGAACAGGCCCAGCAAGGGGCCGTAGGTGAACCCGGCGATGTCGAAGAGCGTTTTGATCACCGTTGGTGTGGCCAACCAATGGAAGTAAAGGATGAACAGAAGGAACAGCACGGCCATGCCGAGGTGTACCCGTTGTCGCACACGCTTCTGGCGGACTTCGTCCCAGCCGCGGTCGCGGATGCCGATCAAGTCAATGCACGTGCTGGCGGTAAGTGCCGTGAGCGCCCCGTCCGCGCTGGGGAACAAGGCACTGATCACCCCCACGATGAAGAGGAGGCCCAGCCAAGGCGGGAAGTGCTGAAGCGCGAGGGTGGGGAATACGTCATCGCTATGGGGCGGCACGGACAGGCCATTGCGTTGGATGTACAGGTAGAGCAGTGATCCCAAAAGCAGGAAGAGCAGGTTGACGCCCAGCAGGACCACGCTGAACACGCGCATGTTCTTCTTGCTGCCCGCCAAGGTGGCCACGCTGAGGTTTTTCTGCATCATTTCCTGGTCAAGGCCCGTCATGGCAATGGTGATGAAGATGCCGGCGAGCACTTGCTTGAGGAAAAAACTGTCGCTGCGCCAATCGAGATCGAGGATGCGCGTACTGCCGTTCTCCTTGATGGCCGGCAGCCAATCACCCAGGCCGGGGCTGTGCGTGATGTAGATGATGGTGCCGACCAGGGCCGCCAGCATGAACAAGGTTTGCAGGGTGTCCGTCCACACGATCGTCTTCACGCCGCCCTTGAGCGTGTACAGGACGATCATGAGCATGACCACAAAGGCGGTCAGTTCAAAGCGGATGCCCATCCCGTCCAGGATGAACACTTGGATCACGTTGAGCACCACGAAGATCCGGATCGTGGCCCCGGCCAGGCGGCTGAGGATGAAGAACGAGGCGCCGGTGCGGTAACTCTGCATGCCGAAGCGCTCGCGGAGGTAGCCGTAAATGCTGGTGACCTGCAGCCGGTAGTAGAGTGGCAGCAGCACGCCCGCCACGAC